>DZBX01000336.1 GCA_022730075.1 Rhodanobacter sp. | reverse complement strand
CAGCCGCCTGGTGTCGATGTAAGTGTGCAGGTAGTTGATCAGGCCGAGCACGAAATACAGCGCACTGACCGGCAGGAACAGCTTCAGCCGCGAATACGGCAGCAGGCGCGGTTTGCCGGTGGCGATGTTCATCCGTACCGCCACTCAGCGCACCACGCCCACGCCCGCCGCCAGAGCCGCCTCGGCCAGTGCCGCATCCTGCGTGGCGATGGGCAACTGCAGGCGCAGGGCCAGTTCCAGATAGGCCGCGTCATAACTGGACAGGTCGTAACGCAGCGCGAGCGACAGAACGGCCTGGGTGGCAGGTGGCTGCGCATCGACGGCAATCGGCAAGACGGCAATCTGCGCGGCCACCTCGCGCGCCTGGCTGGCGATCATCGCGCCGCGCTTGCAGGCGCTGCGCAGCACGTTGGCGAGCTCCAGCGACCACAGCGCGGGGGCAATGGCGGTGTCGCCCAGCAGGCGTTGGGCAATGGCTTCGGTGTAATCGGTGGACTGATTGGCCAGAAACCAGCCGCACACCACCGAATTGTCGATGACGAACGGCATCAGTCCGCGCCTTCGCGGGCGATGGTCTTGAGATCACCGTCGAGCGAGATGCCCGCGCGCAAGACGCGCAGCCGCTCGAAGCCGGCGGCGACGCGTTTGCGTGCCTCGTTGCGGCCGGTCTTGCCGGCGGCGGGCTCCGCGATCAGCCGGGCCACGGGTGCGCCGCGACGGGTGATCGACACGGTCTCGCCCTGCTCCACGGCTGCGAGCAGCTCCGAGAATCGATTCTTGGCTTCGTAGACCGGCACGGTTTTCATGGCACGCTCACTCGACGATATAGCTAGCCATATGTTAGCTGCGGTCGAAGACGCGTACAATCACGCCACACCCCGCGCCCGGCCCGACGCGCAGGCCGCCAGCGCGCTCACCCCTCGCGCTTGTACGTCAGGTTGGTGATCTGCTCGGAGATCAGGCCGATCAAAAACACGATGACCGCGGCGCTCCACAGCAACGTGCTCATGTTGGTCAGGCGGCCGGTGTCGATGTAGGTGTGCAGGTAGTTGATCAGGCCGAGC
>DZBX01000150.1 GCA_022730075.1 Rhodanobacter sp. | reverse complement strand
GGACAACCCCTACTGGCGCCGCCACTTCCTGTACGGCAAGCGCGTGCTGCGCTGAACCCGACCTTGTTTCCTGCTTCCTGCTTCCTGCTGCCGGCTATGGATACGCACACCGCACCATGCATCGGACCACCTAACCGTGGCCGTGCGCGCCACCTTCCGCGCCATGCGCATGGTGATGCGCGACTTCCTCGGCGCTGGCATCGCGCACGGCGAGAATCTCCACCTCGAAATCCAGTGTCTTGCCGGCCATCGGCGGATTGCGGTCGACATCCACCGTGGTCATGCCCACCTTGACCACCGTCACCCACTCCTGGCCACCATCCTTCAGCGCCAGCGGCACCAGCATGCCGGGGCGCAATTGCCCGGCATGGGCGAAGTATTTTTTCGGCACGCGCACGAGCATGCCATCCTGGCGCTGGCCATAGGCCTGCTCGGGCGGCACGGTCACGTTGAACCGCTCGCCCGCCTCGCGACCCAGCAGTGCTTGCTCCAAACCCGGGATGATGTTCTGGTGGCCGATCAGCACGTACAGCGGCGCGTCGCGCTCGAACGAGCTCTCGATGGGCTGGCCGCCCTCGCTGACGCGATAGTGCAGGCTGACGACATGGTCCTTGGCGATCGGCATGGGATTCGGGCTCGGGCAAAACGCGGATTCTAGCCGGGGATCAGCGCCCGTGGCGCTCAGGGAAAACCGCGCGCGCAGCCGCGATAACTGGCGGCGGGGGTTTCCAGCACCGCGCGCCACGCCAGTACCTTCTTGCTGCCGCGCAGCTGGCAGCTACCCGGACCGAGCGTCAAGCTGATAAATCCGTCGGCCGTGGTGTACACCACCACGCCCGAGTGCAGGCGTTGGCGCTTGATCGTGGCATAGCTTTGCAGCAGCGGAGCGTCGTGGCCGATCGAGGTGCGCATGCTGCGCCTGGCGCCCAGACCATAGATGCGCGCCGACCACTGCGGCTCGCGACCTTCGGCGACGACGTAGGCGGGTCCATGCGGGGGCGGCGCGGTGGCCGCGGGCGCGGTTCGCGCGGGCGGCGGCGATGGCGCTGGCACCAGCCACAGGGTCACCGATTCGTCCGCCACCGCGAGATCCACCGGCGCGGGCGTGGCCTGGACCCACAGTGCGCGACCCTGCGCATCGGCGATGCGCGCGCTCAGCGCATAGGCAGGCCCGCTTTGCAGCAGTGCGCGCGGCACGCTGAACGAGAACGGCGCCGGCGAACGCGACGCCGACAAGCCGCCCACTTGCGCCAGCATGCGCCCGCCGCCAGTGCTCGTCTGCAGCAGGCTGACGCTGAGCGTCGCGCCCTGCGGCAATACTGCGTTGCGCGCGCCGAACATGACCTTGCCGTGGAAATGAATCACCGCGGGCGCCGCAGGCATCGGCACCACGGGCGCGGACTGCCGCACCGGTGCGCACGCCGCCAGCAAGGCCACCACCAGCGCCACGAGCAGACTTCTCCAGCCGATCACGCCCTCACCTCGCAAGCGCTTGCCCATGCCGCGCGCGCGCAACGATAGTGCCGGCCGCCCTGATTGGATAGCCCGGGACAAGCCGCCACGTGCCACGCGGCTTGTATCGCGCCCCGGCGCCGCCATTTCGGCAGGGTCGATCGCGACCGCGCGGCACGTCGCCGCGCGCGAGCCAATCTTGAACACGGAGCCACCCATGTCCAGCGCAACCCTCGAGATCGCCTGTCCGCACTGCCTTGCCATCAACCGCGTGCCGACGGCCCGCCTGACCCAGCAACCGCGATGCGGACGTTGCGGCAAGCCGCTGTTCGACGCCCATCCCGTGGCGCTGACCGATGCCAACTACAGCACGCTGGTCGGACGCACGCAGCTGCCTGTGGTGGTGGACTGCTGGGCCGCCTGGTGCGGGCCGTGCCGCAATTTCGCGCCGGTATTCGAGCAGGCCGCGGCACGATTCGAACCGCAGGCGCGCTTCGCCAAGCTGGATACCGAGGCCAATCAGGCCACCGCGGCCATGCTCGGCATCCGCAGCATCCCGACACTGATCGTGTTTCGCGGCGGGCGCGAACTCACGCGCATGTCCGGCGCCATGTCGCTGCCGCAGTTCGGCCAGTGGCTACAGCAACAGGGCGTGCTGGCCTGAGGCAGCGTCGGCAGCGCAGCGCGACGCCGCGCAGAGCCGCGCCACCTTACCTTTGCCTGCGCCATCCATGGCTCTGGCGCGCAGCGGGCGATGCCCACTGCACCCCTGCGCCGGGGCGGTTTTGCAAACCGCTCACTGCGTGCTTGGCGGCGTGCAGAATTGCTTGATCTGCGCCTGCGTTTGGGTCTTCTGCTGCGCGCGGGCCTGCGCATCCAGCGCCACCGGCTTGCCGTCCGCGCCGGCCACGTTGAGCGCCTCGGGGCTGTTGAGCAGGGTCATGTTCTGCTGCAACTGCTTGCACAGCTCGGCGCGATTGGCCGGGGTGTTGGCCACTGGTGCCTGCGCGCCGGGCGCATTGCCCGCGTCATTGGCAGCAGCGGTCACCGGCGGCGGCGCAGCCGTGGCATTGGTGCCGGTGTCGCTGGCCATGTGCATCACCTGGTACTTGACCCCGGGCGGGGGCGGCGTCTGCGAAAAGTGCACCGTGCCCTTGTCATCGACCCACTTGTAGACCTGGGCCGAAGCCAGCGGCGCGAGCAACAGCAGCGCGAGGACAACGAGGAACATGCGACGCATCGGGAAGCCTCCCCTGAGGTAGTCGGCGGCACTTTAGCAGAGCCCCCGGCAAGGCGGCCGCAGACGCACGCAGCGGGCCGCCACAGCGTGACGCCGGTCGCGCGGGCGCCGACCATGAACCGTGCCACGCTTGGTTTACACTGGCGCCATGAACGAAGTGACTCCGGCGCCACAGCGTCCGCGCCGTGGCATTTACCTGCTGCCCAACCTGTTCACGACCGGGGCGCTGTTCTCCGGTTTCTACGCGATCATCGCGGCCATGGGCGGGCATTTCGGCGATGCCGTGCTGGCGGTGTTCGTGGCCGCGGTGCTGGACGGGCTCGACGGCCGCATCGCGCGCCTGACCCATACCCAGAGCGAATTCGGCGTGCAGTACGACTCGCTCTCCGATCTGGTCAGCTTCGGCCTGGCGCCCAGCCTGATCCTGTATTCGTGGTCGTTGTCCAAGTTGGGCGCCTACGGCCCGGTGTGGGGACGCATCGGCTGGGCCGCGGCATTCATGTACGCGGCCTGCGCGGCGCTGCGCCTGGCGCGCTTCAATACCCAGGTCGGCATGGCCGACAAGCGCTATTTCCAGGGTCTGGCCAGCCCGGCGGCGGCGGCCTTCACCATGATTTATCTCTGGGCCGCGCAAAGCCTGGGCTGGAACGGCAAGTCGCTGGTTTTCGTCACCCCGTTCGTGGCCGCCGCCGCTGCCTTGCTGATGGTAAGCCGCTTCCGTTATTTCAGCTTCAAGTCCTGGCCGGTGGGTGATCGCGTGCCCTTCATCTTCCTGTTCGTGGTGGTGCTGGTGCTGGTGGCGCTGGCCATCGATCCGCCGCGCGTGGCCTTCGGCGTGATCCTGCTGTACGTGTTGTCCGGCCCGGTGCTGACCTTGCTGGGTCTGGCGGCACGGCAGCGGCAGCGCCGCCGCGGACGCGCGGGCACGCCATGAACAGCGCGCGGGCACTGCCGGCCTCCGAGCGCATGCGCCTGTTGCGTGCACTGGACGTGCAGCCGCTGATCCTGCGCCGCGCCGCGCCCGTGCTGCAGCCAGCGGCGCCGATGCCGGCCGCGATGCCCACGGCGCTGCCCGGCACCGTGCCGCCCGGCACCACGCCGGCGGCTGACACGCTGGCGCTGATCGTGCTGCTGCCCGCAGGCGCCGCCGCCGATGCGCGTCAGCAGGCACTGCTGCGCGCAGCGCTGCTGTGTCTGCCCAGCGCATTGCAGCGCGCGCCCTGCGTCGAATCCGCCACGCTGACGACGGCACTGCCCCAGGCAGCGGCCTATCTGGTGCTGGGCAGCGAGGCGCGCGCCGCGCTGGGACGCTTGCTGCCGCTGGATGCCCAGGCCAAGGCGCTGATCGAGCACGCCGATGCACCCGCGGACATGCTGGCGCAGCCGGCACGCAAGCGCGTGCTGTGGCGCGCGTTGAAAGCCCTGCGCCAGCGCCACGCACGGCACGCATGATGGCCGCGCTGCCGCAATCGATCCCCGCCGCGCTGCGACCGATGCAGCTGGAGGATCTGGCGCAAATCGCCGAGATCGAAAACGCCGCCTACGAATTTCCGTGGACGCGCGGCATCTTCCGCGACTGCATCAGCGCCGGTTACAACGCCTGGATACTGGCGCGAGGCGCACGCATCATCGGCTACGGCATTCTCTCGGTCGGCGCCCAGGAAGCACACCTGCTGAACCTGTGCATCGCGCCATCCGAGCAAGGACAGGGCCACGGCCAGCGCCTGCTGCGGCGCATGCTCGATCTGGCACGCTGGCATGAAACACCGCGCGTGTTCCTGGAGGTGCGCCCCAGCAACCCGCGCGCGGTCGCGCTGTACGAACACGCCGGTTTCAACGAGATCGGTCGGCGTCCCGGCTACTACCCGGCGCAGCGCGGGCGCGAGGACGCCATGGTCATGGCGCTGGAACTGTTGCAGCCGGAGTGAAGCGGGCGCGGCGCGGGCCGCCTCAGTCCGCGGCCAGCTCGCGCACGTAGGCCGCCACGCCCTGCTCGACCGGCGC
>DZBX01000335.1 GCA_022730075.1 Rhodanobacter sp. | reverse complement strand
GCGCATGGCGGCGATTTGCAGGTGCTGATGCGGCGCGAGCGAGTCGCCAAACCACGCATCGTTACTGGCATTGATTAAAAACGCCGCCTCGGGCAGGGCAGTGTTGATTTTGCGCGCCAGGGTGGCTTCGTAGCAGATGGACGCGCCGACCGGGTGCCCGGCCAGTTGCAGCAAGGCTTGGTCGTCGCGCCCGGAGCTTAAGTCGGACATCGGCACCTGAATGATGCTGCGGAATGGTTCGATCAAAAAGCGCAGCGGCAAGTATTCGCCAAACGGCACCAGATGGCGCTTGTAATAGCGCCCACCGTCCACCGGCAGGGTGAGTAGCGCGTTGTAGTAGTTTCCGGCCTGATCCTGGTCGAACACGCCGGCCACGATCTGCTGGTTGCGCGTGCGTGCCACATCCTGCATTTCGAGCAAAAACGGCGCGGCGGCTTCCACGGTGTCGGGCACGGCAGTTTCCGGCCAGACCACGAGGCGCGCATTGGCGGCTTCGATGTCGGTCAGATGCCGATACAAATCCAGCGTGGCCTGAAACACCTGCGGGTCGAACTTGCGTGACTGCTCCACATTGCCCTGCACGATGGCTACGCTGATGGGTTCGCCAGCGGCTTCGATCCACTCGATATTCCGCAGGGTGCTGCCGCCGACCCAGAGCGCGAGACCGCTAAAAAGCATGAGTGTGGTGAGCCACCCGGCGCGGCGGCTGAACAACAGCACAAGTAAGGCCGCCGTCATGGCCACGGCCAGGCTCATGCCGTACTCGCCGAACACCGGCCCATAACCGGCCAGCGGGCTAGTGATCTGGCTTGCGCCCAAGTTGAGCCAGGGAAAGCCGCCCAGGAATTCGCCGCGTATCAATTCGAGCAGCATCCAGGCCAGCGGCATGGCGATCAACACGCGGACGGCACTGTTTTCGGCACTCAGACGCGCCGCCAGCCAGCCCGCCAAGGCAGGAAACACGGCCATCACGGCGGCAAACACCAGGGTAATCAGCCCGGCGACCGGCACAATGGCCTCGCCAAAGTGGTGCATGGAAACGAAAATCCAGCTTACGCCGACACCGAACATGCC
>DZBX01000334.1 GCA_022730075.1 Rhodanobacter sp. | reverse complement strand
AAACGGGCGCGGCAAAGCCGCGCCACCTTTGTCGCGACAAGCACTTGCGTGCTCGTCGCGGCGGCACATCCTTGTGCCGGAGCGGTTTTGCAAACCGCTCAATTGATGAAGCGGATCGTCAGCGGATAGCGGTAACGCGTGCCGTTGCTGGTCTGCACCGCGGCGATGATCGACATCACCACATCGAACACCACGACCAGCTTCATCAGCAAGAAGCCGATCAGCATCAGCATCAGCACCCAGGAAACGAGGAATGCGATGAGCATGGTGAGCTGGAAGTTCACCGCTTCCTTGCCGGCCTCGTTGACCAGCGGCATCTGGTCCTTCTTGATCAGCCACATCACCAGTGGCCCGAGTATGAAGCCCACGCCGCTGACTATGCCGAGCAGCGCCGAAAGGTGCGTGAACATGGCCCAGTTGCGCTGATCCATGTCGCTGGATTGCGCCGGCGCGCTGGCGGTCGGTGGTGGCGGTGGTGGTGGCGTGGTGTACTGGGTTTCTTCGCTCATGGCAGGCTCCCCGTGGTCATGCCGGCAAGCCTCACGCGCGCCGCGCGCAGTGTCAATCGCAACCTCGCCGCAGGCGCCTCACGCCGCCAGGGCTGCACGCAACAAACCACCCTGCGGAGCCAGCGCGGCACTGCCTGGAAACACGCGTGTGGCCAGCACGCGCTCGCCGATGCCCAGGTGTGCGGCCAGCAAACCCTTGAACACGGCGCGGAAATCGGTGGTCGCGTGGATGTCGCGATCCTGATACAGCTGCTGCGGGCGCATGCCCGGCCACTGCCCGCCGACGCGCCCGCCGGCCACCGCGCCGCCGGCCACGAACATCACCCCGCCGGTGCCGTGGTCGGTGCCGTTGGTGCCGTTGATGCGCGCGGTGCGGCCGAATTCGGTGACCACCACCATGACCATGCGCGACCACACCGGCTGCGCCGCCTGCGTGAAGCTGGTGAAGGCGTTGTCGAGCTCCTTGAGTTTGCGCGACAGGATCGCGGCCTGGTTGGCGTGGGTATCCCAGCCATAGTCCTCGACGAAGCCGATGCGCGGACCGTCGGCCCTGGCCATGAACGTGCC
>DZBX01000149.1 GCA_022730075.1 Rhodanobacter sp. | reverse complement strand
TTCGCTGACGCTGTACGCCGAACACGAGTTCAACGCCAGCACCTTCGCCGCGCGCGTCATCGCCGGAACCGGCGCGGATATCTATTCGGCCATCACCGGCGCCATCGGCGCGCTGCGCGGCCCCAAGCATGGCGGTGCCAACGAGGTGGCGATGGAGATCATTGCGCGCTATCGCAGCGCCGACGATGCCGAGGCCGATATCCGCATGCGCATCGAGCGTAAAGAGATCGTCATCGGCTTCGGACATCCGGTCTATACCATCGGCGACCCGCGCAATCCCATCATCAAGGAGATCAGCCGCAAGCTGTGCAGCGAGGGCGGCAACCCGCGCCTGTTCGAGGTGTCCGAGCGCATCGAGCAGGTGATGTGGAGCGCCAAGAAGATGTTTCCCAACCTCGACTGGTACTCGGCCAGCACCTACCACATGCTGGGCGTGCCGACGCCGATGTTCACGCCGTTGTTCGTGATCGCGCGTACCTCGGGCTGGAGCGCGCATGTCATCGAGCAGCGCGAGGACGGCAAGATCATTCGCCCCGGCGCCAACTACATCGGCCCCGAGGATCGGACTTTCGTGCCGATCGAAAAGCGCTGAGAACCCACGTTGTGTGGTGTGGTGCACGCAGGTGCCGCGCGCCATCCGTCGTCGCGGCACTTCGCGTTACAAGGCTGCCGCCAGCGTGGTGGCCTGCGCGATCGCACGTTTGGCATCGAGCTCGGTGGCGACGTCGGCGCCACCGATGCGATGCACCGCCACCCCGCGCGCGGCCAGCGCATCGGCCAGCGCACGCTGTGGTTCCTGGCCGGCACAGACGACGACGTGGTCCACCTCGAACAGACGCGGCACGCCGTCGATCATGGTGTGCAGGCCGGCGTCGTCGATGCGTTGGTATTGCACGCCGCCCAGCATCTGCACGCCCTTGGCCTTGAGCGCGGCGCGGTGCACCCAGCCGCTGGTCTTGTTGAGGCGCGCGCCGGGGCGGCCGGTGCTCCGTTGCAGCAGCCACACTTTGCGCGTGGGCGGCTCGGGTGCGGGCTTCCGCAGCGCGCCGCGTGTCGAGAGCGTCATGTCCACGCCCCACTCGTGCGTCCAGCGCGCGAGGTCGGTGGTGGGCGAGGGTGCCGATTGCACCAAGAATTCGGCGACGTCGAAGCCGATGCCGCCGGCGCCGACGATGGCGACGTGCGGCCCGACTGTGGCGTTGCGCGCCAGCACGTCGAGGTAGCTCAGCGTCTTGCGGTGATCCTCACCCTGGATGCCCGCTCGTCGCGGACTGACGCCGGTGGCGATAATCACCGCGTCATAGCCCCTGGCCAGCGCGTCGACGGTGGCGGCTTCGCCCAGTTGCACTTTCACTCCGGTCTGCTTGATGCGGTTCGCGAAGTAGCGCAGCGTTTCGGCGAACTCTTCCTTGCCCGGGATGCGCTTGGCCAGATTGAATTGTCCGCCGATCTGCGCGTCACGCTCGAAGAGCACGACCGAGTGGCCACGCTCGGCCAGCGTGGTCGCGCAGGCGAGTCCGGCGGGCCCGGCGCCGACCACGGCAAAACGCCGGCGTGATGTGGCCGGCGCGATCAACAGTTCGGTTTCGTGGCAGGCGCGTGGATTGACCAGGCACGATGCGCGGCGGTTCGCGAATACATGATCGAGACAGGCCTGGTTGCAGGCGATGCAAGTGTTGATGCGGTCCGCCTGGTTGTCGCGCGCCTTGGCCAGCCAGTGCGGATCAGCGAGCAGCGGCCGTGCCATCGACACCATGTCGGCGTCGCCGCGCGCCAGCACCGCCTCGGCGATCTCGGGCATGTTGATGCGGTTGGTGGTGATCAATGGAATCGACACTTCGCCCTTGAGCCGCTGCGTGACCCAGGTGAAGGCCGCGCGCGGCACGCTGGTGACGATGGTCGGTACGCGCGCCTCATGCCAGCCGATGCCGGTGTTGATCAGTGACGCGCCCGCGCCTTCGACGGCCTTGGCCAGTCGCACGATCTCGTCCCAGCTCTGGCCGTCTTCCACCAGATCGAGCATCGAGAGTCGGTAGATGATGATGAAGTCGGGGCCTGCGCGCTCGCGCGTGCGGCGCACGATCTCGACCGCGAAGCGCATGCGGTGGGCCGCGCTGCCGCCCCAGCGATCCGTGCGCTGGTTGCTGCGCGCGGCGAGGAACTGGTTGATCAGGTAACCCTCGGAGCCCATGATCTCGACGCCGTCGTAGCCGGCCTCGCGCGCCAGCGCCGCGCTGCGCGCGAAGGCTTCGATCGTGCGCACCACGCCGCGGTCGGTGAGCGCGCGCGGCTTGAACGGCGTGATCGGCGACCGGATGCGCGACGGTGCCACCGACAGCGGGTGATAGCCATAGCGCCCGGCATGCAGGATCTGCATGCAGATGCGTCCGCCCTCGGCGTGCACCGCGCGTGTGAGCTTGCGGTGCCGCGCCACGTGCCAGGGCATCGACAGACGTCCGGAGAACGGCTTCAGCCAACCGGCGATACTAGGTGCGATGCCGCCGGTGACCATCAGCCCGACGCCGCCGCGCGCGCGCTCGGCGAAATACGCCGCCAGCTTGTCGTAATCGCGCGCGTGGTCCTCGAGGCCGGTATGCATCGAGCCCATCAGCACGCGGTTGGGCAGGGTGATGTGGCCAAGATCCAGCGGCGCGAACAGGTGTGGATAAGCTGACATCAGCGGCAGCGATGCAAACGATTCTTCGATGATGGCGTGGCCCTGGCGCGCGGGCAAGAAGCGTGACCGCGCGCCGTCCGATGCGCCTATTGCGCGCGCACGACGTCTGCGGCGCGGAACTCGAGCAGATCGCCGGGCTGGCACTGCAGCGCGTCGCAGATCGCGGCCAGCGTCTCGAAGCGCACGCCTTTCACATGGCCCTGCTTGAGCTGCGACAGATTGGCCTCGGTGATGCCGATGCGCGCGGCGAGATCCTTCGACTTCATCTTGCGCCGCGCCAGCATCACGTCGAGGTTGACGAGGATCGGCATCAGACGAACCCGCGGTTCTCGTCCGCGGCGCGTGCGCCTTCGCGCACCATCGCTGCCAGCGCGTAGCAGACGTAGATGCCGATCAGGCTCGGAAAGAATCCTGCATTGAAGCCAAAGCCAAGCCGTCCTGTCTGCAGATCCAGCCAGGCCGGCAGGAACAGGCTCGCGAACAGGTTCAATGTCAGCAAGTGCCCCAGCCAGCGCAGACGCACGGAGATGCGTGTACTCGGCGTCGCCCCTGCGGCCAGCGCCTTGCCGAGCATGCGCACCAGGACGAAGCAGGCGAACGCACTGGCGGCCAGCAGCAACACGATGGTCACCGCGGTCGCAGGTGCGACGTGCGTCTGGGCAGTCTCGTCGATGCCTGCGAGCAGCAGGAAGGACTTTCCGTTGGCGCGATCCCTGCTGCCGACGGCGAAAGCCAGCAGCAGTCCGTACAGCGCAACACCGAACATGCCGATGCTGCCCAATGACATCAAGGTGCTGGCATACCTGCGCATGGCCTCGGCCGCAGTGTCGCGGCGCAGGTGCAGAAACCGCGCCCAGCGCGGATGCCGTTCGCGAAAGCGTTGCAAGTCCATCACATTCCCCTCTGCAATGAAAAATCATCGTAAAACGATAAAATCATATTGCAGAAAAGGATGCAAGTGCCTCAGTTCCCGTCCGGGGTACCTGCGGCGCGCGTCGCGCGCCGTTGCGCCAGCCAGGCGCCGCCGCAGATCGCCAGCACCAGGACAAGCTCCAGTGCGTAGCTCGCCCAGCGGTGTGCGGCGAACCAATCCTTCACCAGCAGGTCGTGACTGAGCATGCGCCCCGCCGTCCAGGCGATGGCGGCGGCGCCGATATAGACCACGGCCGGGAAGCGTTCGATCAGCTTGAGGATCAGCGTGGAACCCCATACCACCAGCGGCACGCTCACGAGCAGGCCGATGACCACGAGAGACATATGCCCATGCGAGGCACCGGCGATGGCCAGCACGTTGTCCAGGCCCATCAGTGCATCGGCGATCACGATGGTTTGCATCGCCGACCAGAACCCCAGCGCCGGCTTGATGTGGTGTCCGCCTCCGTTCTGGCGTAGCAGTTTCCAGGCAATCGGCAGCAGCAGCAGTCCGCCGGCCAGCATCAGTCCGGGCAGCTTGAGCAGCCACACCACGATGGCCGTCATCACGATGCGCACCGCGATGGCACCCAGCGTGCCCCAGAAAATGGCCTGCTTCTGCAGATGCTTGGGCAGGTTGCGTGCGGCCAATGCGATGACGATGGCATTGTCGCCGGCCAGCACCAGATCGATCAGGATGATGCTGAGCAGTCCCGACCAGAAGGTGGAAGCAAAAACGTCCATGCCGACTCCAGCGCGCTGAGCGGACAGAGCCGAGTCGGACGCGCGACCGCTCGGACTGCCCATGGTCTCGCTCGCAAACCGCGTCGCGATTTGCCACGGCGGCCGGGGCATGCGCCCGTGCTGACGGCCGGCGTACAAGGGACGTTGCGTCCCGCGGAGCTACTCCCCGTGGGAGGCAGGCGATGATTGTTGGGGGCCTGCCTTGCGCGGTCAAGCGCGGCCGTCGCAGCAGGCGGCGTGCAGCAGGATGCCGGACCCTGCCGGGTACCCCATGCGCTGAGCAGCGGCAGCAGATGTTGCGGTGTCATGGGGCGCAACAACGCGGCCCGAGTCTTGCTTCTGATCAGTTTGCAAAACCGGGCATCCTGCCGCGGTTTGCAAACAAACGGGCGCGG
>DZBX01000148.1 GCA_022730075.1 Rhodanobacter sp. | reverse complement strand
GCCGCGCCCGTTTGTTTGCAAACCGCGGCAGGATGCCCGGTTTTGCAAACTGATCCTATGTTGCCTGGAGAACCCCGCCATGACACCGATTCCGCCTGCGACATCCCAGCGCCCCAGCGTCGATCCCATGCCTGCGCCGCATGCGTCACGGCCCGCGCGACGCATCGACAGCCGCCAGTTGCTGGCCGGCGCGCGCGAGCTCGCCATCGCGCATCTGGGCGAGACTTATCACTTGCGCCTGACCCGCAACGACAAGCTGATCCTGACCAAATAGTGCCCGGCATCGCGCGGCAATCGGCATGCGAATATCGCCGCGCTGCCAGGCATGCCGGATGTGGAGCGGTCATGAACCTGCACACGATGAACACGATCGCGCCAGCCGACCTCGCCGCGCACGCCGGCCATGACATCCCGGTCGCAATACCGCAGAAATGCTTGCACCAGCCCACGTCATGGCTGCGCGGTCTGGGGCCACTGTTGTGCTGCACATGCGCGGGACGCACGGCGCACGAACTGTGCCTGGCCAACGGCATGTTGCTGATGAGCGCCAGCGCCGAGGTACGCGCCGCCGGCCCGCGTGAATGGTTGAGCCTGGAGCAACCCGGCGGCAACATCCATGCGCGGTTCTATCTGCTGCCGGATACGGATTTCTGCCAGTGGGACGCGCTGTGCGCGCTGCTGCCTTGCCGCGATGCCATGCGGCGACGACAGCGCGCGCTGGCAGGCATGGCGCAGGTCATGCAGTGGACGCGCGCGGCACCGCATTTGCACGCATTGCAGACACGACAGCTATCGACACCGGGCCGGCTACTGGCCATGCAACTCGCATGCGAAGAAGCTTGCCGGCTGGAGCCCTGAATCCACGCTCACGGCAGACCCGGCGCGGCGCTTGCCCGGGCTTGCGCCATGACTTCCGTCCGATGGCCGCGCATCAGCGCGCCGTATACTGGCACCACGCTTGGGGAGAGTGTCATGCCATTGGTCTTTGCACTGATTCTGGTCGTGGTCGCGGTGATCGTGCTGGTGAAGCTGGTGCGCATCGTGCCGCAGGGTTACGAGTGGACCGTGGAGCGCTTCGGCAAGTACGTCGCCACGCTCGATCCCGGACTGCATTTCCTGATTCCCTTCATCTACGCCATCGGGCGCAAGGTCAACATGATGGAGCAGGTGCTGGACGTCGCCAGCCAGGATGTGATCACCAAGGACAATGCGGTGGTCAAGGTCGACGGCGTGGTGTTCTACCAGGTGCTCGACGCGGCCAAGGCCGCCTACGAGGTCGCCAACCTGGAGCTGGCGGTGATCAACCTGGTGATGACCAACATCCGCACCGTGCTGGGCTCGCTGGATCTGGACGAATCGCTGAGCAAACGCGACGAGATCAACACGCGCCTGCTGCGCGTGGTCGACGAGGCCACGCATCCATGGGGCCTGAAGATCACGCGCATCGAGCTCAAGGACATCCAGCCGCCGCGCGATCTGGTCGATTCGATGGCGCGACAGATGAAGGCCGAGCGCGAGAAGCGCGCCAATATCCTCGAAGCCGAGGGCTTCCGCCAGGCCGCGATCCTCAAGGCCGAGGGCGAGAAGCAAAGCGTCATCCTGGCGGCCGAAGGCAAGCGCGAAGCCGCATTCCGCGAAGCCGAGGCGCGCGAGCGTCTGGGCGCGGCCGACGCCAAGGCCACCGAGCTGGTTTCGGTGGCGATCGCGCAGGGCGATGTCAATGCGCTCAATTATTTCGTGGCGATCAAATACATCGAGGCACTGAAGGTGTTCGGCGATTCGCCCAACCAGAAAACCATGCTGCTGCCGATGGAAGCCACCGGCGTGCTCGGCGCGCTGGCCGGCATCACCGATCTGGTGCGCACCGCGCAAAGCGAAAGCAGCGCGCGCAAGGCGGTTGCAGCAGGCCCAAGACCATGACCCAGTTCATCGTCAACATGCCAGGTCACTTCGTGTGGTGGTCGCTGGCGCTGGTGCTGGCCGCAGCCGAGGTGCTGGCTCCCGGCTATTTTCTGCTGTGGATCGGCATCGGTGCCGCGGCCACTGGCTTCGTGGTGCTGCTGCTGCCGCAACTGGGCGTACTGGCGCAGGCGGTTGCCTTCACCGTGCTGGCGTTTTTGTCCTGCGCGGCCTACTGGCGCTGGCTGCGCCCGCGCCTGCAGCGCAGCGAGTACAGCGACACAACCCTCAACCGTCGCGGCGCCAGCCTGATTGGGCGCCGCCTGGTGCTGAGCGAGGCCATCCACGAAGGCCGCGGTCGTGTGCGCGTCGGCGATGGCGTGTGGCTGGCAACGGGACCGGATCTCCCCGCCGGCAGTGAGGTCGAGGTGATCGCCGCCGAAGGCATCCTGCTCAAGGTGCGTGCTGTGCAGGACGCACCGCCGACAACGGCCGAAGCTGCCAACCCCGGCTGATCAGGCCAGCAGCAGGCAGGCAACACCGGCCAGCGTGCAACCGACGCCGATCAGCTTGCGTGAAGTCAACGGCTCGCGCAGCAACAAGGCCGCCAGCAGCACGATGAACGCCGAACTGGTTTCGTTGAGGATCGCCGCCACCGTGGCTGGCGCGTACTTGTAGCCGCCGACCCACAGCAGCACGGCCACATACTGGCCGATGAACGCCGCGGCCAACAACAGCGGCCAGCGCAGGCGCCGCCCGCGCAATACGTGCAATGGCGACTGTCGCCGCCACGCGAACAACAGACCCAGGCCCAGCAGGCCACCCAGCGTGCGCAACAACACCATCCACAACAACGGCTGCCCGGCCAGCCATGGTTTGATCAGCACGATGGCCACGGCCATCAAGAAAATCGCGGCGATGCCCTGGATGAATCCGCGCCGCGTGCGCGCCCTGTCCACGGCCGATGCCTGCCCCTGCGCATGACCCACCACCAGCACGCCCAAGCTGACCAGCACGAAACCCAGCCATTGCAGCGGACGCATGGTTTCGCCCAGAAACAGCACCGACAACACGATCACGAATGGGCTGTACAGGTTGCCCAGAATCCCGGCACGCCCGGCACCGAGCTTGTTGAGCGCGGCAAAATACAGGCTGTCGGCCGCCGCCATGCCCAGCAACCCGGACAACAACGTCACACCCACGCCGAGCGCATCCAGATGCGGCAGCGGTGTGCGCAGTGCCAGCACGCTCAGCAGCAGCATGCCCAGCACCAACAGGTTCTTCAGCAGATTCAGCGACAGCGGTGGCAGCGTCTCGCCCAGGCGTTTGTAGATAATGACCGCCACCGCCCACGCCAGCGCACTGCCAATGGATAGCGCCTCACCCAAGCCCATGGCGCACTCCGCGCTGCACGATTCGAGCGCGCATTATCGCGTGCCCGACTCGCCGCGCCCATGCCGCGGTAGCCAAGACCGCGCGCGGAGCCACACATGAGCACGCGCAAGGTTGCGTTCGATACACGCGTGGCTTTCGTGGTCGAGACGGCGCGGCGTCTGCACCAGTACGGCACTGCGGCGCCACGTCTGGAAATGGCCGTGTCGCGCGTGGGCGAGCGCCTGGGCTTGCACGTCGATGTGTGGTCAAGCCCGACCGCGATCATCCTTTCGGCCAGTGCACGGGACACAGCCAATGCCACCTCCCTTGCCGACATCACGCAGGTGATGCGTCTGCCGCCGGGCGATGTGAATCTGGCGCGCCTGTGCAAGGTCGATCGCATCGCCGACGAGGTGATTGCCGGCACGCTCGACGTCGCGGATGGCTTCCGCCAGTTGCAGGCGTTGACCGCGCCGCAACCGCGCTGGTGGTGGCCACTGACCGTCGTGGCCTATGGCATTGCCGCAGCCATGGTCGCGATCTTGCTGCACGGCGCGCGGGTTGACGTGCTGGCGGCGTGCATGATCGGCATCGTCATCGGCCAGGTCACCGTCAGCAGTGCCGGGCATCCGCGCATGGCCGTGGCCAGCGAGGCGATCGCGGCTTTGCTGGCCACGCTGATCGCCGGCGCCATCGGCGCATTCATCGTGCCATTGGCGCTGAAAACGGTGGTGATCTCGGGATTGATCGTGCTGGTGCCGGGCCTGGCTCTGACCAATGCGGTGCGCGAGATTTCCACGCAGCACCTGGTCTCGGGTACGGCGCGCCTGGCCGGCGCGCTGTCCAGCCTGCTCAAACTCACCTTCGGCACGCTGGCCGGCGCGCAGATCCTCGATGTGCTCGGCTGGCATGCACTGGGCGGCCCGCTGCCGCCCGTGCCAGCCTGGACCGAGATTCCGGCGCTGTTGCTGGGCGCGGCATCATTCGGCGTATTGTTCCAGGCGGCGCCCCGAGACTGGCCGCTGGTCATGGCCGCGGCCATCGTCGGCTATCTGAGCACGCGCCTGGGCACGGGGCTGTATGGCGCCAGTTTCGGCGTGTTCGTCGGTGGCTTGGTGATCGCCGCGCTGAGCAATCTCTATGCGCGCTACCGCCATCGTCCCGGTGCGCTGGTACGCGAACCAGGCATCATCCTGCTGGTGCCGGGAGTGGTCGGCTTTCGCAGCGTGTCATCGTTGCTGGAGCGCAATGTGCCTATCGGCACCGATGCCGCCCTGCTGCTGATTTCGCTGCTGGTGGCATTGGTCGCGGGGCTGCTGTTCGGCGACTTGCTGATTGGCCCGCGGCGCAGCCTGTAGCGATCAGTTTGCAAAACCGGGCATCCTGCCGCCTGATTCAAGGCGACTACATGCAAACAAACGGGCGCGGCAGAGCCGCGCCACCTTTGTCGCGACAAGCACTTGC
>DZBX01000032.1 GCA_022730075.1 Rhodanobacter sp. | reverse complement strand
CGGTTGCGCGCGCGGCCCTCGGGCGTGGCGTTGGAGGCGATCGGATCGGCCTCGCCGCGGCCTTCGACCTGGATGCGCGCGGCGCGCACGCCCTGCGCGAGCAGCGCCTGCGCCACGGCCTGCGCGCGCTGGCGCGACAGCACCAGGTTGGCGGCGGCGGTGCCGGTGTCGTCGGTATAGCCGATGACCAGCACCGGTGCATGCGGATGCGAACCCACGAACTTGACCAGCGCGCCCAGGTGGCTGGCCGCCTGCGGCTTCAAGCCGGATTGTCCCGACGCGAACGCGTCGCCCTCCAACGTCATCTGCAGGCCCTGCGGTCCCTGCTGCGCGCGCAGGTTGTCCAGGCGCCCCTGCATGGCGGCGATGGCCTGCTCGGCCAGCGCGGCCTCACGTTTGGCCAGGCTCGCGGCCTTGCTTTGCATCGCGGCCATCTGCTTGGCCTGGGTGGCTTCCTGTTGTGCCTGCTGGGCCTGCTGGGCGTAACTCTGGCCTTGCGCCTGCAGGCGCTGGGTTTCCTCGCCCGCGGCGGCATTTTGCAGACGCGCCTGCGCCAGTTGCTGGCGCACGCGCGCGATTTCCTGCTGCTTTGCTTGCAGCTCGATGCGATCGCGCTCCTGCTGCAACTGCACCAGCTTGGCGCGCGCGTCGTCGATCTGCGCGCTGGTCGCGGCCAGTTCGACGCGACGCGCGGCGATGTAGGCCCAGTAGGCGTGATCGGTCTGTTCACCCGCGGCCGCCAGCAACTGCGCCAGCGCATCGCGCGCGCGCGCCTGCTCGCCCTGCGCGTAATGCCCCAGCACCGGATCGCGACCGAGCTGCGCGAGTTCGGCGGACAGTTTCAGGTAGACCGGATCCGGCGGCGGCGGCGCGGCCAGCGCGAGGTTGCTTGCCGCGCACAGCACCAGGATCAACAGCACGCGCTTCATGGCGCACCTCCGCTGCTGCTTGTACTGGCGGGATAGGTTTGCGCGGCACTGCCGGCCGGCGCGGGCGCCGGATTCATCGGCTGCGTCGCGGCAGCGGGCGCGATGCCCAGCAGGCGGCTGGACAATTCGGCGTTGGCGCGGGTGCGCTGGCGGATCTGCTCGCGCAACTGGCCCAGCTCGGCCCTGGCGCGGGCCAGCTCGGCGGCGGCCTCGGCCTCGTTGGCGTAGCGCCGCGCGCGGTCGTAGTGCTTGCCGGCCAGGGCCTGTTGCGCGAGGGCATAGCGCGCCTGCGCCGTACCCAGGTCCAGTGGCGCGAAGATTGTCGCCTGCGCGCCGCGCGCGGCGTCGAGCATGTCGCGCGCCTGGGTCATGGCGTCGGTGGGTGGCGGCGTGCTGGCGCAGCCGCCAAGCAGCAGCAACAGGGATGAAACAGCGGAAATGAGTGCCGCGCGGTGGAAAATTCTCATGGGCCGTGCCATAACCTGCGCATCGCAGCGGGGGGTGGCGCGCATTTTTGACACGCCGGCCCGCACTTGGCAACGCATTCGTGCATCGGGCGCAGACAATGGACATCGGTTATTTCCTGAAATTGATGGTGGACAAGGGCGCGTCGGACATGTTTCTGACCACCGGCGCGCCGGTGAACATCAAGGTCGAGGGCAAGCTTTATCCGCTCGGCAACACCGGGCTGCCCGGCGGCATGGTGAAAAAGATCGCCTACTCGCTGATGGACGAAGGCCAGGCGCCGCAATTCGAGCGCGATCTCGAGTTGAACATGGCGGTCGCGGTCAAGGATGTCGGACGTTTCCGCATCAACGTGTTCAAGCAGCGTGGCGAGATCGGCATGGTGATCCGCGCGATCAAGAGCGAGATTCCCAGCGTCGAGCAGTTGCGCCTGCCGATGATCCTCAAGAACGTGATCATGGAGCCGCGCGGTCTGGTGCTGCTGGTCGGCGCCACCGGCTCGGGCAAGTCGACCACGCTGGCCTCGATGATCGACCACCGCAACCAGAATACGCCCGGGCACATCCTCACCATCGAGGACCCGATCGAGTACCTGCACCGGCACAAGCGCTCGATCGTCAACCAGCGCGAGGTGGGGCTGGACACGCACAGCTACCACGAGGCATTGAAGAACGCGATGCGCGAGGCGCCGGACGTGATCATGATCGGCGAGATCCGCGATCAGGAAACCATGGACGCCGCCATCGCCTTCTCCGAGACCGGGCACTTGTGCCTGGCCACGCTGCACTCCAACAACGCCGACCAGACCATCGAGCGCATCCTCAATTTCTTCCCCGAGGCGGCGCACAAGAACGTGCTGATGAACCTGGCGCTGAATCTCAAGGCGGTGATCAGCCAGCGCCTGGTGATCGGCAAGGATAACCGCCGCCTGCCTGCCGCCGAGGTGTTGATCAACACCCCGCACATCCGCGATCTGCTGCGCCGCGGCCAGGTGCACGAGCTCAAGCCGGCCATGGAGCGCAGCCTGCACGATGGCATGCAGACCTTCGACCAGTCGCTGTTCAAGCTCTACCGCGAAGGCCGCATCGAACTGGACGAGGCCTTGAACAAAGCCGATTCGCGCGATGGCCTGGCCCTGCGCATCCGCCTGGCCGAAGGCGGCAGCGCGCAGGATACCGATCTGCCCGCCGAAACCGAGGATGGCTTCGGCGCCGGGTATTGAGCTGGAGAGCCGGTAGCCGATGGCTGGCAACCGAAAGGACTAAAACGCTTCGACCACCGCGCAACGCCGTGTCCCGGCTGTGTCCCGTGCCCCGAGTGCCGAGCCTGTTTGCATCGTCATGCCCGCGCAGGAACGTCATCCCCGAATGCTTGTGTCGGGGACAGGCATCCAGTCGCAGCACCGGGCACAGCACTGGATCCCCGGTTCGCGCTGCGCGCGCCCGAGGATGACGAGGACTGCGCGACTCTGCGCGACGCTGTGTCCCGTGCCCCCGCCCGGGTTAAAATCGCGTTTCCCTGATTCACGGCGCCGCGCATGCTTGTTCTTGATGGTCCCAGCGCACTTTCGCCTTTCCGCCTCGAACGCCTCAACGCCCGCCTGCACACGATCAGTGCGGGCACGCGCGTGCGTCAGGCCTGGTATGTGTTCGTGCTGGATACCGACGCCGAGCCCGATGCGGCGACACTGGCGCGCCTGCGCGAAGTGCTGGAAGCCCGCGATACCACGCCCGCGGTCGCCAGCCTGTGGGTGACGCCGCGCCTGGGCACGGTCTCGCCGTGGTCATCCAAGGCCAGCGACATCCTGCGCGGCTGCGGTTTCGCGGCGGCGCGCGTCGAGCGCGGCGTGGCGTATGCGCTGGATGCCCTGCCCGCGACCGCTCACCCGGCGCACGCCGCCGCGCTGGACGTGCTGCACGACCGCATGACCGAATCGGTGCTGACGCGCATCGAGGATGCGGCGGGGTTGTTCTTGCACGGCCAGCCCGGCGCGCTCGAACACATCGCGCTCGCCGGCGGCGCGCAAGCGGCACTGCAGGCCGCGAATGCGCGCCTGGGCCTGGCGCTGGCCACGGATGAAATCGAGTATCTGGTGGACAGCTACCGCACGCTGGGCCGCGACCCCACCGACGCCGAACTGATGATGTTCGCGCAGGCCAACTCGGAACACTGCCGGCACAAGGTATTCAACGCGCACTGGACGCTGGACGGCGAGCCGCGCGAAGAAACCCTGTTCGGCATGATCCGCGCCACCCACGCCGCGCATCCGGCGCACACGCTGTCGGCCTACAGCGACAACGCCGCAGTGATCGCCGGCAGCCGCGGGCGCCGCTTCGGCGTGGATGCGCAGTCTGGCGTATGGCGCGCGGAAACCTGCGATGTGCCTTACGCGATCAAGGTGGAAACCCACAACCACCCGACCGCGATCGCGCCCTGGCCGGGCGCGGCCACCGGCGCCGGCGGCGAAATCCGCGACGAAGGCGCGGTCGGCCGCGGCGGCAAACCCAAGGTCGGCCTGACCGGCTTCAGCGTGTCGCATCTGCGCATTCCCGGCCTGCCGCGCCCATGGGAAAGCGAACGCCCGCTGTCCCCGCGCTACGCCAGCGCCTTCGAGATCATGCGCGACGGTCCGCTGGGCGCGGCCGCGTTCAACAACGAATTCGGCCGTCCGTGCCTGGCCGGCTACCTGCGCAGCTTCGAGCAGGAAACCGGCGAAATCGGTACGCGCCGCGGCTATGACAAACCGATCATGCTCGCCGGCGGCATCGCCAACCTGGCCGCGGGGCATGTGCAAAAGCTCAGGCTGCAGCCCGGCGATGCGGTGCTGGTGCTGGGCGGCCCGGCACTGCTGATCGGCCTCGGCGGCGGCGCGGCGTCATCGATGCACGGCGGCACCGCCAGCGCCGCGCTCGACTATGCCTCGGTGCAACGCGACAACGCCGAGATGGAGCGCCGCTGCCAGGAAGTGATCGACGCCTGCTGCGCGCTGGGCACGGCCAATCCCATCGTCGCCATCCACGATGTCGGCGCCGGCGGCCTGTCCAATGCGCTGCCGGAATTGCTGCACGACTCCGGCGTCGGCGGCGAGATCGAGCTGGCGCGCGTGCCCTCGGCCGATCCTGCACTGAGCCCGATGCAACTGTGGTGCAACGAGGCGCAGGAACGCTACGTGCTGGGCGTACGCCCGGATCAGCTCGACCAGCTTCTGGCGATCTGCGCGCGCGAACGCTGCCCGGTGGCGCAGCTCGGCACCGCCACCGCCGCGCAGCAATTGCGCGTGCGCGACAGCCGCGGCGGCCCCGCGCTGGACGTGGCGGACATGCCGCTGCCAATGCTGCTGGGCAAGGCGCCGCGCATGCAGCGTGACGCGCAGCGCATCAAACCGCGCGTGGACGTGGTGCCGGATCTGTCCGGCATCGGGCTGGAGGAAGCCATCGCGCGCGTGCTGCGGCATCCCAGCGTGGGCAGCAAGTCGTTCCTGATCACCATCGGCGACCGCAGTGTCGGCGGTCTGTGCGCGCGCGATCCGATGGTCGGTCCCTGGCAGGTGCCGGTGGCCGATTGCGCGCTGAGCCTGATCGATTTCGAAGGCTATGCCGGCGAAGCCATGGCCGTGGGCGAACGCACGCCGCTGGCCTTGATCGGCGGCGCCGAATCCGCGCGCATGGCCATCGGCGAGGCGCTGACCAACCTCGCCGCCGCGCCCATCGGCGAGATCGGCGAGGTGCGCCTGTCGGCCAACTGGATGGCGGCGGTCGATCACCCCGGCGAGGACGCGCGCCTGTTCGATGCCGTGGCCGCCGCCAGCGCGCTGGCGCAGGCGCTGGACATTTCCATCCCGGTGGGCAAGGACTCGCTGTCCATGCAGACGCGCTGGGACGATGCCGAGCTCGGCGCGCAGCGCACCGTGGCGCCGGTGTCGCTGGTGGTCAGCGCCTTCGCGCGCGTCACCGACGTGCGCCGCGCGCTGACCCCGCAGTTGCGCCTCGATCAGGGCGACAGCGATCTGTGGCTGCTGGATCTCGGCGCCGGCCGCGACCGCCTCGGCGAGTCGATCCTGGTGCAGGTGTTCAACCGCGGCGGCGGCCTGGCCCCGGATGTGGACGATCCAGCCGCGCTGCGCGCGCTGTTCGCCTTCGTGCAGCAGGCCAGCGCGCAGGGCCTGCTGCTGGCCTATCACGACCGCAGCGACGGCGGCTTGATCGTCACCCTGCTGGAGATGGCCTTCGCCGGCCACTGCGGCTTTACCATCCAGCTCGATGGCTGGGGCGAGGCCACGCTGCGCGTGCTGTTCAACGAGGAACTGGGCGCGGTGCTGCAAGTGCGCCGTGCCGACCGCGAACGCCTGCAGGCGCTGGCGCTCAGCCATGGTCTGGACAAGGTTCTGCACCGCATCGGCGAGCCGCGCGAAAAGCTCGGCATCAAGCTGTTCCTCGGCAGCGAAACCGTGGCGCGCGGCAACTGGACGCAATGGCTCGGCGCCTGGCAGGAAACCAGCCACGCCATGCAGCGTCTGCGCGACAACCCGGCCAGCGCCGACGCCGAGCGCGCCTGGCGCATCGACGATGCCGATCCGGGCCTGAGCCCGAAGCTCGGCTTCGAGCCGGGCGCGGACATCGCCGCGCCGTTCATCGCCAGCGGCGCACGGCCGCGCGTGGCGATCCTGCGCGAGCAAGGCGTGAATGGCGAGGTCGAGATGGCCGCCGCTTTCACCCGCGCCGGTTTCGAGGCGGTGGATGTGCACATGAGCGACCTCCAGTCCGGGCGCCGTACGCTCGCCGACTTCACGGGCTTCGCCGCCTGCGGTGGATTCTCCTATGGCGACGTCCTCGGCGCCGGCCGCGGCTGGGCCGCGTCGATCCGCTACAACGCGGCATTGCGCGAGCAGTTCCAGAGCTTCATCGCCAGCCCCGAGCACTTCGTGCTGGGCGTGTGCAACGGTTGCCAGATGCTGTCCGAACTGAAAACCCTGATCCCCGGCGCCGAGGCCTGGCCGCAATTCCGCCGCAACACGTCCGAGCAATACGAAGCGCGTCTGGTCACCGTGGAAGTCATGGAGTCGCCCTCGATTTTCCTCGCCGGCATGGCCGGCTCGCGCATTCCGGTGGTGGTGGCGCACGGCGAAGGCCGCGCGCTGTGGCCCGACGGCGAAAAACCACGTGGCGCCTGTCTGCGCTATGTGGACAATCGCGGCAAGCCGACCGAATCCTATCCGCTCAACCCCAACGGCTCGCCCGCAGGTCTCACCGGCTTCCACGCCGCCGACGGTCGCGTGTTGGCGCTGATGCCGCACCCCGAGCGCGTGTTCCGCAGCGTGCAGATGAGCTGGCGCCCCGAGCGCTGGACCGAGGACTCGCCCTGGCTGCGCCTGTTCCGCAACGCGCGCGCGTGGGTCGGCTGAATCCTTGATCGCGAAAGCCCGGTTCAGTGCAAACCGGGCAAGGCGAGATCAACCCGTCGCAGCGCCGATGGCGTCCAGGTGCCTGTTGCGCCCTCGGATTTATCAAGACCCGTCTGGTTCTTTAATCGTCTGACAAAGATTTCGGGATGATTCTTGCGCCATTGGTCCATGGCTTGCCGAGACATTCAGTCACACGCCGACGCTCGTCGTGGCGCATCTGCCGCTGGACCCGCAGGCGCGCGCAGCGTCAACCGCTCGCCACGCGGGACGTTGCTTGCGATGTAACCGCCACACGCAGCCACCTCGAAGAGCCTCATGCACGCATCCAATCCGCTCCCGCAGCCCGTATCCCTTGATGCCAATGCCACGCCGACGCGGATGTGCCGGGATCCAGCGCAACGCCGACGCCGGCACCTTGCTGCCGGCGTGCTCGGGTCCGCCGCGCTGCTGGCATGCATCGCGTGCGCCTCGGCGTCCGCGCGGGACGCCTCCACCCTGGCCGTGGTCCGCGTGCAAACAGGCACGCCGCGCGCATTGCCGCCGGATTTCCTCGGCTACAACCTCGACCTGGGCGCCAGCATCCAGAACTGGCACGGCGCGCGCTTCCTCGCCGCCGTGCAGGCGCTGCAACCAGGCACCCTGCGTTATCCCGGCGGTACGCTGAGCAACTACTGGGATTGGCGGCGCGGTGGCTTCGATGCCGCCGGGCAGCAGCGCTACCGCGGCTGGCTGCACATGTATCCGCGCATGC
Source organism: Rhodanobacter sp. (assembly GCA_022730075.1). Classification (GTDB taxonomy): domain Bacteria; phylum Pseudomonadota; class Gammaproteobacteria; order Xanthomonadales; family Rhodanobacteraceae; genus Metallibacterium. Next base: position 13,758 of record DZBX01000032.1, on the reverse strand, counting down.
ACTTCGGCTTGGGCGATCTGCAAGCCGGATTGCAGGCCAGCGGTGCGCGGGCCGTGTTCGATCTGAATCTGCTCACTGGCACCCTGGCCAATGCCGAAGCCGAACTGCACGCGGCGCAGGCACGGGGCATCGCGGTGCGCGATGTGGAATTGGGCAACGAGTTCTATCTGTCCACGCCAGACGACGTGCGGCGCTACTCCGATGCGCATAGCTACGCGGCGACGGCGACGCGCTGGGCGCAGGCCCTGCACCGCGATTTTCCGCAGGCACGCATCGCCGCCGTGGGGGCCTTCGTGCCCGACCCGCAGTGGGCGCGGAAACATCAGCCGCGCCGCGGCCTGTGGAACGCGCGGGTCAGCGCTGCGCTGCACGGCGTCAACGCGATGACCATGCACATCTACGTGTCGAGCGGACGCTACTTGCACCAGCAGGGCATGGCTTTCGATGACGCCAGCGTCCCCGCCCTGCTCGGCGACGCACGCGCGCAGATGGCATTGGCCGAGCGACAGATGCGCGGCTTCGGCGCGCTGCCGGTGTGGGTGACCGAATACAACATGACCGATTGGCACGACGAACCGAGGCCGTGGGGCACGCGCAAGGCCCCGGGGCCGGTGGATGGCACCTGGACGCAGGCGCTGATCGTGTCCGCCCAGACCCTGGCGCTGGCGCAGGATCCGCAGGTACGCCTGGCCGACGTGCATGCGCTCATCGCCCAAGGAGCTTTCGGTGCGCTGTTCGCCGATGCGCACGCTTTTGGCGGGCGACAACCGCCGGTGCGCCCGCTGGCGCGCTCGGCCAGCGGCGTCGCACTGCAGACCATCGCCGGCGCGCTGCGCGGCGCGACGCGGCTGGCATCGCTGCATTTCACCCGCGCACTCACGCTGCCCGGCGGCGCATCCAGTCTGCTGGGTGTCGAGGTCTGGCGTGGCAGCGGCGTCGCGCCGTCGCTGTTGCTGCTGAACCTCGCCGCGCAGGCCCAGCGCGTGCGACTGCCCGGGCTGGCCACTGGCACGCCATGGCAGATGCGCAGCGCCGCGCCAACACGGCGCCTGACCGATGCCGCGCAGCAAATCACCCTGCGCAGCGGAAAGCTGCACGGGCCCTTGACCGTGCCCGCCTGGACGCTGCTGTCGGTACCGGCACGCGGCTGATCCGCCTGCGGCGAGCGCTCTGCATCGGGCTCGCCTGAAGCCCGCGCCGCGCCGCCGCCGCGGTTCAACGCGTCCGCGACGCCGCGGCCGGCAACCGTCGCGGCCACGATTGGCTAGGCTTGGCGCTTTGCCAGGAACCGCCGATGCCATCCCTCACCCGCGCTGCACCGCGCATCGCCCTGGTCAGCACGCGCGAAGCGCTGGACCGTGACGAGGATCTGGCGCCGCTGCACGCCGCGCTGCAGGCTGCGGACGCACGCAGCGAAACCGTGCTGTGGGACGACGCGCAGATCGACTGGTCCGGCTTCGACCTCGTGCTGGTGCGCTCGACCTGGGATTACACCTGGCGCCTGGATGCATTCCTGCGCTGGGCGGAACGCGCCGCCGCGCAAACACGCCTGCTCAACCCGCCCGCGCTGCTGCGCTGGAACAGCGACAAGCGCTATCTGCAGGCACTGACCGAGGCCGGCATCGCCACGGTGCCGACGCGTTTCGTCGCTGCAGACGAAGCCGCGGACTCCGCGCTGCAGGCCGCGCGCGCCGCGTGGCCCGGGGCCGAACTGGTGATCAAGCCCAGCGTCAGCGCCGGCTCGCGCGACACCATGCGGCACAGTGCCGGCGCCGCGCACGCGGTCATGGTCGCGCAGGTTGCGGCGATCCAGGCGCAGGGCAAGCACGTGTTGCTGCAACCTTACCTCGCGCGCGTCGACAGCGCGGGCGAAACCGCGCTGCTGTTCTTCGCGGGACGTTTCAGCCATGCCATCCGCAAGGGTCCGCTGCTGGCCGCCGACGCCGCGCCGACGCGCGCGCTGTTCGCAGCCGAGCACATCCAGCCGCGCGCGCCGGACGATGACGAGCGCGCGCTCGCCGAGCACGTGCTGGCGGTGCTGCCCGCGCTCACCAATGCGCCGGCACCGCTGTACGCGCGCGTGGACCTGCTGCGCGACGACGCCGGCGCGCCTTGCCTGATCGAGCTGGAACTGGTCGAGCCCTCGCTGTTCCTGGACTTCGCGCCGCACGCGGCGGCGCGGCTCGCGCAAGCCGTGCTGAGGCTGGCCCGGTCCTGACCGCGGGCGGGCACCCGTCAAGAGCGGTTAAAATCGCGGGCTGCTGCACCTCACTCGCACCGGTCCGCGTCTTGCGCGCACCGCACAGCAAAAGGACAAGGCATGAAGATCCTGGTCGGCTACAAGCGCGTCGTGGACTACAACGTCCGCGTCCAGGTCAAGCCGGATGGTTCCGGCGTCGCCACCGAGGGCGTCAAGCTCTCGCCCAACCCCTTCGATGAGATCGCGCTGGAGGAAGCCCTGCGCCTGCGCGAGCGAGGCGTGGCCAGCGAAGTGATCGTGGTCGGCATCGGCCCGGCGGACCTCACCGTGCACCTGCGCAACGGTCTCGCCATGGGCGCCAATCGCGCCATCCATGTCGTCACCGGCGACGCGGTGCAACCACTGACCGCCGCGCGCGCGCTGCTGAAGCTGGTCGAGAAGGAGCAGCCTGGCCTGGTCATCCTCGGCAAGCAGGCCATCGATGACGACAACAACCAGACCGGGCAGATGCTGGCCGCGCTGTGGGATCGCCCGCAGGCCACCTTCGCCAGCAAGCTGCACATCGACGCCGGCAAGGCGCGCGTGGTGCGCGAGGTCGACGCCGGCCTGGAAACGCTCGAGATCGACCTGCCCGCCGTGGTCACCACCGACCTGCGCCTCAACGAACCGCGCTTCATCAAGCTGCCGGACATCATGAAGTCCAAGAGCAAGCCCATCGAGGCGCTGGAACTGGCGGCGCTCGGCGTCGAACCGGGCGACCATCTCGAGGCCACGCACTATGCGCCGCCACCGAAACGCGGCAAGGGCGTGATGGTCAAGGACGTGGCCGAGCTGGTGGCCGCGCTGAAGAACAAGGGCCTGGTGTGAGCGAGGAGCGAAAAACCATGAACAAGACCCTGATCGTTGCCGAGCACCACGACGGCAAACTCAACCCCGCCACGGCGCGCTGCGTGAGCTGCGCGCAGCGGATCGGCGGCGACATCGACGTGCTGGTACTGGCCGATGCGCCCGCGGCCGTCGCTGCGGCGGCGGCCAGTCTGCAGGGCGTCAGCCGCGTGCTCAGCGTGGCCAACGCCGCCAACGTGCACGCGCTGGCCGCGGTGTACGCGCCACAGGTCAAGGCGCTGGCCGCGGACTACACGCACCTGCTGGCACCTTCCACCACCTTCGGCAAGGACCTCATGCCGCGCGTCGCCGCGCTGCTGGGCGTGGCGCAAGTCAGCGATCTGATGCAGGTCGAGGACGCGCAGCACTTCGTGCGACCGATCTATGCCGGCAATGCGCTGCTCACCGTCGCGACACCCGCCGGCCAGACCGTGGTCGCCACCGTGCGCACGGCTTCGTGGCCCGAGGCAGCGGCGGCGACGCAGCCCGCGCCGATCGAATCACGCAGCATCGATGTGGCGCTGCCCACGCACACGCGCTTCATCGGACTGGAATCAGGTGCCAGCGACCGTCCCGACCTGCAAAGCGCCGCGCGCGTGGTTTCCGGCGGCCGCGCGCTGGGCTCGGCGGACAACTTCAAGATCATCTATGCGCTGGCCGACACGCTCGGCGCGGCGGTCGGCGCGTCGCGCGCGGCGGTGGACGCCGGCTACGTACCCAGCGATCTGCAGGTGGGCCAGACCGGCAAGATCATCGCCCCGCAGCTGTATGTGGCCATCGGCATCTCCGGTGCCATCCAGCACCTCACCGGCATCAAGGACGCCGGCACCATCGTCGCCATCAACAAGGACGCCGAGGCGCCGATTTTCGAGATCGCCGATTTCGGCCTGGTCGGTGATTTGTTCAAGCTGGTGCCCGAATTGCAGCAGGCGCTGGCATGATGCAGCGCTGATGCAATCCGTGCCGCGCACGTGCGACGCGTTGGCTTCGCGCCTGCTTGCACTTAGCATGCATGGCTTGCAACGAGACTGCCCGCGTGGATAAAGCCCGTCCCATGGACAAGCCGATCTGGGAACCCAGTCACGAGCGCGCCGAGGCATCCAACATGGCGCGCTTCCTGCGCTTCGTGCGCGAGCGCACCGGCAACCCAGACCTGGTGCGCTACGCCCCGCTGTGGGAGTTTTCGGTACGCGAGCCACGGCGTTTCTGGCCGCTGATCTGGGAGTTCTGCGGCGTGCGCGCCGGTGGCGAGCTGGAGCCGGTGCTGGAACACCCCGAAGCCATGCCCGGCGCGCGTTTCTATCCGCGCGCGCGGCTGAACTTCGCCGAGAATCTGCTGCGTCATCGCGACGCGCATCCGGCGCTGATCTTCCGCAACGAGTGGGGCCACGCGCGCGAACTCAGCTACGCCGAACTGGCCGTGCAGGTCGGGCGCTTCGCGCAGGCGCTGCGCGCCGCTGGCGTGCGCGCGGGCGACCGCGTGGCCGGGCTGATGCCGAACATGCCGGAAACCATCATCGCCATGCTCGCGGCCTCGGCGCTGGGTGCGACGTGGTCCTCCACCTCGCCGGATTTCGGCATCGCGGGCATCGTCGACCGCTTCGGCCAGATCGCGCCGCGGGTGCTGGTGAGCGTCGATGCCTACCCCTACGGCGGCAAGACGCACGACGTGCTCGAGAAACTGCGCGGCGTGCTGGCCGAGATCCCGGCCATCGAGCACACCGTGGTGCTCGACTACAGCGGTCGCCACGCCAGCCTCGATGGCCTGCGCGGCGCGGTGGACTGGGACGAATTCATCTCCGGCCACGGCGCGGCGCTCGAATTCACGCCGATGCCGTTCAACCATCCGCAGTACATCATGTACTCCTCGGGCACCACCGGCGTGCCCAAGTGCATCGTGCACGGCGCTGGCGGCACCTTGCTGCAACACCTGAAGGAACTGGTGCTGCACACCGACCTCAAGCGCGACGACCGCATCTTCTACTTCACCACCTGCGGCTGGATGATGTGGAACTGGCTGGTCAGCAGCCTCGCCGTGGGCGCCACGCTGGTGCTGTACGACGGCTCGCCCTTCCACCCCGACGGCCGCGTGCTGTGGGATCTGGCGGACGCGTCCGGCATCACCATCCTCGGCACCAGCGCCAAGTGGATCGCCGCCTGCGAGAAAGCCGGCCTGCAGCCACGGCATACGCACAAGCTGGATTCGCTGAAGACCATCCTGTCCACCGGCTCGCCACTGGCGCAGGAGAGTTTTGACTATGTCTACCGCGAGGTGAAGGAGCGCGTGCTGCTGGCCTCGATCTCGGGCGGCACCGACATCGTCTCGTGCTTCGCGCTGGGCAATCCACTGTTACCGGTGTATCGCGGCGAATTGCAGTGCCGCGGCCTGGGCATGAAGGTCGATGCCTTCGACGACGCTGGCCAGCCGGTACGCGGCCAGCCCGGCGAGCTGGTGTGCCTGACGCCGTTCCCGTCAATGCCGGTGGGCTTCTGGAACGACCCTGATGGCCGCAAGTACCACGCCGCCTACTTCGAGCGCTTTCCCGGCGTGTGGGCGCACGGCGATTTCGTCGAGATCACCGCGCACGGCGGCGTCATCATCCAGGGCCGCTCGGACGCCACGCTCAACCCCGGCGGCGTGCGCATCGGCACCGCCGAAATCTACCGCCAGGTCGAGCAGGTGCCCGAGGTGCTGGAATCCATCGCCGTCGGCCAGCACTGGCAGGGCGACGAGCGCGTGGTGCTGTTCGTGCGCCTGCGCGAAGGCGCGCAGCTCGACGACGCACTGCGCGCGCGTATCCGCCAGATCATCCGCGCCAACGCCACGCCACGCCACGTGCCGGCGCGCATCGAGCAGGTGCCCGATATCCCGCGCACGCTGTCAGGCAAGATCACCGAGCTGGCCGTGCGCGAGACCATCCACGGGCGCGCGGTGAAAAATACCGACGCACTGGCCAACCCGCAGGCGCTGGCGCACTTCGCCGCGCTGCGCGCCAGCCTGGAGACGCATTGATGCGCGACCCTCATCGTGCCGCCACGCTGTGCATGCACAGCACCGGCTGACCATGTCACCCGCGGCCAAGGCCCGCCTGCAAATCCACTTCTGCGTCTTCCTGTGGGGCTTCACCGCGATCCTCGGCAAGCTCATCACCCTGGCCGCGCTGCCGCTGGTGTGGTGGCGCATGCTGCTGGTCAGCGGCACGCTGCTGCTGGTGCCGCGGGTGTGGCGCGCGCTACGCGTGGTGCCGCTGCGCCTGGCGCTGGCCTACGCCGGCATCGGCGTGATCGTGTCACTGCACTGGCTCACGTTCTATGGCGCGATCAAACTGGCCAACGCCTCGGTCGCGGCCACCTGCATCGCCGTCGCGCCGCTGTTTCTTGCGTTTCTCGAGCCGCTGTTGGCGCGGCGCCGCTTCGAATTGCGCGAGTTGCTGCTGGCACTGGTGGTGGTGCCCGGCGTGGCGCTGGTGGTCGATGGCGTGCCTGCGGACATGCGCGTGGGCGTGGCCGTGGGCGTGCTTTCCGCGCTGCTGGTGGCGACCTTCAGCGCACTCAACAAGCGTCTGGTCGCGCATGCCGATCCGCTGGCGGTGACCGCGCTGGAGCTGGGTGCGGGCGCCGCGTTCCTCACCATGCTGGCACCGCTGCTGCCGCACTCGGGCAGCGCCTGGCCGCTGCCCGATGCGCACGACGCGCTGCTGCTGCTGATCCTCGCCTACGCCTGCACGCTGCTGCCGTTCGCGCTGTCGCTGCACGCGCTGCGCCAGGTCAGCGCGTTCAGCATGCAGCTGATCACCAACCTCGAGCCGGTGTACGCGATCGTGTTGGCGATCGTGCTGTTGCACGAGCAACGCGTGCTCGATGCGCGCTTTTATCTGGGCGTGCTGGTGATCCTCGGCGCGGTGTTCCTGCACCCGCTGTTATCCCGCAGGCGCCGTCACGAGGCACAGCCGGAGCTGCTGGCCACCGCAGAATCCAAGAACCTGGTGGACTGAGCCCGGGCAGCCACGGCGGCCCGTGTGGGACACTGCCGGCATGCCAGTACCTGCCGACAACGAAGACCGCGCCACGATCAGTTGCAGCCGCTGCCAGGCCTGCTGCTGCCAACTCAAGGTCCTGGTGATGGTCGACGATGACGTGCCGCAATGGCTGCTGACACATGATGCGCATGGCATGGAGGTGATGCGCCGGCACGACGACGGCTGGTGCGCAGCGCTTGATCGCGACAGTCTGCGCTGCACGATTCATGCGCGCCGCCCACAGGTTTGCCGTGACTTTGCCATGGGTGGCGGCGACTGCAGGGATGAGCGCGAGCGCTGGCGTCGCGTCGCCGCCAGCCTCTGAGCGATCATCACCCGTGGCCTGGTTCGTCTATCTGATCGAATGCGCGGACGGCAGCATCTACACCGGCATCGCCGTGGACGTGGACGCACGTTACGCCGCGCACGTACTCGGCAAGGGCGCACGCTACACCCGCGCGCACCCGCCGGCACGGCTGCTGGCGCGGTTCGCGCATGCCGACCGCTCCGCCGCAAGCAAAGCCGAATACGCGATCAAGCAACTGTCGCCGGCGGCCAAACGCGCGCTGTGCGCCGGCAGCGCCTCGCCGCCGGCGCCGCATGCGCAGGGATACGACGCGGATTGAGCGCCTCAGGCCACCATCCCGGCGGCGTGCGCCGAAGCCCATGCCCACTGGAAGTTGTAGCCGCCGAGGTGGCCGCTGACGTCCACCACCTCGCCGATGAAATACAGGCCCGGCACCTGGCGCGATTCCATCGTGCTCGATGACAGCGCGTCGGTATCGACGCCACCCAGCGTGACCTCGGCAGTGCGGTAACCCTCGCTGCCGCTGGCGACCAGCGGCCATGCCTGCAGCTGCGCCGCGAACACGCGCAATTCGGCCCCGCGATACTGGCGCATCGGCAGGCTGGGCAGTGCGAGCTCGCACAGACGCTGCGCCAGCCGCCGCGGCAGCAACTCGGCCAGCACGCTGCGCAGCTCGGCATCGGGGTGCGCGCGCTGCTGCGCACGCAAGACATCAAACGCATCGTCATCGGGCAGCAGGTTCAAGCGCAGGTCGTCGCCGGGCTGCCAGTACGAGGAGATCTGCAGGATCGCCGGACCGCTGATGCCACGGTGGGTGATCAGCAGGCCGGCGCGGAACCGCTGGCCATTGCAGCGCGCCTCCACCGGCAGCGCAACGCCGCTGAGGTCATGGTAGTTCTGCTGGTGCGTGCCACTCAGGGTCAGCGGCGCCAGCCCCGCGCGCGTCGGGCGCACGGCAAGTCCGAACTGGCGCGCCAGCGCGTAGCCAAAACCCGTGGCACCCATGCGCGGAATCGACAGCCCACCGCTGGCCACCACGAGTGCCTGTGCGCGCACCTCGCCCAGTGTCGTCGTCAGCGCAAAACCCCGGTCGTGCCGCTGCACGCGCACCACGCTGCAGCGCGTCTCGACACGCGCACCGGCCGCCGCGCACTCGTCCAGCAGCATGCGCACGATCTGCCTGGATGAGTCATTGCAGAACAACTGCCCCAGCTCTTTCTCGTGCCAGGCGATACCGTGCCTGTCGACCAGCGCGATGAAATCCTGCGGGGTGTAACGCGCCAACGCCGATTTGCAAAAGTGTGGATTGGCCGAGATGAAGTTGGCCGCGCTGGTGCCTGTATTGGTGAAATTGCAGCGCCCGCCGCCGGACATCAGGATTTTCTTGCCGACGCGCTCGGCGTGCTCGATCAGCAGCACGCGGCGACCGCGCAGACCGGCCACGCGCGCGCACATCAGCCCCGCCGCGCCACCGCCGATGATGGCGACATCGACCCGCAATGCGTCCATGCCCGGGCTCAGTGCGGTCGCGAGTGCCGCGCCGAGCCAGTCTGGTCAGCGCGACGTCGCATCACTTCGGCAGAAACACCTTGGCATCGGTCTTGCCATGCTTTTCGGCGCGCTTTTCCTTCAGCGTCTTCTGCGGTTTTTTCTTGGCGTCTTTCTTCTGGTTGAGACTCTTGCTCATGACATGCGCTCCTGGGAAGAAAAGATTTTCTCGGCGGGCAATGCCTGCGACGGGCATTGCCGTGCGTGGCAGTATCGCAGGGTAACAGCGCATGCAGTGCAAGGATGCGAGACTCGGAAAAACCTAACGCCGTGTGTCGCCACGCATGCGCAACAGGCCGCGATCAAGAAGGACCAGCGCCGCGCCCGACAGCGCGAACAAGGACAACAGCAGTGCCGCATTGCGCAGCAACAGCTCCGCGCCGAGCCGCGGCAGGTTGAGGAACGGATACGGATACACATGCAGCAACTGCCCCAGCAGCATGGCCCAGATGAAATACAGCACCGGCACCAGCAACCACGCGCCCAGGTGCTGCCAGCGCAATCCACGCACGGGCACGATCCACAACCAGCCCAGCGCGTAGAGGCTGGGCACCACGGTATGCAGCAGTGCGTCGGCCAGCAACGCCAGCCCTTGCGGATGCCAGTGTGCCGCCAGCAGCAGGTGATACACCGCCGCGGTGATCAGGATGTACAGCAGCACCGCGCCGCGCACGCCGGCGCGCATGCACCAATGCCCGGCGCGACTGCCCGGTTCCAGCGCGGCCACGCCGCATACGAACGCGACCAGCACGTTGCTCAGAATCGTGAAATAACTGAAATAACGCAGCGTCATCCAGAGCGCGCCGACGTGTTGCGCCTGCGCCTGCATCCATACGAACTGCAGCAGCAGGCCAAGCACGGCGATCAGTGCGGTCAAGCCCTGCCAGATGCGTGCACGGTTGCTCAGTGAAGCCATGGGATTCCGACTCGTGATCAGTTTGCAAAATCGTGCATTCTGCCGCGGCTGGCAAGCAAACCGGCGCGGCAGGGTCGTCGCGCCACGTTGTGCGCGCTGCACCGCGCGGCGCGAATGCCGGATACTGCCGCACCTTCCAGCAGCCAGCGCGAACCATGCCGAGAATACTGCCGATCGCCGTATCGGGAATCCAGAACGGCCCAGCCCTGGCGCTTGCCGAAGGCAGCAAAACCGGCACGGGTCCACACCACGCCCGCACGCAGCCGGACCCTGACGCGATGGCTGCGGCAGCACCTGCCTCGCGTCCGGCGCTTCCCGAAAAAGTCGTCCGCGGCATCCTGCTTGCGCTCGTCTTGCTGGCGGTCCGCGCGCAGGCACAGCCGGTGCCGACCAGCGATGCAGCCGGCGCCAGCAATTCGGCGGCCACGCTGGCCGCACGCATCGACGCCTTCATCGCGCAGCCGCGCTTCGCCAGCGCGCGCTGGGGCATCGATGTGGTCGATCTGGCCAGCGGCCGCACGCTGTACGCGCACGACGCCGACAAGCTGTTCGTGCCGGCGTCCAACGCCAAGCTGTACACCACGGCGCTGGCACTGCACCTGCTGGGCCCCGCGGCGCGCTTCGACACCACGCTGTACGCCACTGACCGGCCCGATGGCCACGGACTGCTGCAGGGCAACCTGATCCTGCGCGGTGGCGGTGACCCGGCGCTGGGCACCGACACCGGTGCCGCGGATGGCCCCGGCTGGGCCGCTGCTCTGGCGACGCGTCTGGCGGCGGCGGGGGTGGTGCGGGTCAAGGGCGATCTGATCGTCGACGACACCCTGTTCCGCGGCCCGCCCTTCGGCACCGGCTGGGGTGCCGGCGACCTGTTCGCCGACTATGCGCCGGCGGTCGGCGGTCTGACCGTGGGCGAGGGCACGCTCGCGGTCACCGTGAGCCGCCAGGGCGCGCGTTGCTGCATGGTCGAGGTGCAGCCAGCCAGCGCCGGCGTGCGCGTGGACAACCTCAGCGTGGACGCCACGCCGGATGATCCCAGCAGCCTGCTGCTGTATCGCCCGCTGGGCCACGACACGTTGTACGTCAGCGGCAGCCTGCCGCGCGACGTGCGCACGCGCAGCTACACCCTGGCCGCGCCCGATCCGGCGCGCATGGCCGGCCGGCAACTGCTGGACGCGCTGACCGCCGCCGGCATCGCCTTCGATGGCTCGATGCGCGTGCTGCACTGGCCGCGGACCGACCCGGCGCTTGACGATCCGCACACCGTACGCATCGCCACCCTGGCATCGCCGCCGCTGGCGCAACTGCTGCGCCACATGCTCAAGCACTCGGACAATCTGTATGCGCAAACCCTGCTGCTGCAGGTGGGTCTGCGTTGGCAGCACAGCGGGCGCGGCTCCTGCGGCTGGGTGTTGCACTGGACTGAACAATGGGGACTGTGCGCGATGCGCACGCTGCTGGGTGAAATCGGCATCAACCGCGAGCAGGCCCACTTCACCGAGGGCAGCGGCCTGTCGCGACAGGACATGGTGAGCCCGCGCGCCACCACCACGCTGCTGGCGTGGATCGCGCGGCAGCCCTGGGCCGCCGTGGTCACCGATGCCCTGCCCGATCCCGGCCACGACGGCACCCTGGCGTGGCGTCTTGCCAACCTGCCCGACGAGGACCGCGTGCAAGCCAAGACCGGCACCCTGGCGCACATGTACACGCTGTCGGGATTCCTCGATACCGGCACTGGACGGCGCCTGGTTTTTTCGCTGATGCTCAACAACTACCAGCGCCCGATCGAGCCCAACGGCGACTGGGCGCCGCCGTATCCCACCCACGACCTGGATGCCATCGTGCGACTGATCGCCACCTACGCCGCCGCGCCCGCCAGGACCCAGGCTTCCAGCGAGCCGCCCCGATGAATGCACGCCACGTTGTCCGCTTGCCGACACGCGCACGTCGCCGTCTGTTGCTGCGCGGCGCCGCGCTGCTGCTGGCCGCGCTGCCGCTGGCCGCCGCGGCCATGCCGCGCAGCGCGCCACCCGCCCTGCAGATCGTGGAAAGCGTGCCGGTGGGCACGATCTACGGACAACCCGGCGTGCCGCGCACGCAGGCCGTGTGGCTGGACCTGATCGATCACGCGCAGAAGTCCATCGACCTGGCCGCGTTCTACATCAGCAACCAGCCGGGAGAAGCGCTGCAGCCGGTGCTGGACGCCCTCATCCGCCGCGCGGCGGCCGGCGTGCGCGTGCGCATCCTGCTCGATGCGACGTTCATGAAGGAAAGCCATGCCGCCTACGCGCTGCTCAAGGGCAAGCCGAACATCGACATCCGCATCCTGCCGGTGGACAAACTCACCGGCGGCGTGCTGCACGCCAAGTTCTTCATCGTCGATGGCGAGACCGTGTTCGTCGGCTCGCAGAACTGGGACTGGCGCGCGCTGACGCAGATCCACGAGATCGGCGCGGTGGTGCGCAATGCGCGCCTGGCGCGGACCTTCGAGGCCGCTTTCGATTTCGACTGGCGCATCGCCGGCGATCCCGACCTGCCCGCCGCGCAGCGCCGCGCGGTGGCGCCGCCGGACTTCGCCCCGGTGACCACGCAGGACCCGGTGGTGATCGCCGACGGCGACGGCGACGGCACGTCGGTGACCCTGTTTCCGGCCTTCAGCCCGCCGGCGCTGATGCCCGCATGGCTGGACCACGAGCAGACGCAGCTGGTGCGCATGATCGACGGCGCGCAGCACACGCTGGACATCCAGGTGATGACGCTGGACGCATTCAAGGATTACGGCCCGCGCGGCTGGTGGCCGGCGCTGGACAGCGCGTTGCGCGATGCCGCCGCGCGTGGCGTGAAGGTGCGCATCATCGTCGCCAACTGGGCGCTGCGCGAACCCATGCAGGCCTACCTGAAATCGCTGGCGCTGATGCCCGGCATCACGGTGAAGTACAGCGCGCTGCCGCAGGCGCCGCAGGGTTTCATTCCCTACGCGCGCGTCGAACACTGCAAGTACGCCGTGGCCGACGGGCGGATCAGCATGATCGGCACCGGCAACTGGAGCTGGAGCTACTTCAACACCACCGTCGATGCTTCGCTGTTCATCGCCGGCAAGGGCCCGGCACGCACGCTGCAGGCGATCTTCGAGCGCGACTGGCACGGCCCCTATGTGCATACCATCGAACCGGGCGGGCATTACCAGCCGCCGCGCATTCGCTGAGGCGCCGCCCGTCAAGCCCGGGCGGCAGGTACTCGCGCCCTGGCCGCGCGGCGCTCAAGCGCCGCGCAGGCGTGCGACCAGCGCCGTGGTGCTGCGCTCGTGCGCGAACGGAATGGACAGCACGCGGCCACCACGCGCGCGCACGCTCGCACCGCCGACGATGCGCTCCGGCGCCCAGTCACCGCCTTTCACCAACACGTCGGGCTGCAGCGCCTCGATCAGCGCCAGCGGCGTGTCATCCTCGAACGGCAGCACATAGTCCACCGCGGCCAGGCCGGCGAGCACGGCCATGCGGTCCTCGACGCCGTTGAGCGGACGTTCGTCGCCCTTGCCCAGCCGGCGTACCGAGGCATCGCTGTTGACACCCACCACCAGGCAGGCGCCCTCGCGGCGCGCGGCCTCGAGGTAATGCACATGGCCGCGGTGCAGCAGGTCGAACACGCCATTGGTGAACACCAGCGGATGGCGCCCGGCCAGCAGCGGCCGCAGCGTGTCGGGGCCGGCATGCACCTTGCCTGGCTGCGGGGCGGCCGCGTCCGCGTCCGCGAACACGCCATCGAGGTAGGTGCACAGGGTGTGGATCAGCAGCAGATGCACCTCCTGGATGCGCGCGGTGCTCGTGGACGGCACGCGCAGCTCCATGTCCTCGGCACGCAGCAGCGGCGCCAGCGCACCGCC
>DZBX01000333.1 GCA_022730075.1 Rhodanobacter sp. | reverse complement strand
GCACCTCAACGCGCTGGCGGGTGGATCCATTCACGCCTACACCGGCACCATGCCCTTGGGCGGCGAGGCCGTCACCGACCAGACGCTGCTGGCGAGCTGGACCCTGCCCACCCCCGCCGGGGCTGTGGACGCGGGCGCGTTCGCGCTGACGCCCAACCAGGAAACCATGGTGCAGGCGGACGGCACCCCCACCTGGGTGCGCGTGCTGGACAGCAGTGATGGATGGCTGATGGACCTCGACGCGGGCGGCGTGGGCTCCAGCGCGGCGGTCATTGTCACGCCTGCGCAGATGTACGCGGGCGGCACGGCACGCATCGAGCGCCTCCGGCTGATCGAGCCCTGATGCCATGAGCGTGGGCGACCTCCACCTCGCCGCCCCATCCACCGGATCGGCGGACCTCGCCCTCGGTGGCGGCGTATCGCCTGCGCCAACCTGCGGCCAGGCCGACCTTTGCCTGTCTCGCCCTCGCGTACCCGGCCAGTCCAACCTCAACCTGGGGTCGCCGCCCGACCCGGCTCAGGCGGCGACACTCACCGCCGACATCACCCTTTCGGAGATCAGCGTCGATGCGCGGGTGGGCCTGCCTGCTGACCTCACGGCTGACGTCACCCTGCCGGAGATCACCGTAGATTGCGCCACGGCCTACCTGGTCAACGTATGGCGCGGCCCGCAGCGCAGCGCGGCCTCGGCACACCAGGACGGCGGACGACTGGAGCAGGAGACAGCCGGGACATGGGTGGCCCCGCGGCACCTGAAGCCTGCTACGGGTGACCGATGGCAACCCGCCGCGCCGACGACCGACGAGGTGCGCAGCACGCATCGTGATAATGACCGCATGCGCGCTACGGCGGGCGACGGCTGGCGCGAGGCCGCGTCGTTGATGCACGACGGCTCGACCGGCTGGGCGTACCCGCCGCGTCAGCAGGCAAGTGCGGTGCTGGCCCACGCCGAGGGCGATGCGCTGCTCAAGGCGTGCTGCATCGACTTCGACTATCCCCCGAGAGCGCAGGGCACATCGGGGGTGGGGTTCCGCGAAGCGCAGTCGATGGCGCGCCACGCCAGCCTGCCCTACATCAACGGT
>DZBX01000332.1 GCA_022730075.1 Rhodanobacter sp. | reverse complement strand
CCTTCCCGCTCTTTGTCATCCTGAGCGCAGCGAAGGATCTCGCGCTTCGGCAACCACCACGCCGAAATCTTTCGGGCTGCGCCCTCAGCGACAACGACGAGCCACAGTCTTTTCCAATTCAGGTATGAGCCTGAAGGCAGCTGATGTTGGTGCAGCGCGTGGTCTTCAACATCAAAGACAACGACTACCGGCTCATCGTGGCCATTGCTTATCGCTTCGGCGCCGTCTACATCAAGTTCGTCGGCACCCACGCCCAGTACGACCGGGTCGAGGCCGCCACCGTGGAGGATCCATGAATATTCATCCTGTCCGCAGCAAGAGCGACTACAAGGCCGCGCTGCGCGAGCTGTCCGCGTATTTCGACAACGAGCCGGAGCCAGGCACCGCGGACGGCGACCGTTTCGAGATCCTTGCCACGCTGGTCGAGGCCTACGAGGCCAAACACTTCCCCATCGAGGCGCCTGACCCCATCGAGGCGATCCGGTTCCGCATGGAGCAAGGCGGCCTGACCGTGAAGGATCTGGTGCCCTCCATCAGCCGGCCCAATCGCGTTTACGAGGTGCTGAACCGCAAGCGCGGTCTCACCATCGACATGATCCGCAACTTGCACCGCAACCTCGGCATACCAGCGGAAAGCCTGATCGGGCCTTGATCGTCGCCATCGGCTTCGCGCAGCCGCAATCCAGCAGGCGCGGCCATTTGATGTCAAACCATCGTGCACGACCCGCGCGAGATACAAAGCGTTGACCGGGCCCCAGCTCGGTGCGTACTGGCGCTATCGGGTCGACGACTATCGAGTCCTCTGCGACATTCAGGACGACGCGCTGCGCATCCTGGTCATCGATATCGGCAACCGACGCGAAGTCTACCGATGAGCGCCAGGCAACACGGCGCGCGGCCACGGTCCGTCATCACCTGCACAATGGCTGGCACTTGACGCCCATGCCGTCATCCCGAGCGCGGCGAACAAGGCCGCTGTCATCGCCTTCCCTGTCGTTGAGCGCGGCGGAGCATCTTCACCGCGCAAGCCTTCCCGCTCTTTGTCATCCTGAGCGCAGCGAAGGATCTCGCTCTTGCTCTTGCTCTTGCT
>DZBX01000147.1 GCA_022730075.1 Rhodanobacter sp. | reverse complement strand
GATGCTGTCGCGCTGCGCCACGGGGTAGTGCAGCGGCGCGGCGGCGAGCGCGGGCGTGACGATCATGGCGGCAAGGATTGCCAACGCGAGGGCATGACGACAGCGATGTGCGGGCATGGAACGCTCCTGTTCTCGGGATGCGCGGTGGCGCGAGCCGCGATTATGGACACGGCGCCAAGTCGGCGCTCCTGCGGTGCAACAGCCATGAGGACCAGCAAGTACCGGTTCAGTGCAGCGCCACCCGGCGCAGACGCAGCGCGTTGCTGACCACCGACACCGAACTCAGGCTCATCGCCGCCGCGGCCAGCGCCGGCGACAGCAGCACGCCGAAGAACGGATACAGGACCCCGGCCGCGACCGGAATGCCGATGCTGTTGTAGATGAAGGCGAAGAACAGGTTCTGGCGGATGTTGCGCACGGTGGCGCGCGACAGCGCGCGCGCGCGCAGGATCGCGGTCAGCTCGCCCTTGACTAGGGTCACCTGCGCGCTCTCCATGGCGATGTCGGTACCGCTGCCCATGGCGATGCCGACGTCGGCCGCGGCCAGCGCCGGCGCGTCGTTGATGCCGTCGCCGGCCATCGCCACGCGCCGTCCTTCCGCCCTGAGCGCGACGATCACCGCGGCCTTGTCGGCCGGCGACACCTCGGCATGCACCGCGTCGATGCCCAGCGTTTTCGCCACCGCCTGCGCGGTGGTGGCGTGGTCGCCGGTCAGCATGACGATACGCAGGCCGATCGCGTGCAGGTGGCGGATCGCCTCGGGCGTGGTCGGCTTGATGCGGTCGGCGACTGCGACCAGCGCCGCCAGCGCACCGTCGGCGGCGAGAAACATCACCGTCGCGCCCTCGCCGCGCAGGTCCTCGGCGCGTGCGCGCGCCGCGGCATCCACCGCGATGCCCAGCTCGTCCATCAGCGCGAGGTTGCCCAGCGCGGCGTCGCGCTCACTTACATGCGCGCGCACGCCGCGGCCGGTCAGCGCCGCGAAGTCGCGGGCCTCGGCGACGGTCAGTTTTTCCTGTTCGGCGGCGCTGACGATGGCGCGCGCCAGCGGATGCTCGCTGGAGTGCTCCAGCGCCGCGGCCAGCGCCAGCGCACCGGCGCGGTCGAAGGCACCGAACGCGATCACCTCGCGCAGCGCCGGCCTGCCCTCGGTCAGCGTGCCGGTCTTGTCCACCACCAGGGTGTCGACCTCACGCAGTGCCTCGATCGCGGCGGCATCGCGAAACAGCACGCCGGCCTGCGCGCCGCGCCCGGTCGCGACCATGATCGAAATCGGCGTGGCCAGCCCCAGCGCGCAGGGGCAGGCGATGATCAGCACGGCGACCGCGGCGATCAGCGCGTTGGCGTAGCGCGGATCGGGACCGAACGCCGCCCAGGCGACAAAGGCCAGCACGGCTACCGCCACCACCGCCGGCACGAACCATCCGGCGACGCGGTCGGCCACGCGCTGCAGCGGCGCCTTGCTGCGTTGCGCCTGCGCGACCAGGTTGACGATCTGCGCCAGCAGGGTGTCGGCGCCGACCTTGTCCGCGCGCAACAGCAAGCTGCCGGTCTGATTGAGCGTGGCGCCGGTGACGCGGTCGCCGGCGTGCTTGTCGACCGGCAGCGGCTCGCCGGTGAGCATCGATTCGTCGACGCTGCTGGCGCCTTCCAGCATCACGCCATCGACGGGAATCTTCTCGCCGGGACGCACGCGCAGGGTGTCGCCCACGCGCACATCCTCCAGCGGCACATCGGTTTCGCCACCATCGGCACCGACGCGATGCGCGATCTTGGGCGCCAGCCCCAGCAGCGCCTTCAGCGCCGCGCCGGTACGGCGGCGCGCGCGCAGCTCGAGAAAATCGCCCAGCAGCACCAGGGTGACGATCACCGCCGCGGCCTCGAAGTACACCGCGACGCGGCCATCGGCGCCGCGGAACGCCGGCGGAAACAGGCCGGGCGTGGCGAACGCGATGACGCTGTAGACCCAGGCCACGCCGGTGCCCAGCGCGATCAGGGTGTACATGTTCGGTAGCCACGGGCGCAAGGAACGCCAGCCGCGCGCGAAGAAGCTGGCGCCGCCCCAGAGCACGACAACGCTGCCCAGCAGCGCCTCGGTCCAGGCGGCGAACGTGTCCCACGGCGCCGGCAGATGCACGCCGAACAGATGCGGACCCATCGCCACCGCGAACACCGGCAGCGTCAGCGCGACGCAGATCCAGAAACGCCGCGCGAGGTGCGCCAGCTCGCCGCCATCATCCGCGTCCAACGTCGGCAGCAGCGGCTCCAGCGCCATGCCGCACTTGGGACAGCTGCCGGGATGATCCTGGCGGATCTCCGGATGCATCGGGCAGGTCCAGATCGTGCCGGCCGGCGCGGCCGCTGTCGCCGCGGCTGCCGCGGGCCGCAGGTACTTGGCGGGATCGGCGTCGAACTTGTCCTTGCAGCGCGGACTGCAGAAAAAGTACGCCGCGCCGGCGTGCTCGCTGCGATGCTTCGTGGTGGCCGGATCGACGCGCATGCCGCAGACCGGATCGATCGCCGTTTTCGAATCGACCACGGTCGCACCATCGGCGTGATCGCCGTGCGCATGATCTGCGTGCGGGTCATGAGCGTCGTGGCGGTCTCCCCCACCGCAGCATGATCCGCCCCGGGCCGGCGCGGCATCGATGCTGGCCTGCTCGCCGCCGCCACAGCATGCGTCTGCGGTCGGCGCTGCCGAAGCCGCCGCCGTGGCGCCCCCACAACAGCTGCCCGGTGTCTGGGCTTGCGCGTCGTGGTGGCTGGCGTCGTGCGCGCCGTCATCGGGTTGATTCGGATGATCGTGGCGATGCTCGTGGGTGTTCATCACGTCTCCTCGTGACTCAGCGCCGTCAGGATCGGGCAACGCTCCGGCGCGCCGTGTCCCGGACAGGCGTCGATCAGGTTCTTCAACCCGCGCTGCACGCGCTTCAGCTCGCGGATGCGTCGCTCGATCTCGGCCAGGCGCGTCTCGGCGCGCTGCTTGACGCCGCGTACGCCGCGCTCGCGATCGGCCGACAGCGCCAGCAACTCGCGGATCTCCTCGAGCGTGAAACCCAGTTCCTTGGCGCGACGGATAAAACGCAGCTGCGCGATGGCGTCGGGCGTGTAGTCGCGATAGCCCGACAGGCGCCGTTCGGGCTCGGGCAGCAGGCCCTCGCGCTCGTAGTAGCGGATGGTGTCGATGGCCACACCGGCGGCACGCGCCACACGGCCGATGGTCAGATGCGGTCTCGCTGCGGCAGATGCGTGTCGGATGTTCATGGCGCAAGCCTAAACCCTTGAGCATGGTCCTGAGTCAAGCGATTTCGCCCAAGTGCCGTACGGATCCCGGACACGGGCTCGGATCGCGGTCGGCCCAGGCTCCTCATGGCGACTCCGCAGACGATGCCCGCATCGATGCCGCCCCCGGCACAGCGCCCGGCAGCCGGCCGGCGCGCAAACGCCGCCGCTCCAACAAGCGAAACACCACCGGGATCACCAGCATCGACAGCAACGGCGCGGTGATCATGCCGCCGACCATCGGCGCGGCGATGCTGCGCATCACCTCCGAGCCGGCGCCGTGGCCGAACATGATCGGCATCAGTCCGGCCAGGATCACCGCCACGGTCATCGCGATCGGCCGCACGCGCAGCACGGCACCGGCGTCGATCGCTTCATCCAGCGCCAATTCATCGGCATTGCCGGCCGCCACCCGTTGCCGCCATGCATTGCGCAGGTACAGCAACATCACCACGCCCAGTTCGGAGGTCACACCCGCCAACGCGATGAACCCGACCATGGTCGCCACCGACACCGGGTGCCCGAGCAGCCACACCAGCCAGATGCCGCCGACCAGCGCGAAGGGCAGCGTCAGCATGATCAGCAAGGCCTCCGGCACGCGCCGGAACACGCTCCAGATCAGCACGAAGATGATCAGCAGCGTCAGCGGCACGATGGATTTCAGCCGCTGCACGGCGCGTTCGAGGAAAGCGTACTGGCGTTGCAGTCGAGGTAGACCAAGGCCATGCCAACATCCGATCAAGTAATCAATTATTAGTATGAATACTTTATTGGAGAAGGTCAGCTGCACTACCGTTGATACGCAGACGCGTGCGGCGAACGCAGTGCAAACTCGCCGGACAACGCCAAAGCAACATCTTGAATTCAATGATCATGCGCGTGAGCTGCCCGGTCCGCGTGGGCGTGGCTCTGCATCATCGCGCCGGAATCCATCGGACCCATGTCCTCGTCGGGCGGCGCCTTGGCGACGATGGCCTGGTACTCGGCGGGCGTCATGCCGGGCAGCTTCTGCAGGAAAGCCACCATGCTCCAGATGGCGGCGTCGTCATGGCTGAAGCCCCACGCCGGCATCGCGCTCATCTTGATGCCGTGCTTGATCACCCAGAACGCCTCGCGCGGATCGACGCGCACCTGGCCGAGATCGGGCGGCTGCGGATACAGGCCGGGGCGGATCTCGGAGTCGGTGATGCCGGGCGCCAGATGGCAGCCGGTGCACATCGCCGCGTACTGGCCGGCGCCCTTGAGGATGAGCTTGGGATCGTCGAGGTCGCCCGGTACCGTGATGTTCGCCGCATGCTTTTCGATCGAGCGCTCGCGCATCATCGTCAGCATCGACACCGTCATCTTCCAGTGCGGACTGTCGGCGCCCATGTCGTACATGCCCAGCCACATGAATGCATAGAGACCAAGTACCACCGCCAGCGCGGCCCCAAGCAGAACGATCAGCGTGTTCTTCATGCCCCCTCCTCAGAACCAGACGCGCACGCCGGCGACGAGCTGCCGGTCGAACACGGACCTGCC
>DZBX01000331.1 GCA_022730075.1 Rhodanobacter sp. | reverse complement strand
TGTAGTCGGCCAGCAGGCGCAGGGTGTGGCGGTCGCCGCGCTGCGCGAAGAGTTCAAAATTGCCGAAACGGGTGAAGGAGGGGGCAACGCGGCAGACAATCGCGCCGGGTTCGATTTGCGGATGGCCATCGTAAAACATGTCGCGCAGCACGTCATCGCCGGTTGCAACAAGACTCAGGGCACGGGTCGTCGGGATGCCAAGATGGTGCATGGCCTCGGAGCAGAGAAACTCACGCAGCGAGGAGCGCAGCACGGCGCGACCGTCGGCACCACGCGAATATGGGGTGCGTCCCGCGCCTTTGAGTTGCAATGTCCAGCGCTGGCCTTGTGGGTTGATGACTTCGCCCAGGTTGATGGCGCGCCCGTCGCCGAGCTGGCCTGCCCAGTGGCCGAATTGGTGGCCGCCGTAGCAGGCGGCGTAGGGCTGCATGACGGGGAGGAGGGCGTTGCCGCCAAAGACTGCGGCGAAATGCTGGGTATGGCATTCGGCCTCATCCAGACCGATCAGGGTGGCGGTTTCCGCTGAGCAGGCAAGAAGCTGCGGAGCTTTGACTGGGGTGGGGTGGATGCGCGAATAGCAGGCAGCATAGATCTGGCGCGTGCCGGGGTGATCGAGCGGGTCGCCCGGCAGCTCGCGTACATAGCTGTTATCGAGCTGGAGTTGGTCGAGTTTCATATGCCTAGCCTGCGCCGCCAGCGTTTGCGTACCGGCGCGCTTTCGCCGCGGTCGATGCTTTCTTGATAAAACGCGACCAAGCGCTCAGCAACACGTTCTTCTTGCCAGGCTTCGGCGGCAATGACGGCTTGGGCGGCCAGTTGCCTTGCTTCGTGCGGATGCTCGAGCAATTCGAGTACGCGGGCAGCAAAGCCTGGTGGGTTATTCGGCGCAATCAGGCAGCCCTCGCCTTCGCGCACCACATCGCGCGTGCCCATTTCCGCCAGCGCAACCACAGGTAGCCCGAGCGCGAGCGCTTCGACCAGCACCAGGCCTTGGGTTTCGGTGGCTGAGGCGAAGACAAAGGCATCGGCGGCGCGGTATAGGGCTTGCAGTTGGCCATCGCGCGGCAGGTAGCCGACAAAATGAACGTGTTCTT
>DZBX01000146.1 GCA_022730075.1 Rhodanobacter sp. | reverse complement strand
CGCGAATCGCCGCGGCGCGCCCTCGAAGCCGCCGTTGGACATGAACACCACGTGGTCGCCGGCGCGCGCGCGCGCAGCCAGCGTGGCCAGCAACGTGTCGGTGTCGGGCACGGCCACGCCGCGGCCGTCCAGCGCGGCGATCACCGGCGCGGTATCCCAGGCCAGTGCCGGCCGTGCCAGCAGGACCACCTCATCGGCATCGGCCAGCGCCGGCGCCAGCGCCGCCGCGTGCGCGCCGGCGCGCATCGAATTGGAGCGCGGCTCGAGCACCGCAAGGATGCGTGCGCTGCCGACGCGCGCGCGCAGACCCGCCAGCGTGGTGGCGATGGCGGTGGGGTGGTGCGCGAAGTCGTCGTAGATGTGCAGGCCATCGCGCGTGCCGATCAGTTGCATGCGCCGCTTGACGCCGCGGAAACCGGCGAACGCCGGCAGCAGCGCGGCCGCGTCGACCCCTGCCGCACTGGCCGCGGCCAGCGCCGCCAGCGCGTTCATCACGTTGTGGCGACCGAGCAGTTCCCAGCGCACCGTGCCGATCAAGCGCCCGCCGCGGCGCACCTCGAACACGCTGCCATCGGCCGCGAGCAGGCGCGCGCGCCAGTCGCCGGCATCGATGCCGAAGGTCTCCACCGGCGTCCAGCAGCCCATGGCCAGCACCTCGGCGAGGCGCGCGTCCTCGGCGTTGACGATCAGGCGGCCGTTGCCCGGCACGGTGCGCAGCAGATGATGGAACTGGCGCTGGATCGCGGCGACGTCGGGGAAGATGTCGGCGTGGTCGTACTCGAGGTTGTTGAGCACGGCGATGCGCGGACGGTAATGCACGAACTTGGAGCGCTTGTCGAAGAACGCGGTGTCGTATTCGTCGGCCTCGATGACGAAGGGCGCGCCCGCGCCCAGCCGTGCCGACACGCCGAAATCCTCGGGCACGCCGCCGATCAGGAAACCCGGCCGCGTGCCGGCCACATCCAGCAGATGCGCCAGCAGACTGCTGGTGGTGGTCTTGCCGTGGGTGCCGGCCACGGCCAGAACCTCGCGCCCGCGCAGCACGGTTTCGCCCAGCCACTGCGGGCCGGAGACGTAGTCCAGGCCGGCATCGAGCATGTATTCCACCGCCGCGTTGCCGCGCGAAAGCGCGTTGCCGACGATGATGCGATCCGGCGCCGCGTGCTGCGGCGTGGCCTGCAGATGCCCGGCGCGATAGCCGGTCTGCAGCGCGATGCCCAGTGCCTCGAGCTGGGTGCTCATCGGCGGATACACGTGGGCGTCGGAGCCTTCGACCTCGAGCCCCAGCTCGCGCGCCAGCGCCGCGACACCGCCCATGAAGGTGCCGCAGATGCCGAGGATATGCAGCCGCATCGGAATGCTGGCGCGCGCTCAGCGCGCCGTCGCGGCAACCGGCGCCGCGGACAACGCCGCCATGATGCGCGCGAACACCTCGTCCAGGCTGCCGACGCCATCGACCACGCGCAGCGTGCCGGCGCGGGTGTAGTGCTCGGCCACCGGCGCGGTCTGCTCGGCGTACACGGTCAGGCGCTTGCGCACGGTGTCGGGATCGTCATCGGCGCGACCCTCGGCCTGATGGCGCAGCGCGGTGCGCGCGATGATCGCCGCGCTCGGCACCTTCAGCTTGACCACGGCATCCAGCGGCCGCCGCAGACGCGCCAGCAGCGCATCCAGCGCCTGCACCTGCACCAGGTTGCGCGGATAGCCATCGAGGATGAAGCCGGCCTGCGCATCGGCCTGCGCCAGACGCTGCTCCAGCATGCCCAGCACGATATCGTCGGAGACCAGTTGCCCGGCCTCCATCACCGCCTTGGCCTTGAGTCCCAGCGGCGTGCCCGCGGCCACCGCCGCGCGCAGCAGATCACCGGTCGAGATGTGCGGTACGCCCAGCGTGCTCTTGAGCCGCGTCGCCTGGGTGCCTTTGCCCGAGCCGGGCGCACCGAGTAATACCAATCGCATGGGCCTCCCTTGCAGTGCGTCCCGAGCGGGCGCTCCGCTATGCTTGTGATGAGGTTTCAAGCTTGCGGCCCGCGGCCGCTCGAGTCAAACCGCGGCTCGCTGCCTACCAGGCATCCCGCCGTGGCCGGCCCGCCAGCGGGTGCAGCGGCACGGCAAACCGCCCGTATCCCAACCCCTGCAAGGAGTCCCCCATGTCCGGCAAGCTGCTGTATGCCCAGTCCGGCGGCGTCACCGCCGTGATCAACACCAGCGCCGCCGCGGTGATCGCCACCGCGCGCGCCCACGGCGTGCGCGCCTATGCCGCGCGCAACGGCATCCTCGGCGTGCTGCGCGAGGATCTGATCGACACCGGCAAGGAATCCGCCGCCGCCCTGCGCGCGCTGGCGCACACGCCGGGCGGCGCGTTCGGCTCGTGCCGCTACAAGCTGAAGACGCCTGAAGCCGATCCCGCGGCCTACGCGCGCCTGATCGAGGTCATGGCCGCGCACGACGTACGCTATTTCCTCTACAACGGCGGCAACGATTCGGCCGACACCGCGCTGAAGATTTCCGCCTACGCCAAACGCAGCGGCCACGAACTGATCTGCGTGGGCGTGCCCAAGACCGTGGACAACGACCTGGCGGTGACCGATTGCAGCCCCGGTTTCGGCTCGGTGGCCAAGTACACCGCGCTGTCCGTGCTCGAGGCCAGCATCGACGTGGCCTCGATGGCCGAGTCCTCGACCAAGGTGTTCATCCTCGAGGTGATGGGCCGCCACGCCGGCTGGATCGCCGCCGCCGCCGGCCTCGCCGGGCAAGGCCCGGACGACGCCCCGCACCTGATCCTGTTCCCCGAGATCGCCTTCGACGAAGCCGCGTTCCTGGCGCGCGTCAAGGCCACCGTGGCGCGCGTCGGCTGGTGCACCGTGGTCGCCTCGGAAGGCCTGAAGAACGCCGCCGGACAGTTCCTGGCCGAGGCCGGCGGGCACGACGCCTTCGGTCACGCGCAGCTTGGCGGCGTGGCGCCGGTGCTGGCGCGACTGGTGCGCGAGAAGCTCGGCTACAAGTACCACTGGGCGCTGCCCGATTATCTGCAGCGTTCGGCGCGGCACATCGCCTCGGGCACCGATGCGGCGCAGGCCGCGGCCGTGGGACGTGCCGCGGTGGAATACGCGCTGGCCGGTCACAACGGCGTGATCCCGGTCATCGTGCGCGGCAGCGACGCCCCGTATCGCTGGAAGATCGCGCCGGCGCCGCTGGCCAAGGTCGCCAATCACGAGAAAAAACTGCCGCGCGGCTACATCACCCGCGACGGCTACGGCATCACCGCGCAGGCGCGCAAGTATCTGGCGCCGCTGATCCACGGCGAGGCGTATCCGCCCTACGACAGCACCGGCCTGCCGCGCTACGTCAAGCTGAAGAACGCCGCGGTGCCACGCAAGCTGGCCGCGTGGGCGCAGCCATGACCGCGCGCGCGCATGCTGCTGATGAAATCGTAACCTGCGCGCACCCGGCCCGGCACCGCGCCAGCAGCCCGACCGCGCCATCCGGCACGCACCACGCCGTGCTTGCGCGATAATCGCAGCCCTGCAGCACTGCGAGGAGCCTGGGTCATGCGTGTCGGACTGGTGGTGGACTCGGCCTGCGATCTGCCCGCGGATTTCCTGCGCGCGCACGCCATCACGCTGCTGCCGATCAGCGTGCGCAGCGATCTGATCAGCTTCGAGGATCGGCGTGATCCCGTCGCCACGCTGCGTTTCTTCCGCGAACAACTGGGCGACCGCGCGCACCACGCCGAAAGCGAGCCGCTCAGCGTCGCGCAGGTGCACGAGCTGTTCCTGCGCGAGCTGGTCACGCGCTACGACGCGGTGGTCGCGCTGACCATCACCGCCTCGCGCAGCAAGATCTACGAGAACACCCTGCAGGCCAGTTTCTCGATCCTCAAGGATTACCGCCCGATCCGTCAGGCGGCCGGCTACGATTCGCCGTTCCAGTTGCGCGTCATCGATTCGCAAACGCTGTTCGCCGGCCAGGTGCCCGGTGCCTGGGAAGCGGTGCGCATGATCGGTGCCGGCGCCAATGCGGCGCAGATCCGCGAACGCATGGAGTTCCTCGCGCCGCAAAGCTACGGCTATTTCCTGCCGCGCGACCTGTACTACCTGCGCGCACGCGCGCAGAAACGCGGCGACCGCAGCGTGGGCTGGTTCTCGGCCACGCTGGGCAGCGCGCTGGACATCAAGCCGGTGGTGCGCGGCTGGCGCAAGGCCACCGAGCCGGTGGGCAAGGTGCGCGGTTTCGAGCACGGCGCCGGGGTGCTGTTCGCGCACGCCGCCGAGCGCGTGCGCGCCGGCCTGCTGGTGCCGGTGGTCGGCCTCAGCTATGGCGGCGAGCTGGAAGTGATGCGCGCACTGCCCGGCTACCAGGACTTGTGCAACACCTGCGACGAGCACGGCGTGCAATTGATCGAAAGCGTGATGAGCATGACCGCGATGGTCAACGTCGGCGCCGAGGGCCTCACCGTCGGCTTCGCCAGCGCCGAGTACGAGGCGAAGTTCTGAGGCGCCATCGCACCGACCCGCGACGTTTCCACCCGCGCGACGCGTCCTGCGCGGACCACGCCGCGCTTGCACCACCGCGCAGCCCACCTGACGCAAGCCGTTAGACTCCACGCCAGTCGCAGGAGCACGCATGTCCGCGAAGGAAGCCACCGCCCGCATCAAGATCAACACGCTGCTGCAGGCGGCGGGCTGGCGTTTCTTCGCGCAGGATGGCGCGCCGGCCAACATCATCCTCGAGCCCGGCATCAGCATCCGCTCCACGCAACTGGATGCGCTGGGCAACGATTTCGAGCAGGTCGGCCGCGGCTTCGTCGATTTCCTGCTGCTCGACGCGCGCGGTTTTCCGCTGCTGGTGCTGGAGGCCAAGGCCG
>DZBX01000145.1 GCA_022730075.1 Rhodanobacter sp. | reverse complement strand
CCCCGGCTCGCGCTGCGCGCGCCCGGGGATGACGAGGAATATTTGACGCGCCCGGGGATGACGAGGAATATTTGACGCGCCCGGCGGATGACGAGCAATACATGACGTGCGTCCGGCGGATGACGAAGAGTGCGTGACGTGGACCTGGGATGACGAGGAGTGCGTGACGCGCGCCTCGCCATGACGCGCACGATGGCCGCACGGATTGGCACCTTCGCGCCGACGCGGTTCAGCCCGCGGAGAACAGCATCGGCGCGATCCACGCGGTGACCAGCCCGATGAGCACGGTGAGCGGCAGGCCCAGGATCAGGAAATCGATGAAGCGGTACTGGCCGGCGCGCAGCACCAGCAGGCTGCCGTGGTGGCCGATGGGCGTGAGGAAGGCGGCCACCGCGCCGACGGTGACGGTGACGGCGGCGGCAGCCGGATCGATGGCCGCCTGCTGCGCGAAGGCGATGGCCACCGGCACCAGCAGTGCCGCCGTCGCCGTGTCGGAGAGCAGTTGCGTCAGCAAGGCGGCGGCGGCGAACAACAGCAGCAGCACGGCGAACGGCGACCAGCCCTGCGCCAGCCAGGCCACGCCCTGCGCCAGCCAGGCCGCGGTGCCGCTGCGCTCCATGGCCATGCCCAGCGGGATGGCGGCGGCGATCATCAGGAACGGGCGCAGGTCAATGGCGCGGTAGCCTTGATCGATGGGCACGCAGCCGCTCAGCATCATGGCCACCGCGCCGGCCATGAAGGCCAGCATCGGCGGCACCAGACCGGTGGCCGCGGCGGCGACGGACACGCCCAGAATGGCCAGCGCCAGCCCGGCCTTGTGGCGTTGCTTGGCATCGGCCTTGAACGGGCTCAGCGTGAGAAAGCCGCGGTATTCGGCCACCTGGTGGAAGCGCTCCGGCGGGCCCCACAGCACCAGCAGGTCGCCGGCTTCCAGCCGGGTACGCGCCAGCTCGCCATCGAACCATCCATCGCGCCGCCACAGGCCCACGGCGATGACGCCGAAACGGGCAGGAAAGTCCGCCCCGGCCAGGGTCTGCCCGATCAGCGCCGATTGCGGCGCCAGCATGGCCTGGAACAGCCGCGCCCTGCCCTGCGCGCGTTCGCTCAGGCCCAGCGGCAGCGCCTCGCCGGCCTGCGCCACGGCGTGCAGCACCAGGTCGGGCTGGGCGACGAAACTGGCGATTTCCTCGGGGCTGGCCTGCACCAGCAGCACATCGCCTTCCAGCAGCGCCAGCGGCGCGAACGGGCGCGGCAGCGAGGCGCCGTTGCGCAGCCAGTCGGCCACCTGCAGATGCGAGCCGTACTGCGCGAGGAACTCCTCCATCGTGCGCCCGGCCCAGCGCGAGCCTGGCGGCAGGGCGATCTCGGTGAAGTAGCGGCCCAGGCCGACCAGCGGCGTGTCGGCTTCCTCGCCGCCGCGCCGCGGCAACACCCAGCGCAGCAGCAGCAGGTACAGCGTGCCCATGGCGGTAAGCGCCACGCCCAGCGGCAGGATCGAGAACACGCCCAGCTCGTGCTCGCCACTGCGGTGCAACAGGCTGGAGGTCAGCAGCAAAGCCGGTGCGCCCAGCACGGTGAGGGTGGTGCCCAGCGACGCGGCGAAGGCCATCGGCATCAGCAGGCGCGACGGCGCCAGCCCGCGCGCGCGCGCCAGATGCAGCAGCACCGGCAGCATCATCGCCACCACCATCAACTGGTGGGTGAAAGCCGCCACCAGTGCCACGCTGGGCACGACCACCAGCAGCGTGCGCCACTCGCTGGCGCCGGCCAGCGCGCCGATCCAGCCACCCACGCGGTCGGCCAGCCCGGTGGCGGCCAGCCCCGCGGAAATCACGAACACGCTGGCGGTGATCAGCGCGGCCTCGCTGGAAAATCCGGCCATCGCCTCGCGCACGGGCAGCAGACCGCTGAAGGCCAGCACCACGATGATCAGCAACGCGGCCAGGTCGATGCGCACGCGCCCGCTGATGAACAACACCAGCGCGCCGGCGGCGATGATCAGGAACAGGGCGATCGAAGCGGTCATGCAGCACCCATGGCCGTGTGGCCCCCGACTATGCGAACAGCGCGCGCACATGGCAAGCCTGCCGCATGGCATGCGCCGTCGGCGCATCGCGCCGCCGCCCCGGTCGGATGCGCCGGCTCGCTAGAATCGCGTTTTTCCTGGCGGACGGGTACAGCGATGGATCAAGTCATTTTTCAGGCCTGGGGACTGGTGATCACGCCGTGGAAGCTGATCGGCTACCTCGGCACGTTCCTGTTCGCCGGGCGCTGGTTCGTGCAGATGGCCGCCACGCGCAAACACCGCCGCGTGCACATGCCGCTGGCGTTCTGGTGGATGTCGATCATCGGCAGCCTGATGGCGCTGAGTTATTTCGTGTTCGGCAAGAACGATTCGGTCGGCATCCTGCAAAATGCGTTTCCCGCGCTCGTCGCCACCTACAACCTGCTGGTCGAATACCGCACGCGGCGCCAGCGCGCCGTGTAGCGCGAATCGCCCCATCGATTCGGCTACATGACCACCTGCCGCATCCGTGCCTACAGCTCATGCAGGCTCTGCGCCGGTTCGGCGCGCGCGGCGCGGCGCGCGGGGAAGTGCGCGACGAGGAACACCGCCAGCAGCAGCACGGCCAACGCGATCCATGTCGCCGCGCCATAGGGTGAAACCTGCGCGCCGGACAGCAGCGCGTACTGCGTGGCCAGCCAGGGCAACAGCAGCAGGGCGATCAGCGCGCCGATGCCGGCCATGGCCAGCGTACCCAGCACCACGCCGAGGTAGATGCGCGAAGGCGTGGCGCCCAGCGCGCTTTCGATCGCCAGCAGGCGCCGCCGCTGCGCCAGATACAGGCGCAGCAACGCCACGATGCCGGACAGCGCGATGGCCCAGGCAAACACCGCGATCAGCGTGAACACGCGCGACTCGGTGATCTGCTGCGCGGCCAGCCAGTCGCGCATCTGCGTGGTGCTGCGCATGCCCGCCACGGTGAGGTGCGCATGCTGGCGATTGAATGCCGCATCCAGGCGCTGCCGCAATACCGCGCGTTGTGCATCGCTCAAATCGCCGCCAATTGCAACGCTGTGTGGACCACTCGCGAGACCATACACGGCATTGCGCAAATCCTGGAACACCACCGGGCAACTGTCTTTGCGACTGCCGCCCAGATACACCGGCGCCAGCACACCCACGACACGCTGCGGCTTGCTCTCGTAGTGCTCGACAACGGATTGGCCAAGGGCGCTCCGCGCCGATCCGAACAGGCGATCGGCTACGCGTGCATCCAGCAGAACCGTGTCCGGCTGCGCATGGATTGCATCAAAGTTGGTGCCTGCCTGCACATGCAGGCCAGTGGCCGCGACCCAGCCCGGCGTAGCTTGATGCACACAGGCGCTGATGACATGCGTTCCCGCGTGGACCGTTATGGGCATGTCGGAGCCGACGCCGGGCCTGATCTGTGGGCCAAACCCGAGCGCACGGCCGGCCGGCACGACTTGCGCCGCGATACCGCGCGTGGTCTGCAACACGGCCTGTTGCGCATGCAAATCCTGGCGCTGGCCGAAAATGTTGCGGGTCATGTCGAGATCGACGAAGCTCGCCGAGCGATCCAGCATGCCGAGCTGCTCGTGTGCGGTATGCCATGCATAACCGATGGTCCACGCCGCAAGCACGCTTATCGCCATGCCCAGCAGCACTTCCGCGGCTAACAGCACCGACCCGAACGCGCGGTCGCCACGCCCGCCCGATACCGTGCGCACATCATCCAGATGTTCACGGCTGAGTAGCACCAGCATTGGCAGCAACTCGACCAGCATGGCCAGCACCAACACGATCGGCAGAATCCACGTCAAGGGCGCAAGCAGCGCATGCGGTGTCAGCACCGGATCCAGCACGGCCACCAAGTGACGCAAAAGCAGCGCGCCCAGTACGATGAGCACCGCGGTTGCCAGCAGCAGCACCAGCAGCGTCGCAAGACCCCGCCACAACAGTCGCCGCCCTAGCCAGTCACCGCGTGCGCCCAGTATCCGTTCGAGCTGAAGCGTGTTGCGCCGACGCAGATAGCCCAGCCAGCGCAACACCAGCACGTTGATGGCTGCCAGCACGAACGCCGCGACCGACAAATCAAGAAACAGCCTGATGCGCTTGGCAGTCGCCTTCTGCGCCGCGGGAAACAAGGTGTAGGGCGCGGCCCAGGCAAAGCCTTGTGCGTCGGCCGGACGGCCATCGCCCAAGTCTGCAAACACGCGTGCGAGTTCGCTGCGCAACTGCGCTGCTCCGACATCCGCAGGCACGCTCAGCAAAGGCGCCCAACCCTCGGTCGCCACGATACTGAGCAGATCGCCCGTGGGGGCCTTGCCGGTTTTCGTCGGCCAGAAACCATTGCTGACCAGCGGCATCAGCGTGCCCGGAATCCAGGCTTGCACCGGATGGCTACTGAAGCGCCCGTCGGTTCCGCCAAACGCCTCCGGTAACACGCCAACGACATGCAAGGTCAAGCCATGACCGTCGTGGACGGCCCGTCCAATGGCCGCGCCCGCACCACCAAACCAGCGCCGCGCTGTCGCTTGCGAAAGTACGATGACCGGTGCGCCATCGCGCTGGTCGCGTAGTTCGATCAGCCTTCCAGCCAACGGCCGCAGATGCAGGGCCTGCATGTAATCGCCAAAGACCGTCCCCACCTTCACCTGCGGTAGCCCCTTGCCGGCACGCGGGCCCATGGCGTAATCCCAGGCGGGCGCAAGTCCGACATGCCATCGCGCCGGCAGATGGGCGGCAAGCGCCGGAAGGTCGGAACTCAGCACCGTGGTGAAGCTGACGCCCTTGGGTCGCTGATAACCCAATGCCAGGTATCGGTACCCCGGCGCGGCGCCGGGAATCAGC
>DZBX01000330.1 GCA_022730075.1 Rhodanobacter sp. | reverse complement strand
GACGGCGTGGGCTATGGCGATTACCTCGAACAGCTCACCTACCTGCTGTTCCTGAAGCTTGCGCACGAGTACGCGCAGGCGCCCTACCACCGCAACACGCAGATTCCGCCGGGGTTCGACTGGGCCAGCCTGCGCGGCAAGACCGGCGAGCCGCTGGAGGCGCATTACCTCGCCACCCTGCACAAACTGGGGCAGGAATCCGGCATGCTGGGCGCGATTTTTTTCAAGGCGCAAAACAAGATTCAGGACCCGGCCAAGCTGTCGCGCCTGGTGCAGATGATCGACGCGGAAAACTGGATCAGCCTGGACACCGACACCAAGGGCGACCTGTACGAAGGGCTGCTGCAAAAGAATGCGGAAGACACCAAAAGCGGCGCGGGGCAGTATTTCACGCCGCGCGCGCTGATCGAGGCGATGGTGGCCTGCGTGCGCCCCGAGCCGATGAAGACCATTGCCGACCCGGCCTGTGGCACCGGCGGTTTTTTTCTGGGTGCCTACAACTGGCTGACGCGCCCGGGCGCGCAACTGAACAAGGCGCAAAAAGAGTTTCTGCGCGACCAGACCTTTCACGGCAACGAGATCGTGCCCAATACGCGCCGCATGTGCCTGATGAATCTGTTCTTGCACAGCATTGGCGAGCTGGATGGCGAGCCGTTGGTGGAGCGTTCGGATGCGCTGATTACCGAGCCCAGGCGCAAGGTAGACTATGTGCTGGCCAACCCGCCCTTCGGCAAGAAAAGCAGCATGACCATCACCAACGAGGAGGGCGATGAGGATCGCGACGCGCTGACCTACGAGCGCCAGGACTTCTGGGAAACCACCTCGAACAAGCAGCTCAATTTTTTGCAGCACATCGTCAGCATGCTGAAGCTGGACGGCAAGGCCGCCGTGGTGCTGCCCGACAATGTGTTGTTTGAAGGCGGCGCGGGCGAAAAAATCCGCAAGAAGCTGCTGGAAACCTGCGATGTGCACACCATCCTGCGCCTGCCGACGGGCATTTTCTACGCGCAGGGCGTCAAGGCCAATGTGGTTTTTTTCGACGCCAAACCCAAGGACGGCAAGGTGCATACCCAGGGCGTGTGGTTCTACGACCTGCGCACCAACAAGCA
>DZBX01000329.1 GCA_022730075.1 Rhodanobacter sp. | reverse complement strand
TGCGCGTTCTGCATATCGCCAAATACGCCTTCGAGCGGCCAGGGGGCATGGAGCGCCATGTGGAGACGCTCACGCGCGGGCTTGCGGCGGCGGGCGTGGATGTTTCGGTGCTGGTTTACGACACCACGGGCCGCGCCAGCACGCGGCTGGTTGATGGCGTGCGGGTGGAGCCGGTGGGCGTTTGGGGGCACTTGGGCAGTCAGGCCATTGCCCCGGCGATGATTGGGCGCGCCCGGCAATTGGCAAAGGCTAGGCGCTTTGACGTGGTGCACCAGCATTGGCCCGACCCTTTCGCGCATGTGGTGGCGAGTCTGGTGCCGGGGGAGCCCGCGCACGTGGTGAGCTGGCACAGCGACATCGTGCGCCAGCGGGTTCTGGGGCCGCTGTACCAGCAGCTTGCACCTCATCTGCTCAAGCGGCCCGATGCCGTGGTGGGTGCGACGCAGGCGCACCTGAACTCGTCGCAGATGGACCGTTTCGTTCCCTTTGATAAGCGCCACGTCATTCCCTACGGCATCGATACCCTGCCTCTCGCGCTGACCGAGGCCGTGCAGCGCAAGGCCGAGGCGCTGCGTGCCCAGCACGGTCACAAGCCTCTGGTTTTCGCCCTCGGGCGGCATGTGTATTACAAGGGTTTCGATGTGTTGATCCGGGCCATGGCGGCGGTGCCGGCGGTCTTGTTGTTAGGCGGCAGCGGGCCGATGAGCGCTGAGCTACGCGAACTTGCCAGCAGCACGGGAGCCCAGGTGCACTTCGCCGGGGAGATTCCCGAAGCGGATCTACCCGCCTACTTTCATGCCTGTGACGTGTATTGCCTGTCTTCCGTTGCCACGGCGGAGGCCTTTGGCATCGTGCAGGCGGAGGCGATGGTTTGTGGCAAGCCGGTGGTCAACACCTGGTTGCACAACGGGGTCAATGCCTTGGCGCCAGAGGGCGTGTGCGCGCTGACGGTGCCGCCTGGTGATGCTACGGCCCTGGCTGGGGCGCTGAACCGGGTTCTTGCCGATCCAGCACTGGCTCATCGGCTGGGCGAGGCGGGCAGGGCCCGTGTATTGCAGAGCTTCAGCGTGGAGGCCATGGTCAAGCAGACCCTGGCGCTTTACCAATCGCTGATCT
>DZBX01000328.1 GCA_022730075.1 Rhodanobacter sp. | reverse complement strand
CCGACGCTTATCTGCCGCTTCGAAAAAAATGGCCATGGCCGGTAACCAACCCGCCATCTGGTTTCCAGCCATCCGCACCGGTACCGGTACCGATGTCTTTACCGAGCGGTTGGCCGCGGCACTCCGCGTGCAAGGCTTGCGCGCGGAGATCACCTGGTTTCCGCTGCGCGCCGAATACGCGCCGTGGACGGTGCCGGTACTCAAGCCGCCGCAGTGGGCGACCGTTGCGCACGTCAACACTTGGATGCATCCGCGCTTTGTGCCGAAACGCTTACCCGTTGTGGCAACGATTCATCATTCTGTGCACGATCCCGCGCTGCGCCCATACAAAGGCTGGTTGCGCGCCGCCTACCACCGCTTCTGGATCGCCCCCAACGAGCGCCGCGTGCTGCGTCGCGCAGACCGCGTCGTGGTAGTCAGCCAGTTCGTGGCAGATACCGCGCGCAAGACCCTGTGCGATGTGCCGATGGAAGTCATCTACAACGGCGTCGATACCGAAAAGTTCAAGCCCGGCACTCGCCAGCGCCGGCCAAGCGAGCCGTTCCGGCTGCTGTTCGTCGGCAGTTGGACGGCCCGCAAAGGCGTGGACCTGCTGGCGCCGATCATGCGCGAGCTCGGTGATGGTTTCGAACTGCGTTACACCGGCGGTACTGCAGCCGGGCGGGACAAACAGGGCATGCCGCCAAATATGCACGACATCGGCAGGCTGGCGGATGACGATGCCGTGGTCGCCGCGATGCAGGACGCCGATGCATTTTTGTTCCCTTCACGCAGCGAGGGCTTCGGGCTGGTCGCGGCAGAGGCCATGGCCTGCGGACTCCCTGTGGTTGCAACGCGCGGCTCGTCGTTGCTCGAGGTCGTGAAGGACGGCCTGACCGGCTTGTTGTGCCCGCAAGATGATGCCCCCGCATTCGCGCAGGCTATTAGGCGGCTGGCAGCGGATTCTGCGACGCGGCGGGAAATGTCGTCAAACGCCGTTGCACGCGCGCGTAGTGCGTTCTCGGAACACAGGGCCATTGACGCCTATTACGAGACTTATCGTGACGTCATTGCCGGATTCGGCGAGGGAGTGGAAGACCATGATTAGGGTAGGAATCGATGTCAGCCGTATTCGTGATGGCATGA
>DZBX01000327.1 GCA_022730075.1 Rhodanobacter sp. | reverse complement strand
CCGGCTCGCGCAAGTTCGGCGCATTGGGCGATTTCGTCACCAGCACCGAGCTGGGGCCCGTGTTCGCGCGTTGCGTGGCGGCGGCGCTGGCGCCATCGCTGCAGGTGTTGGGCGCGGATGCCGACTGGCTGGAACTGGGCGGCGGCAGCGGCGCCTTCGCCGAACATGCGCTGTCGGCGCTGGCGCTGCGCGAGGCGTTGCCGGCAAGGTATCTGATGCTGGAACCCAGCGCCGAGCTGCGCGTGCGCCAGCAGGCGCGACTGCGCGAGCGCCTGCCGAAAGACTTGTACGCGCGCGTGCAGTGGCTCGAGCGCCCGCCCGAGACGCCATGGCGCGGCGTGCTGTTCGCCAACGAGGTGATCGACGCGCTGCCGGCCACGCGTTTCACGCTGCGTGGCGGCGAGGTGTTCGAGGAACACGTGGCGCTGGATGGTGCGGGCGGATTCATGCGCGCGGATCGCCCCGCGGATGCGCTGACAAGCGCCGCCGTGCGTCATCTCGAGCGCACGCTGGGCCGGGCGTTCGCCGATGGCTACCGCTCGGAACTGCTGCCGCAATTGCCGTACTGGCTGCAGGCGGTGGCCGGCACGCTTGAGGCCGGGCTGGCACTGTTCGTCGATTACGGTTATCCGCGCGCCGAGTATTACCTGCCGCAACGCGCCAATGGCACCTTGCGCGCGTTTTACCGGCAGCGCGTGCACGCGGACGTGTTCCTGCATCCCGGCCTGCAGGACCTCACCGCCAGCGTCGATTTCAGCGCGCTGGCCGAGGCCGGACAGGGCGCGGGCCTGGAGCTGGCGGCCTACGTGCCGCAAGGGCAATTCCTGCTGGCGGCGGGGCTGGAACAGGTACACGCCGAGGCCGCCGTCGGACTGGATGCCGCCGGGCTATACGCGTTGGCGCAGGAGATCAAGCGCCTGATGCTGCCCGAGGCCATGGGCGAGCGCTTCCAGGCCATGCTGTTCGCGCGTGGGCTGGCCGCCGCGGCGCTGCCCGCCGAATTGCTGCTGGCCGATCACCGCGCGCGGCTGTGAGATCCGCGTCTGCGCGGCGCGCTTGGAGATGCCCGGCATCCCCGCGGGCTTGTGTCGGGGACGGGGATCCACTCCAGGACCCTCGATGCCGAGG
>DZBX01000326.1 GCA_022730075.1 Rhodanobacter sp. | reverse complement strand
AGCAGTGCCCGGGCGCTGGCTCGCCTGCGGCGCGTGCGGTCTGCACCGGCGGGCACGGCACCGAACCGTACGAGCAGAACACGCAGCAGTCGCCCGCTCTGGGGCGCAGCAGGGCGTGGCAGTGCGGACACTCGAAGAAGAACTGGCAACGGTCGCTCGGCATGACCTGAGTGCTTTGCCCGGCGCACTGCGGGCAGGTGAGGACACTTTCCAGGGTGGGCGCGTTGTTCATGTGCGCTGCGTGACCGCCGCCGCGGCGCGCGCGCGCAAATCCCCGATGACGGCGCGGTAATCAGGCTTGCCGAACACGGCGCTGCCGGCGACGAAGGTGTCGGCGCCGGCCGCGGCGGCGGCGGCGATGGTGTCGTGGTTGATGCCGCCGTCCACCTGCAGGCGCACGTCGCGGCCACTGCTGTCGATGCGCGCGCGCACCACGCGCAGCTTGTCCAGCGTGGCGGGGATGAACGCCTGCCCGCCGAAGCCGGGGTTGACCGACATGAGCAGCACCAGGTCGAGTTGATGCAGCGTCCAGTCCAGCCACTGCAGCGGCGTGGCCGGATTGAACACCAGACCGGTCATGCAGCCATGACTGCGGATCAACTGCAGGGTGCGATCGACGTGCGCGCTGGCCTCGGGGTGAAAGCTGATGCGCGTGGCGCCGGCAGCGGCGAAATCCGGCACGATGCGGTCCACTGGAGTCACCATCAGGTGCACGTCGATCGGCGCGCTGATGCCGTAGTCGCGCAGCGCCTTGCACACCTGCGGCCCGATGCTGAGGTTGGGCACGTAGTGGTTGTCCATGACATCGAAGTGCAGCCAGTCGGCGCCGGCATCCAGCGCCTGCTGCGCGTCCTCGCCGAGGCGTGCGAAATCGGCTGAAAGAATCGACGGGGCGATGACGATGGGCTGACGCATGCTGGACTCCACGAAAGTCGCATTGTCGGCCACACGCCGCGCGCGACCAAGCGTGCGCCGTCAGTCAGCGTGTTGCTGGTTGCCGGCCCCGTCCGCGAGGGGCGCAAAGGAATTTGATCCCGGGGTCCTGGCGACCCTGGTTTCTGCGCGCACCCGCGCAGGGCTCACACAATCCCGCGCTCGCCCTTGATCGCTTCCCATGCGGTGTTGATTTCGCTGGCGCGCCGCT
>DZBX01000325.1 GCA_022730075.1 Rhodanobacter sp. | reverse complement strand
CTCGATCTTCAGGCCCTTGCAGTTGCGCGAAGGCAGGTCGAGCACGGCGTGGGGCCGGCGGGTTTCGGCGGTCATGGGCGGGATTCGGGCGTCAATAGCTCGACGCTGGGAAAGTACGTGCGATAGCGCTGCGCATCGCGTGTGAGTAGCGTCCATCTTTCCACCGCTGCGTGCGCGCCGATCAGGAAATCCGGCAGTACGCCGGTTTTGCTGCCCCCGGCTTTGCGATAACGGGCAAACGCCTTACCGGCGAGGAACAGCGCCGGGCGAGGCACTTCGCGCAGTGCAACCCCGAGCTTGTGCAACACGGCATCGAGCGCCTCGAAGGTGCTGAACGCCAGCGACAGCTCGGCATAGATGACGGGGTTGATGACCAAGAGGTGGATCTGCGTCTGGGTGCGCAACTGATTGATCGACCAGTCGGCCCATTGCGGGTCGTCCTCCAGCACGTCGATGAGGACGTTGGTGTCGACCAGCAACATCAGGCATCGCCACGCAGCAGTTGCATCAGATCATCGGTGCGCCACTTGACTGTTGCGGCTCCGCGCGCCGCCTCGAAGCGGTCGCGTTTGTCCACCCGCCTTGCCAATGGCGCGGGCTTGAGCACCACGCTGCCCGCCGCGTCCACCGCAAATTCCACCGCGCTGCCCGGCTTGAGATGCATGGCATCGCGGATGTGCTTGGGAATGGTGACCTGGCCCTTGCTCGTCAGTGTCGTTGCCATGAACTTGATCCTCGGTAATACCTTGCGTCAGATGGTAACACCGAACATTCGCACCGCAGTGCACCGGCACGCATGCGCACGGAAACCACTGGTTGGAATCTGCGGGTTGGGGCGCGCGGCCCCCGCATTCCGTTGCGCTGCATCCGGGTTGCTTGGCTATCGAGGCAGCCGCTGGATCCGTGCCATCAGTGCCGCGCCGAACTGCGGCCAAGCAAAGCGCTCGGCAAAGGCGCGCACGCGCGCGGCAGGCAGCGGCTGCGCGAGCAGGCGCAACACGGCAGCGGCGAAGTCCATGGCATTTTCAGGGGAGACCAGGATTCCGCTCTCATCTTCGGCCACGGCGTCGACCACGCCGCCGGTGGCATAGGCTACGGTGGACAGACCGTGCGCCGCGGCCTCGACAGCCACCATGCCGAAGCCCTCG
>DZBX01000324.1 GCA_022730075.1 Rhodanobacter sp. | reverse complement strand
GTAGCAGACGGCGCACCAAGCGTTGTGACACCACGCCGATCAGGCTGGATGAGAGTAAAAACGGCTCCACGCCCATGTCGCGCAGACGGGTAATCGCGCCGATGGCCGAGTTGGTGTGCAGCGTTGAAAGCACTAAATGTCCGGTCAGCGAGGCTTGTACGGCGATTTCGGCAGTTTCCAGATCGCGGATTTCGCCCACCATCACCACATCCGGATCCTGGCGCAAAATGGCGCGCAGGCCGCGTGCGAAGCTCATATCGACCTTGGTGTTGACCTGGGTTTGACCCACGCCGTCAAGATCGTATTCGATCGGGTCTTCCACGGTAAGAATATTGCGGTTACGCGAGTTGATGCGCGAAAGCGCGGAATACAGCGTGGTGGTTTTACCGGAGCCGGTCGGGCCGGTGACCAGCAAAATGCCGTGCGGGCGGTGAATCAGCGTTTCCAGCCGGGCGCGGGTCTGCGCGTCCATGCCGAGTTTTTCCAGGTCGAGCCGTCCGGCCTGTTTGTCGAGCAAACGCAGCACCACGCGCTCGCCGTGCGCGGAAGGCAGGGTGGAGACGCGCACATCGACCGGGCGACCGGCGAGGCGTAGGGCAATCCGTCCGTCTTGTGGCAGGCGTTTTTCGGCAATATCGAGTTGCGCCATGACTTTCAGGCGCGAGGTAATCAGGCTGGCAATGGCACGCGGCGGTTCCAATACTTCGCGCAATTGCCCATCGACGCGAAAGCGCACCACCAGGCGGTTTTCAAAGGTTTCGACGTGAATGTCGGAGGCATCTTCGCGGATGGCTTCGGTGAGCAGGGCGTTAATCAGGCGCACGATGGGCGCGTCATCCTGTGCTTCCAGCAGGTCGGCGGGCTCACCCAGGGCGCTGGCGGCGCGCGACAGGTCGAAGTCGCCCAAATCACCGAGGGTATCCATGGCATCTGACGAGCCGCGTTGATAGGCGCGGGCGAGCAGTTGTTCAAACGCATCGCTGCTTATTTCACGCAGTTCAAAACTGCACCCCAAGGCGCGCCGTGCTTCGGCGAGTGCCGCCGCCTTGAGGCCGGGGCGGTGCAGCAGCAGCACGGCTTGATCGTCCGGCGCAGTGTTGGGCGCATGGTCGCGTTGGGCGATCATGCCGTGCCGTTTGGCAAAGCTGT
>DZBX01000031.1 GCA_022730075.1 Rhodanobacter sp. | reverse complement strand
GCAGCGTGACGCTGCAACGCGCGTTCCTGTACCAGCAGGATCTGGCGGTCGCGCCTGGCAAGAAATAGCGGGCCGCGGGCCTGTCCGGACCGGATGGGTCCGATGGCATCGAGCTTGGCCTGACTCGGCGCGTTGCACCGATCCCGTCATGGCGCACGCGACGCGTCGATGATGCGACCGTCGCGGATATGGATGCGTCGACGCGCACGCGCCGCCAACTGGGCATCGTGCGTCACCATGCAGATCGTCGTGCCACGCTGATTGAGGCTTTCCAGCAATCCGTAGATCTGTTCCCCCGTCCTGCTGTCGAGATTGCCCGTGGGCTCATCGGCCAGCAGCAGCCGGGGCTCACCCGCCAGCGCGCGCGCGATCGCCACGCGCTGCTGCTGGCCACCCGAGAGCTGCGCCGGAAAATGGCGCGCGCGCGGAATCAGTCCGACCTGCGCCAGCGCGGCCGCGACACGGCGCTTGCGCTCGGCGCGCGGCACTTTGCCATAGATCAGCGGCAGTTCGACGTTGTCCTCGACGCGCAACTCTTCAAGCAGGTTGAAAGCCTGGAACACGAAGCCGATGGCGGCGTTGCGCAGCCGCGCGCGCTGGCCAGCACCGAGCGTGGAAGTGTCGCGTCCGTCCAGGTAGTAGCTGCCACGACTCGGCAGATCGAGCAGGCCCAGCACGTGCATCAGGCTGGTCTTGCCCGAACCCGAAGGTCCGCTGATGGCCACGAATTCGCCAGACTCGATGCTCAGACTGATCCCCGCCAGCGCATGGGTCTCGATCTCGTCGGCGTGATAAACCAGATCGACCTGGTCGAGGCGAATCAGCGGCATGGGTGAACTCCTCGGGCATTCCGGATTCAGGCGCTGGCGATGGCGTGCAGCAGATTGCGTGCGCGCAGCAGGCGCTGCGCTTGCATCGCGGCCATCGCGACACTGATGCCGGCAAGTACGCAG
The DNA here is from genome assembly GCA_022730075.1 of Rhodanobacter sp. Taxonomy (GTDB): domain Bacteria; phylum Pseudomonadota; class Gammaproteobacteria; order Xanthomonadales; family Rhodanobacteraceae; genus Metallibacterium. The sequence continues at coordinate 21,878 of DZBX01000031.1, read as the reverse complement.
GCGGCGCAGAGCAATGGCGGCAGCAACCGGGTCGGCAGCAGCGCGCGCAAGCCCAGTGGCGCAAGCAGCACCAGCACGATCGGGCTCAGCGCCGCGCACGACAGGATCAAACCCAGACGCAGGCGCACATCATCGCGCAACAGCCGGCCAGGACTCGCGCCCAAGGCATAGCGCAAAGCCCGCCCACGCAACTGCATCAGGCCGTGCTGGATGCTCAAAGACCAGTACGCGTACAACACGAACACCAGCAGCAGGCCCGACAGCATGGCCAAGCCGCGCGCCAGCAATCGCGCATCCCGGCTGTTGCGATCCGCGATCTGACGCAGCGTTTGCGTTCCGACTAAGCGGAATCGCGGATGCAAGTGCTGGAAATAATCGAGGAAGCCTTGCTTGAGCTGCACCACCGGCACGCCGCGCGCGATCAGGACCGGCATCAGGAACTGCCGGGGCAGCGGTGCGAAGCTGGTGCCGGTGATTGGCTCGGCCCCCATGCCGTAGTCCAGGCTGCTGGTGATGGCGCTGATGCGGTAGGGGATGTCGTGCCGCGTGTACAGCATTGCGCCCAGCGCCTGCTGTCGTGGAATGCCGCAGTGCTTGAGCGTGCCTTGATCCACGGTCAGTTCGATACGCCGTTGTGGCGCGCTGCCCGCGAGTACGCGCGCACCCAGTGCCGCGATCAATCCCGGGCTGCCCTGCACCAGAAACACACGTGCGGCGCAGGGCATGCCGGCGATGCGCGCGATCGACAAGGTATCGGTCCACGGCGTCCCTGGCGCGGTGACCGCGATGGCGGCGTGCGCCAGCGGTACGCTGGCCTGCAGGCCATCCAGATAAGCCTGCAGGCTCGATCGATCCGCCAGGTAGCCGCTGAAGAAGAATCCGTCGGGCCTTTCTGGCCAGACCATCGAGGCCGCGTCCAGATTCATGCCGAAGTCGGCGGCAGCGAGTTGATGCAATCGCCAGAGTTGCGCCCAGGCGACCGTGAGCAGCGCCAGCGACAGCAACAACACACCGGCTTCGCCAAGCCGTTGGCTCCATACACATCCGGTGCGGCAGCCCTGCGCCGCACGCGTGTGGTCGAGACGCCACAGCGCGCGGCGCAGACGCACCAGATCGAAAGCGAGCAACGCCGCGACCGTGACCAGCATCGCCGCGATGCCCATCAGCAGAGCGCCGGCACTCATCGCGACACCCTGTCCAGCGGGCAAGGCCAGTAAGGGATCGAGCGCCAACAGACGCCGTGCCAGCACGAAACCCGCCAAGGCACACGGCCATGCAGCCAGCAGTAACAGCCCCAAGCTCAATGCGACCGGCAGCGCGAGATCCGACGCGCTTGCCCCCTGCAGCCGGCGCAAGTCGAAGCTGCGGCGGTAGCGCAACCACCGCGCCGCGCGACTGAGCGCCTGCATCAGCAACAACGCCAACGCCAAGGCCAGAATCACGGCCGTGTAGGCGCGCAAAGTCTGCGCGCGCAGGCGGTCCCGCGCCGGAGCCAGCACATAGCCCTGCTGCACGCGTGCAAACCGTGCGCGCAGGCGCTGCCGCAAAGCCTGCTGCGCGCGCGTGGCGAGTGCCAAGCGCTGCGCGAGGTGGATTTTGGCCGGAAGCGCGGCGAACACCCACCACAGGCCATATTGCCCGGCAGCGGTCGATGCCTGCGCAGGAGCAAAGATTCCCGGCACCAAATCCGGCCCGGCGATGACATCGGCGGTGTAGGCCGCCGACATCAGACCGTGGAACGGCGCGGCCAACACCCCCTGCACCCGGCAGGCGCGATGTTCAATGTGCAAGCGTTGCCCGAGGATGTCCCGCGCCGCGCCGAAATAGCGGCGCCAGGCATATGCGGTCAGATAACAGGCATCGCCATGCAGCATCGTGACCGTGCCGAGCACGCTGCGCACACCAAGCTGCAGCAGTGCGGCACGGTTGAGCAATTCGATGTTCAGTCGCAGGGCGCCATGCCGCGTGCGCACCGGAAACGGAAAGGCGCCCGTCGTGCGCAGCACGGCGGCGGCGGGCAACGCGGCCTGCAGGACGCGAACGGCGCGCATGCCGACACGCTCGCTGTTGGTTGCGTCGGGGGCGACGTCCAGCGAACGCAGCGTGAGCCAGTGCAGCGCCGCGCTGGTACCCGGCGGGTGATCCGGCATGGCCACGCCCCGGTAAGCAGACACCCCCATGCTCATGGCACCAACCAGCGCCAGCGCCAGCAGGATCAGCAGGCTGCCGGCCCAATCGCCGCGCAGCTCGTGCCAGGCCTGGCTCAGCGCATGCACGCTCAGTGATGCGGCGCTTGGCTGGCCGCGTGCGCCGGCATGACCGGGGCGTGGCGCAACGCCGACACCGGGACAGCGGCACCGCCGAAGTTGAACCAGGTGGTGGTGCGCACCGGTACGCGGCGCGCATTGCCGGGCGCGGGTGCATAGACATCCTGCCGCACGGCACTGACAAAGGGCGCGGGGTCCAGACCGGCCGGCTCGCGTGCAACCACGTCGACGTCATCGACTCTGCCGTACGCATCGATGGTGTAGCTCAAGACGATATGCGTCTGGCCATGCTTGCCGAGCTTGCTGAAATCGACCATCGGAAAATGCTGCTGCTGGATCAGCCAGTACTTGCTCACTTGCCGGGCGGGCACATCGATGGGCGCCAGCGTGGCCGCCGAACTGGTCGGCGCGAGGCCGGCGCACATCCCCGCGCACAGCAATGCAACATACAGAACCATCGAGTGCTTCATCGCGAGCAACCTCCGTGCATGGGTTTCGCCAAGCCGTTCCGGCGGCGCCCGCCGGAACGCTGGAACCAGCTCTAAGGAGCACTGGGCGACAGTGTATGGATGAAGCATGCCGCCCCGCAGCGCCCGCAGTCTCACGCGACAGCCTGCTCCAGGCAACTCGAAGGCTGCGCATCCTGCATCCCGCATGGCGGCGTGGCGGGCACGGTCGCGCTGCGCGCCGGGGTTTTCTTCAGCCCGCGCGGCGCGCGGCCAGCATCGCACTCTCCATCGCCTTGGACAGACGCGCCAGCTCGTCGGCACTCTCTGCCAGACGCAAGTCGTCCGCGCTTTGCGGCTGCCACGACGGCACCGGCACCGGCTTGCCGTCGGCCTCGTCCAGCGCCACGAACACGATCACGCAGCTGGTGGCCAGACGCTGCTCGCGGGCTTTCAGACCGCGCGCCAGCACATCCACCGCAAAGTGCATGCTGCTGCGCCCGGTGCGGATCAGCTTGACCTGCACCGTGACCAGATCGCCGATCAGGATCGGCGCGATGAATTGCAGGCCGCTGAGCGCAGCGGTCACGCAATAGGCGCCACTCCAGCCCACCGCTGCGGCGTAGGCGGCCTGGTCGATCCACTTCATCACCGCGCCGCCGTGCACCTTGCCGCCGAAGTTGACGTCGGTGGGCTGGGCCAGAAACCGGAAACTCAGTTCACGCTGGATTGCACCCACGCGATGCTCCGCTGGATCACGGGCGCGCATTATGGCGCCGCATCCGGCCATTGCCCCAGGCTGACGCGCTCGTGCGCCTGCAGATCGCGCATGCTGCGCACTTCGGCGAACCCGCGCGCGCCCAGCAAGGCGCGCACCGGTGACCCTTGTCCGGCGCCATGCTCGAGCAGCAGCCAGCCACGCGGCTCGAGATGATCGGGTGCGGCGGCGATGATCGCGCGCAGCGCATCCAGACCCTCCGCGCCGGAAACCAGGGCCATGCGCGGCTCGAAGCGCAGATCGCCCTGCTGCAGGTGCTCGTCGCCCTCGGCCAGATAGGGCGGATTGGATACCAGCATCGCGTAGCGCTCTGCGCCCAGCGCCGCGCACCAGTCACCCTCGGCGAAATGCACACGCTGTGCGAGGTCCAGCCGCCGCGCGTTGGCGCGGGCGCGCGCCAACGCCGCCGGGCTGGCATCGCTGGCCCACACCTCGGCCAGCGGTCGCTCGCGTGCGATCGCCAGCGCCAGCGCACCGCTGCCGGTGCCGAGATCGGCCACGCGCACGGGCACGTCCAGTGGCAGGCGCAGCAATGCGTGCTCGAGCAGCAGCTCGGTTTCCGGGCGCGGAATCAGGCAGTCCGGGCCGACCTCCAACTCCAGCGTCCAGAATCCGCGGCGACCCAGCAAGTAGGCCACCGGTTCGCCGGCGGCACGCCGTGCGATCAACTCGGCGAAACGCGCGGCCGCGTCCGCTGCTGGCACCGCATCGGCGTGCGCGTACAACCAGCTGCGCGGCCGGCCCAGCGCCGCGGCCAGCAGCAGTTCGGCCTCCAGCCCGGCCTCGTTGCCAGGGAGCTGCAGGCGTGCGGTGGCCAATAGGCCACGGAGATCAGCCATGCGAAGTGCATCGTCGAGGTGAGCCACAATGCTACGCGAGCGCCGCTGTGGATGCGGGCACGGGGTTATAGTCCCATCATTGATCCGCCCAATCGCACAACATGAACCTTCGTGATCTTCGCTATCTGGTAGCGCTTTCCGAGCACAAGCATTTCGGTCGCGCGGCCGACGCCTGTTTCGTCAGCCAGCCCACACTGTCCACGCAGATCAAGAAGATCGAGGACGAGTTGGGCGTCACCCTGGTCGAACGCACGCCGCGGCGCGTGCTGCTGACCGAGGTCGGCGTGGAGATCGCGCTGCGCGCGCGCGAGATACTGAACGAGGTCGAGCAGATCCGCAGCATCGCGCGGCGCACGCGCGACCCCGAATCGGGCACCGTGCGCCTGGGCATTTTTCCCACGCTGGCGCCCTACCTGCTGCCGCACGTGGTGCCGCGCCTGCGCGCGCGTTTCCCCAAGCTCGAACTATTGCTGACCGAGGAAAAAACCGAGGTGCTGCTGCGCATGTTGCGCGAGGGCAAGCTCGACGCCGCGATCATGGCGCTGCCCTTGCACGAGGACTCGCTGCACGCCGAGTTCCTGTTCGAGGAGCCCTTCGTGCTGGCCGTGCCCGGGCAACACGCACTGGCCACGCGCACGCAACTGAAACTCGACGAGCTGGGCACGCTCGACCTGCTGCTGCTCGCGGAAGGCCATTGCCTGCGCGACCAGGCGCTGGAAGTGTGCCACTCGACCGGCGCGGCCGAGCGCAGCGGGTTTCGCGCCACCAGCCTGGAAACCCTGCGTCAGATGGTGGCCGCCAACGTCGGCATCACCTTGCTGCCGATCCTCGCGGTGCGCCCACCGGTGGCCTGCGCGCCCGACGTGCATCTGCTGGGTTTCAGCGATCGCGCGCCCAGTCGACGCCTCGCCATGGTGTGGCGCAAGAGCACCGCGATGGGGCCATTCCTGAAACGCCTCGGCGAAGTCATCAAGGATCTACCGCCAGCCCTGCTCGACCCGCAACCTACAGCCTGTCGCGAAACCGCACCTGCGCGCGCGGCGAAACGCAAGGCATGAAGCGCGTCACAGCCAGCCCAGGCCGAGACCACACAGCAGCAATGCCAGCACCAACAGGCTGAAACCTGCATACAGCGCATCACGACGGCGCGCGAAGATCCATGCCGCGAGCACCAATTGCAGCACCGGCGCCGCCACCAACACCAGCGTGCCGGCATCGATCAATGCACGACTGTTGCCGCGCGCGGCGAGTTCCAGAATGCTGGACGGCGTATGCAAGCCGCGCGGCACGCCGACAAAGATGCGCCACAGCGGTGGCTGCGCGCCCATCTGCCACAAGTAGAGGGCGCTGCCCACTGCAAGCAATGCCGCCGCCAGCAACACCAGCACCCACAGCAGGCGCCGGCGCGCTTCCTGCACTGCGCCGGCGGCCAGCGCCGCCGCGTGATAGTCGCGATCTAACCGTGCCATGCGCGCCATGCCTCCCACAGAATCTCGACGCCGAGAAACCCCACCACCAGCGCAAAGAAAGGTCGCAACCAGCGGGTGCTCAGATGCGGCAGCATCCACGAGCCCAGCACCGCGCCACCCAGCGTGCCCAACGTCACCGGTCCGATCAGCACCGGGTCGATGAAACCCTGGCGGAAATAAATCGCCGCGCTGGCGCCAGCAGTGATGCCGATCATGAAATTGCTGGTCGCCGTGGAAACCTTCAAGGGCAGGCGCATCACCAGGTCCATGGCCAGGGTTTTCAGCGCCCCGGAGCCGATGCCGAGCAAGCCCGACATCAGCCCGGCCACGCCCATCAGCGCCAGTCCCGCCGGGATATGCCGCGGCGCGTACTCCACGTGCTGACCCTGGTCGTCGAAGGCGCCGGCCAGCTCCAGGTGATCACTGCCAACCGGCGTTGCCGCGGCGACATCGGGCGCACGCATGGCCAGCAGCGCGGAACCGAGCAAGGTGATGCCGAGCAAGCCTTCCAGCACCGACTTGGAGATGTCCCTGGCGACCAATGCGCCGCCGACCGCGCCCGCCACGGCGGCGATCTCGAGAAACACACCGACGTGCAGGTTGGACAGATTCTCGCGCCGCTTGAGCGCCGCACCACACGACGTGGCGATCACCGCGATCAGCGAGGTACCGGCGGCGTAACGCAAGTCCACGCCGAAGCCAAGCACCAGCATCGGGATCAGCACCACGCCACCACCCATGCCGGTGAGCGTGCCGATGGTGCCGGCGAAGATCGCCCCCATGAGCAGCAGCAGCGCGAACGGATCCAGACTCATCGGCAGTCACCTTGACGCGGGATTGCTGCGCTCGAGTCGCGACCGCTTGCAAGCTTCGAGCGCGGGCACGCGTCGATGTTCCATAGCGAGCCAATATCGTTGCAATCGGTTCATTCGATTTCATTCGAGGTCTGACACGGCTTAAATTGATGGTGACGATCACCCGTCACCATCCCAGCCATCGCCAGGAGTTGAACATGAGCACCCTGAAAGGCAGCAAGACCGAAGAAAACCTGAAAGACGCCTTCGCCGGCGAATCGCAGGCCAATCGTCGCTATTTGTACTTCGCGGCCAAGGCCGATGTGGAAGGCTTCAACGATGTCTCCGCCGTGTTCCGCTCCACCGCGGAAGGCGAAACCGGACACGCGCACGGCCACCTCGAATATCTCGAGCAGTGCGGCGATCCCGCCACCGGCCTGCCCTTCGGTGAAACCCACGCCAATCTGAAGAGCGCCATCGCCGGCGAGACCCACGAATACACCGACATGTATCCGGGCATGGCCAAGGCCGCGCGCCAGGAAGGCTTCGACGAGGTGGCCGACTGGTTCGAGACCCTGGCCAAGGCCGAGCGCTCGCACGCCAATCGCTTCCAGAAAGCTCTCAACGATCTGGGCTGAAACTGTGCGCGGCGGAGTCAGCGCCGCGATCCGCATGGCCCGCGACGCCAGCGCAATGCTGGCGTCTTCTCATTCCCTAGCATGATTCGAGGATCGCCGCATGGCGCGTGAAGGCAATCTCGAGGCGCCCACGCGCCATCCGCTGGACTGGAACGACGCCGGATTCTGGGACGAAACCCGACTCGAAGCCGAGCTCGAACGCGTGTTCGAGATCTGCCATGGCTGCCGCCGCTGCGTCAGCCTGTGCAACGCGTTTCCGACCTTGTTCGATCTGATCGACAACGCCAGCACCATGGAGGTGGACGGTGTCGCCAAAAGCGACTACGCCAAGGTCGTCGAGCACTGTTATCTGTGCGACCTCTGCTACCAGACCAAATGTCCGTATGTGCCGCCGCATGAATGGAACGTGGACTTTCCGCACCTGATGCTGCGCGCCAAGGCCGTGCATTTCAAAAAGCACGGCGTGCCGCTCAAGGCCAGGATACTGTCCAGCACCACCACGGTGGGGCGCCTGGCCTCGATTCCCGTCGTGACCGAGGTGGTCAACGCGGTCAATGCCAGCGGCGTGGGGCGCAAGTTGCTGGACAAAACCCTGGGCGTGCATCCCGAGGCCGTGGTGCCCGAATACCACAGCCGTACTGCGCGCAAACGGCTGCGGCACGCCAAGGCCGAAGGCACAGCCATGCCGGCCGGACGCACGCTGGGCAGGGTGGCCATTTTTGCCACCTGCTATTGCGACGTGAGCCTGCCGCAAGTGGTCGAGGATCTGCATGCGGTACTAACCCACAATGACATCCCCACGCGCATGGTCATGCAGGAAGTGTGCTGCGGCATGCCCAAGCTGGAGCTGGGCGATCTCGACAGCGTGCAGGCCGGCAAGGAGAAGAATATCCCGGTACTCGCGGCGCTGGCGCGCGAGGGATTCGATTTGCTGGCGCCGATTCCATCCTGCGTGCTGATGTTCAAGCAGGAACTTCCGTTGATGTTTCCGAGCGACGCCGACGTCCTGCTGGTGAAGCAGCGCTTCTTCGATCCGTTCGAGTACCTGATGCAACGCCAGCAGGCCGGCCTGCTGAAAACCGATTTCAAGAACACGCTGGGCACGATCGCCTGGCAAGTCGCCTGCCACCAGCGCGTGCAGAACATCGGACCGAAAACGCGCGAAGTGCTGAACCTGGTGCCAGGCACCCAGATCACCACCATCGAGCGCTGTTCGGGCCACGACGGCACTTACGGCGTGAAGCGCGCCACCTATCCGATCGCGCGCAAGATCGGCAAACCGGTGCAAACGCGCGTCGAGCAGGCTGCGCCGCAGCACTTCACCAGCGACTGCCCGATGGCCGGCGCGCATCTCGCGCATGGTCTCGGCGGCACGCTCCACGCCGAACACCCCGTCAGCCTGCTGCGCCTGGCCTACGGCATTTGAGGACACCACGATGCATGCACTGACCCACGATGACCTGCTCGGCCTGGAGCGCTACGCGCGCGAACGCGACGAATTCCGCGGCCGTGCCATGGCGCACAAGCGCGCGCGCACCGTGCACCTCGGCGCGCACCTCACCTTGCTGTTCGAGGATCGCCTGACCGTGCAGTATCAGGTGCAGGAAATGCTGCGCATCGAGCGCATTTTCGAGCCAGGCGCGATCGCCGAGGAACTGGCCGCCTACAACCCGCTGATCCCGGATGGCCACAACCTCAAGGCCACGTTGCTGATCGAATATCCCGACGTCGAGGAACGGCGCCGCGCACTGCAGCGCCTGCGCGATATCGAGCACCACATCGCGCTGCAGGTCGCCGACCACGCGCAGGTGTCGGCCATCGCCGACGAGGACCTGCCACGCAGCAACGACAGCAAGACTTCCGCCGTGCATTTCCTGCGCTTCGAACTGGACCCGGCGATGATCGCGGCGTGGCGTGCCGGCGCCGCGGTGACGCTGCGCGCGACACTGCCGGCGCATCGCGTCGAGACACAACTTGACGCCGCGCAGCAGCGCGCACTGGTCGCTGATTTCGACTGAGCGCATACGCCGCCGCGTATCGGCAACGCGGCGATATGCATGCCGGCGCGGAATGCGCGCGGATCAATCCGGCGCCGCGACACCCAGCCCCAGCGGACAAGCCACGCCGGTTCCACCCAGTCCGCAGTAACCATCCGGATGTTTGGCCAGATATTGCTGGTGCTCGTCTTCGGCGAAGTAGAACACGCCGGCCATGGCGATCTCGGTGCTGATCGTGCCCTGTCCCGCCGCGCCCAGCGCACGCTGATAAGCAGCGCGCGAAGCCAGGGCCGCGGCCAGTTGCTGGACATCGCAGGCGTAGATCGCCGAACGGTACTGCGTGCCGATGTCGTTGCCCTGACGCATGCCCTGGGTGGGGTCGTGGCGCTCCCAGAACACCTTGAGCAACGCCTCGATGCCGATCGCGCCGGGGTCGTAGACCACGCGCACGGCTTCGGCATGGGCGGTTTGTCCGCTGCACACCTCGCGATAGGTCGGGTGCGGCGTATGACCGCCGCTGTAGCCGACCGCCGTGGTGTATACGCCGGGCAGCGACCAGAAAGCGCGCTCGGCACCCCAGAAGCAGCCCAGCGCCACAATCAGCTCGCGCATGCCGGCGGGCAGCGCCGTCAGCGGATGCCCGAGCACGGCGTGGCGGTCGTGCAGCGGCAAGGGCTGCGCGCGTCCAGGCAGGGCCTGCTCACGGCTGGGCAGGCGTTGCTTCCAGGCACCGATTCCGAGCATGACATCCTCCGGCAGTTGCATGGTCACGCATTGCGCCACACATCGCGTGGCGCAATGCGCGTGGGGATCAATCGGTTTCCAGCGCCGCCGCCGCGCGCCACTCGCCGATGGCCGGCAGCGCGAGGATGGCATCGACATACGCCTGCGCAACGGGTGGCAGCGCGATGCCGTACACCAGGAAACGCAGCGCCACCGGCGCGTACATGGCATCGGCGCAGCCGAATGCGCCGAACAGGAACGGTCCGCCCGCGCCGAAGCGCGCGCGCGCATCCTCCCAGATCGCCACGATGCGGCGGATGTCCTGCGCGGCGTCGTGGCCCGGATCAAGCGGCGCGCCGTGACGGCGCAGATTCAACGTCAGCTCGCGGCGCAGCGCGGCGAAGCCGCTGTGCATCTCACCGGCGATGGCGCGCGCGTGCGCACGCGCCGCGCGTTCGGCGGGCCAGCCGCGACCCTGCAGCCAGGTTTCATTGATGTATTCAAGGATCGCCAGTGACTCCCACACCACCGCGCCATCGTGCAGCAGCACCGGCACGCGTCCGCTGGGCGAGTAGCGCGCCACCTCGCTGCGAAACGCGGGGCGATGCAGCCACAGCAGGCGTTCCTCGAAGGCGATGTCGGCCTGGCGCAACGCCAGCCACGGTCGCAACGACCAGGATGAAACGGTTTTGTCGCCGATGACCAGGACGGGCAGTTCGCTCATGACGGGACTCGCTGGCTGGAAAACACAAGCGTAGCGCGATGCGAGTTCAGGCGGCCTGTTGCGCATCGCTGCGCCAGTGCGCGCCGATGCTGTGACGGCGCGCGCGCATGGCAGCCACGGCGGCGGCGGCGAAGCGCAGCAGGTCGGCACCGCTGGCGGCTGCATCCATCGGCTCCAGCCAGTGCCCGATTTGCGCTGCGGCCAGCGCCAGACCGTACTCGCTGCGCACCAACCCCGCCTGCGCCCACAGCATATCGGCCAACGCCATGCGCAGCGGCGCCGGCAAGGGCGCGAAGTGGCGCGGACACGGTTGCGCGGCACCACCCTGCTGCGGCAACGTCGCGGCCAGGGTCAAGCCCAACTCGCGGCCAAAGGCCAGACCTTCGAGCAGCGAATTGCTGGCCAGGCGATTGGCGCCGTGCACACCACTGGACGCAGCTTCACCGACGGCATACAGACCATCGAGTGTGCTGCGCGCCTGCGCATCGGTACGCACGCCGCCCATGCAGTAATGCGCCGCGGGCGTGACCGGAATGGGCTGCACGCGCGGATCGATGCCGGCTTGCACGCAGGCGGCGAACACCGTGGGAAAGCGCTGCGGAAATTCGGCGCCCACCGCGGCGCGCGCATCCAGATAAAGCGCCGAACCGGCGAGCCGCCGCGCGGCGATGGCGCGCGCCACCACGTCACGCGGTGCCAATTCGGCCAATGCGTGTTCGGCCAGCATGAAACGTGCACCGTACGCGTCGATCAGTGTGGCGCCGGCGCCGCGCAATGCCTCGGTGAGCAAGGGCAATTGTCCGCTGCGCGCGGCATCGCGCGGCGCCAGCGCGGTGGGGTGGAACTGCACGAATTCGAGATCGGCGAGCTGCGCGCCGGCAGCCAGCGCCAGCGCCACGCCGCTGCCGTCGGAGGCCGCCGGGTTGGTCGTGTAGCGATACAGCGCCGCGTAACCGCCGCTGGCCAGCACGATCGCGCGCGCCGGCCACAATTCCAGTGCCTGGCCGTTCCACGCCCACGCGCCGATGACCCGCGCATGCGCATCCTGCGCCAGCGCGATGACGCAGCGCGCGGGCGCCAGCTCGATATGCGCGGCGGCGCGGCTGGCCGCGCCGAGCGCACGCATCACCTCGGCACCGGTGGCATCGCCGTGCGCATGCACGATACGCGCCTGACCGTGCGCGGCTTCGCGACCCAGCAGCAACACGTCATCGCGGCGATCGAAATGCGCGCCCAGGGTTTGCAGCCAGTCGATCACGCTCGCCGCCGCAGCGGTGAGCCGCGCCACGGCCTCGGGCTGATTGAGGTACTGCCCGGCCGCGAGCGTGTCGGCAGCGTGCAGTGCCGGGCTGTCCTGCTTGCCCAGCGCCGCAGCGATGCCGCCCTGTGCCCAGGTGCTGGCGCCGTCGCGTGCCGGCTCGGCCAGGCTGAGCACGCGCACCGTGCGCGGCGCGGCGGCCAGCGCCACGGACAGACCCGCCGCGCCGGCACCAATCACCAGCACATCGCTGCGTGGTCCCGTGACGAAATCCGGCGGCGCGGACATTTCAGCCGCGCCCCACCGCCAGCATGCGCTCGAGCGAGCGTCGCGCCGGCGCGATGATCTCCGCCGCCAACGTCACCTCGTGGCGCAGGTCGCGCAACGCATCGCGGATGCCCGCGAGGGTGATCTGACGCATGTGCGGGCACAGATTGCAGGGACGCACGAAGCGGATCCCGGGAAACTCCACGGCGACGTTGTCGCTCATCGAGCATTCGGTGATCAACGCCACTTGCGCCGGCTTGCTGTGCGCGAGGTGATCGACCATGCCCTGCGTCGAGCCGACGAAATCGGCCTCAGCCAGCACCTCGGGCGGACACTCTGGATGGGCCACGATTTCGAGTCCGGGATGGTCGCGGCGCAGCCCGCGCAACTGCGCGCCGGTGAAGCGCTCGTGCACCTCGCAAGCGCCTTCCCACAACACCAGCTCGACGCCGGTCTGCTGCTGCACGTGATGGCCGAGAAAACGGTCGGGCAGAAAAATCACCTTGGGCACGCCCAGCGACTCGACGATGCGCAGCGCGTTGGCCGAGGTGCAGCAGATGTCGCTCTCCGCCTTGACCGCCGCCGAGGTGTTGACATAGCTGACCACTGGCACACCGGGATGCAGGCGACGCAGCGTGCGCACGTCCTGCACGGTGATCGACTCGGCCAGCGAGCAACCGGCGTGATCCGACGGAATCAGCACCGTGCGCGCCGGATTGAGCAGCTTGGCGGTCTCGGCCATGAACTGCACGCCGGCGACCACGATGACCTCGGCCTCGCTGCGCGCCGCCTGCTGCGCCAGCGCCAGCGAATCGCCGGTGAAATCGGCGACGCCGTGGTAAATCGCCGGGGCCTGGTAGTTGTGCGCCAGCACCACCGCGCGCCGCGCGCGCTTGAGCTGTTCGATCTCCTCCAGCAGCGGTTGCGCCTCGATGCGCTCGATCTCGGGCACGGCGGCAACAAAGCGCTGATGGCGCAGTTGCGCGGCGACGGCAGACATATTCTCTCTCCGAGTATTAATCAGGCTGCCCATGCTAGGCTTGCGTGCACGGCGGAACAAGCACGGCCGCTGCGACCGTTGCGCGCGCTTCAGTCGGCGCCGGCGTTCAGGCGGGCTCGAACCCGGTCGGATCGGGCAAACTGGCGCCGTGCTGCGCATGCGCGCCGGCCGGCGGGTCGGGGAACACCTCGCCGAGGATGCGCTGCGCCTCGGGGATGGCGATGTCAGGCACCATGACGCGGATGAAACCGCGCGCCGGCAACTGGCCCATGCCGCCGATCAGCGCCGCGCCGGCGATGAATGCGGGAATCCCCGACGCATCCAGCGCGTCCTTGGCGATTTGCGCATCGACGATGGAATCGGCGTTGTAAACGGTCTGCATGGTTCAAGCCTCGTGCGCATAGCCTACGCCGGCGCGCGCAGCGGCGCAGCCGGCCGCTCGGCTAAACTTGGGCTCTTTGTCCCGCGTCCCGCCCCCATGGCCAACGACCTGCCCGCAAACCCGCCGCAGCACTTCATCCGCCAGATCGTGGCCGCTGATCGCGCCGCCGGCAAACACGGTGGTGCGGTGGTCACGCGCTTTCCGCCCGAACCCAACGGCTACCTGCACCTGGGCCATGCCAAGAGCATCTGCCTGAATTTCGGCATCGCCGCGGAAAATTCCGGGTACTGCCATTTGCGCTTCGACGACACCAACCCGGCGCGCGAAGACCCTGAATACGTGCAGGCCATCCAGGACGATCTGCGCTGGCTGGGCTTTGCCTGGGACACGCTGCGCCACGCCTCGGACTACTTCGAGGTGTTCTACCTGGGCGCCGTGAAACTCATCCGCCTGGGCCTGGCCTACGTCGACGACCTCGACGCCGAACAGGTGCGCGCCTATCGCGGCACGCTCACCGAGCCGGGGCGCGACTCTCCGTTCCGCGCGCGCGGCGTCGAGGAGAATCTCGATCTGTTCCGGCGCATGCGCGCGGGTGAATTCGCCGACGGCAGCCGCACGCTGCGCGCGCGCATCGACATGACCGCCGGCAACATCAATTTGCGCGACCCGGCGATCTACCGCATCCGCAAGGTCAGCCACCAGAACACAGGCGACGCCTGGCCGATCTATCCGATGTACGACTACGCGCATTGCGTGTCCGATGCGGTGGAGGGCATCACGCACTCGCTGTGCACGCTGGAGTTCGAGGACCACCGCCCGCTGTACGACTGGTTTCTGCGCCAGCTCGACCTGCCGGGCGATCCGGCGCTCACCGCGCCGCTGCGCGAGAAGGGCCTGTGGCTGCCGCCCAGCACGCCGCAACAGATCGAGTTCGCGCGCGGCAACATCAGCTACACGGTGATGAGCAAGCGCAAATTGCTCGCATTGGTGCAGGACAAACTGGTCGACGGCTGGGACGATCCGCGCATGCCCACGCTGTCCGGGTTGCGTCGGCGTGGCTACACGCCGGAGGCGATCCGCGCGTTCTGGGAGCGCATCGGCATCAGCAAGCAGAACAGCAGCATCGACCTCGGCGTGCTCGAGGCCTGCGTGCGTGAGGATCTGGATGCGCGCGCACCGCGGCGTCTGGCGGTGCTGGACCCGCTCAAGCTGGTCATCGACAACCTGCCGGACGCGCACATCGAGACGCTGCAGTTCGCCAATCATCCCAAGGATGCCGCACAAGGCGTGCGCAGCGTGCCGTTCGCGCGGACGCTGTGGATCGAGCGCGAGGATTTCATGCAGCAGCCGGCCAAGGGCTTCCACCGCCTGGTACCCGATGGCGAGGTGCGCCTGCGCGGCGTCGGCATCGTGCGCTGCACGCAGGTGCTGACCGATGCGCACGGCCAGGTCACGGAAGTGCACTGCACGCTCGACCAGCACACGCGCCACGGCATGCCTGGCGCCGAACGCAAGGTCAAGGGCACGATCCACTGGGTCAGCGCCGCGCATGCCATCGCCGCCGAGGTGCGTCTGTACGACCGTCTGTTCGACGTGCCCGATCCCGACGACGAAGGCGACGGCAAGAGCTACCGCGATCACCTCAACCCGCACTCGCGACGCGTGCTGCGCGCCTACCTGGAGCCCGACGCCGCGCGTGCCGCGCCGGAGGCGTTCTTCCAGTTCGAGCGGCTGGGTTATTTCATTGCCGATTGCCGCGACCATGCGGCGGCGCAGCCGGTATTCAACCGCATCGTCACGCTGCGCGATGTGTGGACGCAGCGTCCGGCATCGTGAGCGCGGACAGGCACATCCCGCGCGCGCCGGCGCATCGGCTCGCGGCGTTGAGTGGCGCCACTATCCGCGGGGCGCGCTGACATGCTTTGCGCGCAAGTGCACCTGACCCTGCCGGCGTGGCTGCAGCAGGCTGATCTGGAGCAGCGCGGTTACGTCGACGCGGACGCGCGCATGGCACTGGCCATCGAGCTGGCGCGGCGCAATATCGAGCATGGCAGCGGCGGGCCTTTCGGCGCCGCGCTGTTTACCCGCGACGGGCGCCTGCTGGGCGTCGGCGTCAATCGCGTCGAGGCCATGAATTGCTCGGTGGCGCACGCCGAGATGATGGCGTTCATGACCGCGCAAACACGCCTGGCGCGCTACCGGCTCAATGCCGATGGCGTCGGCGTCGTGCTGGCCACCAGCGCGCAACCCTGCTGCCAGTGCTACGGCGCCAGCTTCTGGGCCGGCATCGACGAGATGCTGATCGGCGCGCGCAGCGAGGACGTCATGCAACTGACCGCATTCGACGAAGGCCCACTGCCGGCCGACTGGATCGGCGAACTCGAGCGCCGCGGCATCGTCGTGCAGCGCGACGTGCAGCGCGCACAAGCTTGCGCGGTGCTCGCCGATTACGCCGCACGCAGCGGCCTGACGTACTGATCCGCCCCACGATGCCCGCCGCCGCAAGCGAATCCGCGCACTGCACGCCGGTATCCGGTCGCGTGGTGCTGTGTCGCGCCGGCTTCGAGGGTGAGGCTGCGGGTGAGTTGGCCGCGGCGGCCACGGCGGCGGGATTGTCCGGATTCGCGCGCGCCGGCACTGGCAGCGGCGTTGCACGCTTCGAGCTGCACGATGTCACTACGCAGAATGCGCTGGAAGCCGCCACGCCCTGGCCACGGCTGATCTTTGCGCGCACCGCGTGGAGCCTGCATGCGTCCGTGCAGGCCCTGCCCACCCATGATCGTGTCACGCCGCTGCTGCACGCCGTGCAGACACACGGCCAGCACTATGCGCAAATTCTGGTGGAACACGCCGACAGCGACAGCGGACGCGAGCTGTCCGCGCTGGCGCGTACGCTGGCGCCGCCGCTGCGAGGTGCCCTGCAGCGCGCTGGCGTGCTGCATGCACAAGCTGCGCGCGACTTGTACGTGCTGCTCAGCGCTGGCGATGCAGCCTTGCTGTGCAGCGCGGCACGGGCCGCGGCATCACCCTGGCCAGGTGGTATTCCGCGCCTGCGTTTTCCATCGGCGGCGCCGAGTCGCTCCACGCTCAAACTCGAGGAAGCGCTGCTGGTGCTGCTGGATGAACGCGAACGCGAGCGCTGGCTACGCCCCGGCATGCGCGCGGTGGACCTCGGTGCCGCACCCGGCGGCTGGACGTACCAGCTGGTGCGGCGCTCGATCCACGTGACCGCCGTGGACAATGGGCCGATGCAACCCGCGCTGCTGGAATCCGGCCTGGTCGAGCATCTGCGCAGCGATGGCTTCCGCTGGCGCCCGGCCAAACCGGTCGACTGGCTGGTGTGCGACATGGTCGAGCAACCGCGTCGCGTCGCTGCGCTGATGGCCGCCTGGCTGCGCGATGGAACTTGCCGCCGCGCGTTGTTCAACCTGAAGCTGCCCATGAAAAAACGGCGCGAGGAAGTGCAACTGTGCCTCGATCTGCTGCGCATCGCGGTGCCAGGCATCGACTTGCGCGCGCGCCAGCTACACCACGACCGCGAGGAGATCACCGTGCTGGCACTGCCACCGCCCGCGCATTGAGCGGATGTTCCGCCGCGCCGCTGAACTCAATCAGCCACGCGCGCCGCATAGCCGGCATCCTGCACCGCGGCGATCAACGCGGCGGTACTGGCCGTTCCGAGCACGCGCGCCGTGCCGCCGGCCAGATCGACCTCGACCTGGTCCACGTCCGCCACGCCCTGCAGCGCCCTGGTCACATGCTGCACGCAATGCGCGCAGGTCATGCCGCTGATTTTCAGTTCGATCGTGTTCACGGCTTATCGCCTCGCAGATGGATTGCACGCGCGGGCCGATGCTGCACGCATCTGGCACCCGCGCCATGTTGTGAATGAAATGCATGCGCTAACGACAGAAACGGGGTTGCTCATGCGCCAGGCCTCCAGGTTCAGGTGTTGACAGGCTGTGCGTGTACCGCGGCGGCGACTGTGGTCGCGGCAGCCGGCACATGAAACGCGGGCAGCCGCCTCAGACGCAAGCTGTTGCCCAGCACGAAGATCGAGGACAACCCCATGGCCACGCCGGCCAGCATCGGATTCAGATGCAGCCCCAGCGGGGCGGCGACGCCGGCGGCGACGGGGATCAGCAGAATGTTGTAGAAAAACGCCCAGAACAAATTGCCGCGGATATTGCCGAGGGTGCGGCGCGCGGCGTCGATCGCCGTCACCACGTCCTGTACCTTGCCATGCGTCAGCGTCACATCCGCGGCCTCGAGGGCGATATCGGCACCCGAGGCCAGGGCGATACCGACATCCGCGTGCGCCAGCGCGGGGGCATCGTTGATGCCATCGCCGACGAAGGCCACGCGCCACCCATCGGCCTGCAAGGCAGTGACCACCCGCGCCTTGTCCTGCGGCAGGATTCCGGCGTGCACCTCATCGATGCCCAGCTGTGCAGCGACGGCCTGCGCGGTGCGCTGCGCATCACCGGTGACCATGGCGATGCGCAAACCTCGCGCGCGCAAGGCCTGCACCAGCGCCGCGGATTCCGGCTTGATGCGGTCGGCAATGGCCAGCAGGCCCAGCACCTCGGCATCGCCGGCGACCCACACCACCGTGCGCGCGTTGCCTTCCAGCGCGGCCGCGCGTTGCAGCAGATCCGCATCCAATGCGATGCCGGCATGCTGCAGAAAACGTTGCGTGCCGACCCGCAGCCAGCACCCCGCCACGCGCCCTTCGATGCCGTGGCCGGCCTCGGCATGGAAGTCATCGATCGCGGGCAGTTGCATGTCCTCGGCGCGCGCCGCCGCCACGATCGCGCGTGCGAGCGGATGTTCGCTGGCGGTTTCCAGCGCGGCGGCCAGACGCAGCGCTTCGTCGGCGTGGGCACCGACCCGATCGGTCAGCGCCGGACGCCCTTCGGTCAGCGTGCCGGTCTTGTCGAGCAACACGGTATCCACCCGCGACAGCGTCTCCAGCGCCACGCCTTTGCGGAACAGCACGCCCAGTTCGGCCGCGCGCCCGCTGCCCACCATGATCGCCGCGGGCGTCGCCAGCCCCATGGCGCAGGGACATGCGACCACCAGCACGGCCACGGCCGCGACCAGGGCCTCGCTCAGGTTGCCGGCCAGCAGCCACCATGCGCCAAAGGCGAGCACCGCAATCAGGATCACCAGCGGCGCGAACACGCGCACCACGCGATCGGCCATGCGCTGGATCGGCAACTTGCCGCTTTGCGCGCTCTCCACCAGCTTGACGATTTGCGCGAGCACCGTATCGCGTCCGACCGAGGTGGCTTCGACCACCAGCCGACCGTCCTGATTGACGGTGCTGCCGAACACCGCGTCGCCGACATCCCGGCTCACCGGCAAGGGCTCGCCGGTGAGCATCGAGGCGTCCACGTGCGCGCGTCCTTCGCACACGCGGCCATCCACCGGAATGCGCTCGCCTGGCCGCACCACGAGACGATCGCCGACGCGCAGTTGCGCGACCGGCACTTCCTGCTCGTGGCCCAGCGCATCGAGACGGTGCGCGCTGCGCGCCTGCAAGCCGACCAGTTTGCGAATCGCCGAGGAAGCACGTCCCTTGGCCAGTTCCTCCATGTACTTGCCCAGCAGCACCGCGGCCACCACCACCGCCGCCGAATCGAAATACACGTGCCGCGACTGCGGCGGAAACAGCGTCGGCAGCAGCAATACCAGCAGGCTGTACAACCAGGCCACCCCGGTGCCGGTGGCGACCAGCGAGTTCATGTCCGGCGCCAGGTGCCGGTAGGCGATCAGTCCCGGGCGAAAGAATCGCCGCCCCGGTCCAAACAGCACCACGCTGGCCAGCAGCATTTGCACCCAGTCCCAGAAATGCACGAACGGACTGACTGCGGTCAGCGCGCGCCCGAACCCCGGCACGACCATCGCGCCCATGGACAGCACCATGATGAGCAGCGCGAGCACGCCGGCGACGATCACATCGCGTGCCTGCGCCTGCCGCTGCGTCCGGCGCCGATGCGCCTCGGCAGCATCCGCGTCGACCGCGTCCTCGCGCAGCGCGCGTGCGCCATAGCCGGCATCGACCACGGCGGTGATCAGCGCATCGGCACCAACGCTGGCCGGCGCATAGCGCAGGTGTGCGCGCTCGGTCGCCAGATTGACATCGGCGTCGATGACGCCGGGCAGCTTGCGCAGCGCGCGTTCGACGTGGCCGACGCATGCAGCGCAGGTCATGCCCGCGATCGCCAGATCCAGCTCGGCGGTCACCGGCGTGTAGCCTGTCGCGCGTACCGCGTCCAGCAACTGCGCGGGTCCGGTCCGGGCCGGATCGAAACGCACTTCGGCGCGTTCGCTGGCGAGATTGACCGCCGCGCCTACGACGCCCGGCGTCCGCGCCAGCGCACGTTCCACATTCGCACTGCACGAGGCGCAGGTCATGCCCTCGATGTCCAGCGTGAGCGTGCTGCCATCCAGGTCTTTGCTCGTCACTGCCTTTGCCATCACTGCCTCCGGATCGAGCCCGGCATCGAGCCCGGCATCAAGCCGGGATTGCGCGAACTGTAAGTCTTGACTCTTGTATAGAGTCAAGCGATACCGCATGCACGCCATGCCCGCAGTCACCTTCCCCGATATGAATCCGCAGACGCCGCAGAAGAATGCCGCACTCGCCACCCGCGGCGAGTGTCGAGCAGAGCGGCGACCGACTCCGCCAAGCAACGCCACCGCGCAGCCATGCTGCTAGCATCGACACTGTTTTCACTTACGGGAATCGACCCATGCAACGTTTCGCTTTCCTGCTGCTCGCGCTGGGTTCCATCTTCGCGCTCAATGCCAATGCCGCGCCGCTGCAAAAACCCTACAACCCCAGCGCCGACGCCAAGGCCGAGATTCAGGCCGCGATGACCGCCGCGCGCACCGATCACAAACCGGTGCTGATCTTCTTCGGCGCCAACTGGTGTCCGGATTGCCGCGCGCTGGCCAAGTCGCTGTCCGGCGGCAAGAACGCCGCGCTGATGCACCAGCACTTCAACATCGTCAAGGTCGATGTCGGCAATTTCAACCGCAATCTGGATGTCGCCGAGCGCTACGGCGACCCGATCAAGAAAGGCATCCCGTCGGCGGTGATCGTCTCGCCCGCGGGCAAGCTGCTCTATGCCACGCAGGCCGGCGAGCTGGCCAATGCGCGCACCATGAGCAACGCCGGTGTCTATGCGTTCTTCGAGCAGACGCTGAAAAAAATCGACGCGACACGCTGATCCGCGCCCGCCCATCTCGGCGCGGGCGCAACACGCGGGCTAGAATGGTGCGCCCGAATGCGAGTTGCGCATGCGTCGTTTTCATGTCCAGCGTTACCTGATCACCGGCCTGCTCACCATCATCCCGCTATGGGTGACGGTGGCGATTTTCGGCTTCGTGCTGCGCCTGCTGGCCGAGTTGGGCAACCCCGTGGTCGAAGGCGCGCTCGGTGGGCTGCGCAGATTCGCACCGGATCTGGCCGGATCGCTCAACCACGGCTGGACCAACACCGTGCTGGCGCTGATCGCCACGCTGCTGCTGCTGTACTGTGTAGGCTGGCTGGCCAGCCGGGTGCTCGGTCGACGCCTGCTGGCCGGGTTCGATGCGGTCATGGAGCGCATCCCGATGGTGCGCACCATCTACGACGGCACCAAGAAGCTCACCGCGATGATGCAGAAAAAACCCAGTGGCACGCAGCGCGTGGTGCTGGTGGAGTTTCCGCACCCCGGCATGCGCGCCATCGGTTTTGTCACCAGCACCATGCGCGAGCAGGAAAGCGGGCGCGAAATGGCGGCCGTATTCGTGCCGACCACCCCCAACCCGACCGGCGGCTATCTCGAGATCGTGCCGCTGGACTGCCTCACGCCCACCGACTGGACGGTGGACCAGGCCATGGCCTTCATCATCTCCGGCGGCGCCGCAGCGCCCGACAACCTGCCGCCCACGGTGCCCTGCAGCAACCGCATGCCCGCAGCCTCGCCCGCACCGCCCGCCTGATTACGACATCAGCCGCTGCCGCTGCGCTTTTGGTCGGCATCGACACGAAACGGCGCCATGCACCCGCCCATGCCGCCCTCACCGATGGCGCCAGCGGGCGTGGCTACTGGGGCACCGTGCTCGCCGTGGTTTGCTGCACGGTGCGCACTTGCATGGGCTGAAAGCGGTCAGCGCAGACCGCGAAGTCACGGCCGCTCGGCGCATTCTGCAGATCGGGCAGCGCGGCAAAAATCGGCCCTGTATCGCGTGCAAAGTGGTGCTGCCACCAAGCGTCGTTTTCCACGTTGCGCGCGATGGCCGC
>DZBX01000323.1 GCA_022730075.1 Rhodanobacter sp. | reverse complement strand
TGGGCAAACAGCAGCATTTGCGCCTCGTTAATATCCGCCAGCCAACGCCGCGCATCCCTGCCCTGCGGTTTGAACAGCCCGGCATCATGCCCCAAGGCCTGTCCCAAGGGCGTGGTTACAAGCTCGCTTGATTCCGGCACATGCACATACCACCGCTGCGGCGCGGCCACCACGATGCTCCAGCCGCGTTCAATAAAATGCGCTTCCAACGCCCGTGCCAGCTCTTGAGCCTCCGCCAGTGACAGTGGCAAGGCCGCGCCCGCCGTGACAATCGCCTCGGTCATGCCCAAACGCAAATGCACCGGATCAATACGTAGCACCAAGCCCGCAGGCCGCTCGCCGGTTTCGCCCCACAAGCCTAGCGCGCCCCAGGGCAGATTTTCTGCTTCGATGCCCAAGGCTCGCGCCAGCGCGTCCTCAAACGCCAGGGCAGGCTGCGCGCCGCAATCGGCGCGTGACAAAAGATGATGCAAAGCAGGTACATGCGGCGCAGGCAGGGATGAATACGAGCCCTCGCCGCGCCACGGCGCACACAGGCCGGGCGCAAAGACCGTCAGATCAAGCTTCAACACCGATGCCCCAAGCCTTCGACCGCCCACGCCCCATGCGCCCGGCGCAGGGATAAAAAGCTCGCATAATCCACGCGGATACGGCTCAGCGACTGCGGCGGGGCATCCAGCGCCAAGGCCAGCGCCGCGCGCATCACCACCGCATGACTCACCACCAGCACGCGCTGCCCGAAAAACGCTCTTGAAAGCTCGTTCAGCGCAGCACGCACCCGCGCCATAAAATCCAGTACCGATTCGGCGCCCTGCGGCATCCCCAGCACAATGTCACGCTTGTAGGCCGCATACGCCTCGGCCTGCCCGTGCTTGACTTCCGCGTGGCTCAAGCCCTCCCACACGCCCATGCCGATCTCGCGCAAACGCGGCTCAACATGCAGCGGCAGTCCGGCCTGCGTTGCATAGCGCTCTGCAAACGTGTGGCAACGCTGCAAGGGCGAGCTGACAACCACATCCCACGTCCCGGCCTCCACGCTCGCCCACATCGCCGCCAAGCCCTGCGGCGTGAGCGGGTCGTCCACGCCATCGCCACGGTAACGCGAACCACCGACCGGCTCGCCGTGGCGCAAAAAATCAAGTCGCGGCATTTAGTCTATCCAGTC
>DZBX01000322.1 GCA_022730075.1 Rhodanobacter sp. | reverse complement strand
GCACCAGGCGCAGCAACAGGACCAACAACAGGCAGGAGATGATGCCGAGGCTGGCGTCGACGATGAAACTGCCTGCGAGCCCATGCCACGCATAGGCGCGGCCGTCCACGGCAACCATGTAGTCGATCGGAAGATTGCCGGCGGCGGAAAGTACCGCGAAGATCGTCGAAGCCAACGGATTGTTGGCGCCGATCGTTTCGAACGCAATCGCGAACGAGCAGGTGATCGCAAGTGACTGGAACACGTTTTCGCCAATGATGGCGACCACGAAAGTCCACGCCTCATGCGGCATCAACAGCAGGCTGAGCGTGAACAGGGCACCGACGATGCCGATGCCGAGGTAGAGCGGTCGCAGCGGCGCGCGTTTGGCGAGCCGCGGCAGGGTCAAGCTGCCGACGATGCCGGCGAGGATGGCGCCAGTGCCACCGGCGAAGGCAATCGTTTGTGGTGAGGCATGGAAGTCACCACCGAGGCCACCCAGCAGGTTGGTGAGCGAAAAGGATGCCGAGGGCAGCAGGAACATCGCCAGCGCGATGAGGATTTCGCGGCGTTTGAACAAAGCCGCGATCGCAGCGAAGAACTGCACGAAGCTGTCGCGAGCCAGGCGCGCGTCGGGCGGGATGCTCGGTACGAACAGGTAGATCACCAAAGGCACGAGTTGTGCGATGCCGAACACGATTGCCGTGACGGGCAAGGTCAACGCGTGGATCAAGGCGATGGCCACCGCGGCGAGCAGGCCGAAGCCGCTGATATTGCCCACGGTCATCCAGGCGCTGAGGCGGCTTTCATCCTTGCGCTCGATCACCGTCGAGAACCAGCCACCCAGCGCATTGCCCATGCACATGCTGGTGAAGTTCGCCACCAGCAGCAGCCCCCCAAGCAGTGCAGGGTGGTCAAGATTCCACATCGCCACCGGTGTGAGCACGGCGGCAATGACCGCGCCGGCGATGGCGTAGGCGCGCCGGCTGAAGCGCACGTCGAGGATAGGGCACACCAGGAAGGCCCAGAACATCGGTGAGGCGGCCAACGCCGTGAGCGCGGCGATTTCGGCCTCGGGCACGTGCCGCGCAGCCAGCAACTGCGGCACGGTAAACAGCGTCAGACCGGTGAGCATGCCGAACGGCAGCATGGTCATGCCCATCAGCCAGATGGGTGCGCGTGCGCGGG
>DZBX01000321.1 GCA_022730075.1 Rhodanobacter sp. | reverse complement strand
TATCGTAGACGCTGACGTAATCGCCAAATACCGCGCGCGTGTCCTTGTCTTCCAGCGCAATTGGCGTGCCGGTGAAGCCGATAAAGGTGGCATTCTTCAGTGCATCGCGCAGGTGCTTGGCATAGCCGAAAACATAACGCCCGGCCTTCTCATCGAAGCGCCCCTTGGTGCCGTACTGACTGCGGTGCGCTTCGTCCGAGATGACCACGATATTGGAGCGGTCGGACAGCAGCGGGTGTTCGTCCTCTTCATCCAACAGGGCAAATTTCTGCACCGTGGTGAAGATGATGCCGCCCGCCTGACGCGAGGCCAGCATCTCGCGCAGTTCGTCACGACTGCCCGCCTGCAACGGCGTGGTCTTGAGCAAATCACTGGCGGCGCAGAAGGTAGCAAACAACTGGCCGTCCAGATCGTTGCGGTCCGTCACCACCACCAGCGTGGGATTCTTCATCTCCGGCTGTTGCAGCAGCTTGCCCGCGTAGCAGGCCATGGTGATGCTCTTGCCCGAGCCCTGCGTGTGCCACACCACGCCGGCCTTGCGCGAGCCCGGCTTCACCGCTTTGCCGTAGGTGGCGCGTTCTTCCCGCACCTCCAGCAAGCCCTTGTCAGGCGAACTGGCCGCGATCACCGTGGCGCGCACCGCTTCACGCACGGCGTGGAACTGGTGATAGCCGGCGATTTTCTTGATCACCGCATCACCATCCTGCTCGAACAGCACGAAGTGGCGGAGGTAATCGAGGAACAGCGCAGGCTGGAAAAAGCCGCGCACCACGGTTTCCAGCTCCAGTTGCAGGCGGGGGCGGTCGTCCTCGTGGGCAAGGGTGCGCCAGGGCATCATGCGTTCGGCATTCGCCGTGAGCGAACCCACCCGCGCCGTCCAGCCGTCGCTGACCACCAGCGCCGCATTGCTGTTGAACAGGTCGCTGATCTCGTCTTTGTAGGTTTGCAACTGGTTGAAGGCATCCCACACATCGGTCTGTTCGTTGGCTGGGTTCTTCAGCTCAATCACCGCCAGCGGCAGGCCATTGATGAAGGCCACCAGATCAGGCCGCCGAGGCTGCTTGCTGCCGCTAACCGTGAACTGGTTGATGACCAGAAATTCGTTGTGCTGCGGGTTGGCGAAGTCGATCAGGTGCACCAGATCGGTGACCTTTCTCCCCTCGCCCTC
>DZBX01000320.1 GCA_022730075.1 Rhodanobacter sp. | reverse complement strand
TCCAGGTGACGACAGGCCGCACCGGCGGCAGCGCGGCGCCGACAGTGGCCCATGATGCGATCTGTCCGCCCGGAATGGCTGGCACGACCACGCCCGCTTTCCCGAAAACCTTCTCCCCATAAGCCATGCCCACCGGGCTGCGGAGCCTGCCCGTGTTGTACGCCGACAACGTGGCACGCAGATTGCCCGAGCGTGCCCACCCCTCCATCAGGACACTCTGCGCAGCGCGCAGGTTCGTACAGAGATTGAGAACCTGATCGACGCCCAGCCCCAGCCGGGGCAGGTTTCCGCTGTTGATCTGCGCCAGGCCGATGTCCACCGAGTGCCCCTGGGCGATCAACTCCCTCGCCAGCCGTGCGGCCTCGGCAACTGTCGTCGGCGCATAGCTCTTGCCACTGGTGTTGTCATGCAGAGCCAGCGCATTGCCCCCGCTTTCCTGCTGCACCACCGCGGCCAGGGTCACCGGGGCGATCTGAGGTGCACATTGCTGCATCAAGGCGATAGCGTTCATGGGGAATGTGATTGATCGGCGCGTGCGCGCCCTTGCCCAGATTCTGTGGGCGTGGGACAACTGCCTCATGACCCCACCGCGCAGAGTCTCCAGAGAACCATCCCCCCTTCCTGGAGACACAGCATGCGCCTCATCATCGCCGAAAAACCCTCCGTCGCCCAAGCCATCGCCGGTGTCATCGGCGGCGCCAGACGCAACGACGGCTACATCGAATGCCCGCAGGCCAAGACCCGCGTGACCTGGTGCTTCGGGCACCTGCTCGAACAAGCAAGACCCGAGGATTACGTTGCCGGCGGCAAGGTGCTGGCCTCGCATCTGCCCGTCGTCCCCATAGCCTGGAAACTCTCGCCGCGCGACGGCGGCGCGGGCAAGCAGGTCAAGGTGATCCGCGATCTGCTCAAAGATACATCGGAAGTCGTCAATGCCGGCGACGCCGACCGCGAGGGCCAGTTGCTGGTCGATGAGGTCTTGCTGTTCCTGAACTGGAAGGGCAAGACCTCCCGCCTGTGGCTGTCGAGCCTGGACGACGAAAGCGTGCGGCGCGCGCTGGTGAGTCTCAAGAACAACGACGCCATGCGTCCCCTCTATGAATCCGCCCTGGCGCGCCAGCGTGCCGACTGGCTCATGGGCATGAACGCCTCCATCGCCCTGAGCCGCA
>DZBX01000144.1 GCA_022730075.1 Rhodanobacter sp. | reverse complement strand
CGTAGCCAACCGGCGTGTGGAAATTTATGTGGCCATGTCGGCCCAGCGCTGAGTCCGCACGTCAAGCAGCGGATGGATGTGCGGCGCTGCGATCTTGCAGCCAACGCCGCACGTCGTTTTCGGGCATGGGGCGGGCGTAGAGATAGCCCTGCATCCGGTCCACGCCTTCCTGGTCGAGCAACTGCGCCTGCTGCGCGGTTTCCACGCCTTCGGCCACCAGCCGCAGGCCCAGCGCACGCGCCATGCCGACGATGGCGCGCACCATTTCGTGCAAACGGGGTTGATCCAGCATGCCGCGCACGAAGCTCTGGTCAATCTTGACGGTGTCGAAAGCCAGCCGGTTGAGCGTGGACAGCGAGGAATAGCCGGTGCCGAAATCGTCGATCGCCAGGCGAAAGCCCTGCTGACGGAGTTGGGCGGTGATGGATTCCATCGATTCGCCTGGCGCCGCAGCGTCAGTCTCGGTGATTTCTACGCACAGCGCTGAAGGCGGCAGTTGATGCGAGGCGGTCGCCGCCGACAAATAGAGCAGAAACTGCGGGTCGAGCAGTGCCGCAGGCGGGAAATTGACCGAGGTGTAAACGGCGTCGCAGACCAGACCTTCTGTGCGCCATTGCGCCAGCGCGGCGAGCGAGCGTTGCAGGATCAGGTCGGTCAGCGGCGCCATCAGCCCGGCCGATTGCGCCAGCGGAATGAACTCTGCCGGGCTGATCATCTGCCCGTCCGGGCCACGCCAGCGCGCGAGCGCCTCGAATCCTGCCAAGCCGCCGTCGGGATAGAGAATCGGCTGCCACCAGGGCTCGATCTTCTCGTCTTCCACCGCCTCGCGCAGCCAGCCCAACAGGCGCTTGCGGCGTTCCTCAGCATGCAGCACCACGGCGTCGAATCGCTGGGTCGGCAGCCCCTTTTCCTGCGCCATGCGCGCGGCGAACTGTGCAGCGGCCAGGCTCTGCCGCACTTGCATGCTGGCCGCGTAGCCGCTGAATATGCCGATGCGCAGACGGGGAAAGATTGCGCGGCCAAGAATCTGCACGCCTCGGCTCATCGCGTCGTGCAGGCCTTGCGTCAGCGCCTGCAGCGCAGCGGCGTCGAGGCGTGGGTTTTGCGGCAGCAGCACGATCTGGCTGGCGAGGTCGCCGCTACCGATCAGCACGCCGTCGCCGAGTTGGCCCGACAGGGTCTCGGCGATGACCTCGACAGCCTTGCCGAATGTCTGGCCGCTGGCGAAATCGAGTTGGTGGTCAATGTCGACGATTTGCGCCACCAGCACGCTGGCGCAAGCCTGCGGATCGTGCCGTGCGGCGCGCAAATAACGCTCGAAGCGGTCGATGAGGCGCTGCAGGTTGGGCAACTGCGTGACGCGGTTCACGTAGCGCAGCGCGCTGATGTCGGTGTGCGTGCCCGCCAACCGCAGGAGTTGCCCCGCAGTGTCGCGCAGGGCGGCGCCGCGTGTTTCGATCCAGCGATAGTCGTCGTCGCCGCTGTGCATGCGGTATTGCAGCCGCAGCACGGTTTGCTCGGGGCCGAAGAGGAAGCGCTCGAAGGTCTGCCGGGTCTCAGAAAGGTCGTCAGGGTGGATGCGGGTCATCCAGGCCTCGATGGTGTCGGGCACGGGCAACTCGCCCCAGGCGAGCAAATCGAACCAGTTGGCCGAGTGCTGCAAGCGCTGCGTGACGACATCCCACTCCCAGATGCCGTCGTTCGTCGCGTGCAGCACCAGCGCCTCGCGTTCGCGCGTTTTCTGCAGGGTGTGCGCCGCCTGCGCCCGTTCAAGTTGCGCCTTCAGGCGGGCGCGGACGATGGGGTAGTCGATGGGCTTGTTGAGGTAGTCGTTCGCCCCGGCCTCCAGCGCCTCCTCCAGCCGCTGTGCTTCGTCGAAGGCGGTGACCATCAGCACCGGCAGCAGTTCGGCAGAGTGCGCCTGGCGGATCGTGCGCAGCACTTCCAGGCCGCTCATGCCGGGCAGGCCGATGTCGAGCAGCACGCCGTCAACCAGCCGCAGTTGCAGCGCATCGAGTGCGCTTGGGCCGTCTGCCGCGGTGAGCGTCTCAAGCCCGTCGCGCTGCAGGCGGCGGGAGAGAACATCGCGGCTGGCGGCGTCGTCTTCAACGATCAGGATGGTGCTCTGGTTCCAGTTCCAGGAGGTGTGGTCGGCTTGCATGAGGCGCTCAGGGTGCTGCTGCGGGCAGGTTCAGGCGGATGCGTTCGAGCCGCTGCAGCAGGTCGTCAAAATCCAGCGGTTTGGTGAGATAGGCGGTCACGCCCAGGGCGGCTGCGCGCTGGCGGTCTTCCTTGAGCGAGTGGGCGCTGAGAATGAACACGGGCATGCGCAGCCCCCGGTCGCGCAGGGCGTGCAGCAGGCCCCAGCCGTCGAGCACGGGCATGTCCAGATCCAGCAGCGCCGCATCGGGCGGGGGGTGACCGTGCAGCAACTCCAGCGCCTGTGCGCCGTTGACCGCCTCGATCATTTCGAACCCCCTGCGGCGCAGCCTGCGCACCAGCATGTCGCGGTTGAGCGGATCGTCTTCTGCGAGCAGCAGTCTCATGCGGTGCGCTCTTGGGGCGGCGCCGTCAGCGGCAGCAGCAGCGTGAAGGTGGATCCCTGTCCGGGCGTGCTGTTCACCGAGAGCGTGCCGCCCAGCAACGCAGCGAGCGCGGCGCTGAGGGTGAGCCCCAAGCCAGTGCCGCCGTAGTTGCGCGAAATGCTGGCATCGGCCTGGGTGAAGGCCTCGAACACGCGGGCGCATTGCTCGGCATTCATGCCGATGCCGGTGTCGCGCACGCTCCACGCCAGCGCGGGCGTGATGCCGTTCAAGGTGGCCGGACGGAGCGTGAGGGTGATCTCGCCATGCTCCGTGAACTTGGCGGCATTGCCCAACAGGTTGAGCAGGCACTGGCGGATTTTTCCCGGATCGCTGTGCATCGCGTCCAGTTGCTCGGGTAGATCGACCTGCAGGCGGTTGGAGCGGCGCCACACCAGCGAGCCCACGGTGGACGCCACGCTGCGGGTGAGTTCGATTGGGTCGAATGCCTCGACCAGCGCCTGCGCGTGGCCCGCCTCGACGCGGCTGAGGTCGAGCACATCATTGATCAGCCGCAGCAAGTGGCGGCCGGCATCCCGCACCGACTGCAGATCGGTGCGGCTTTGCGTCAGCGGCACGCCGTCGTCGAGTTCTTCGAGGATGAGTTCGGCATAGCCGATGATGGCGTTGAGCGGCGTGCGCAGCTCGTGGCTCATGCTGGCGAGAAACTGGCTTTTTGCCAGCGCCGCTGCCTCGGCGCTTTCCTTGGCCTCGCGCAGCGCGATCTGCTGCGCCTCGCGCTCGCCCAGATCGCGGCCCACGCCAATCAGCCCGGCGGTCTTGCCCTGCGCATCAAGCAGGCGCGAGGCCACGAATTCAAAGGGCTTGAGCGTGCCGTCTGCGGTTTTGATCCGGGCGACAACGTGTCCTTCCCCCTTGGCGAACACGTCGAAAATGGTTTTGAGCACCGCGGGCCAGTCACGCAGGGCCAGGTGTTGCTGCACGCTGCTGTTGGCGAAGGTCTGCGCGTCCATGCCCACGGTGTCGAGCATGGCCTGGTTCCAGCGCAGAAAACGCAGGCGGGTGTCAAACGCATAGATCACATCGGGCAAGGCGCTGAACAGGCGGTTGGTGAACTGCTGCTCCTCATGGAGCGCCTGCAGGCGCGCCTGCTCCTGCGTGAGGTCGTGCACCAGGCCGACGAACCAGTGGGTCTCGCCGACGTGCACTTCGCTCACGCCCAGGCGCATGGGAAAGGTGCTGCCGTCGCGGCGCAGGCCGCGTACATCGCGTCCGCTGCCAATGATGTGCGGGTCCCGCGTGGCGAGAAAGCGTTGCAGATAGCCGTCGTGCGCGCTGCGCCAGGGCTCGGGCATCAGATCGTTCACCCGCAGCTTGCGCAGGGCGCCTGGCGCATAGCCGAACAGGGTGTGCGCGGCGTTGTTGGCGTTGCGAATTTGCCCGGCCGTGTCGATGACGATGAGGCCGTCGATGACGTTGTCGAACACCGCCTTCAGCAAGGCGCTGCGTTCGGCAATGCGACGGTCGAGCGCTTCGGCCTGCTTCTGCACCTGTTCAATGAGCCGCCCGCCGGTGTCGAGCAGGAAGTTGATCAGCAGGGCGAGCTTTTCTGCCGTGGGGTCGGCCAGCGGCGAGCGCACCACGAAATCGACCTTCTGATCGACCGCCAGACAGAGCTGGTCGGCCATGTGCTCCACGGCCTGGCGCAAGGCGGCGTCGCGGGCGGCCTGATCGCGGCCGCCGCTCAAGGCGATTCCTTTGCAGGCTGGGTCAAGGCGGTTTCTGACGATGGGCGCAACTCGGGCCAGTGCAGTTGAAAAATGCATTGCGCGTCGCCGCGTTGGCGACATTGGGCTACGGTGACTTCCAGGTGGTCGCCGTAGAAATGAGCCACCTCGCGCGCCAGTGCCAGGTACAGGCCGCACCATCTGCGGGGGGAGTCGTAGCGCACGCGCAGATCGCCGTTGTCGAGCGCGGTGATGTGGAATTTGTCGTTGATCTGCCGCCGCCGGTCGGGGTTGCGCAGGCCCGAGGCCATGACGTTATGAATGGCCGCCTGCCGCGCCAGAAAGGCGCGTGAGTCCGCCGACATGGCGTAAAACGCGGGAAAGCGCTCGCGGGTGTCGGCCAGAAACGCGCTCGCATAAGCCTCGAAAGCCTGATCGCGCGTGAGGTGCAGCACCGCGCAAGCCTGGTCGAGCAGGGCATCGACCTGCGCGTCGTCGTAGTCGGTGTCGAGTCGAAAGTGGGTGTCTTCCGGCAGGCCGACGCGGCGCAGGACTTCTGCGCGGGCGCCGGGCACGCCGCTGTCGTCCAACAGATGAAGCAGGACGTGCTGGATGAGGCCGATCATGGGAGAAGGAAACGCTTCAGGACAAGAGTCGCTTTTTTAACGGCACGCAGCTTGCAAAACATGAGGGCTGAACTGTAAAGACTCGCGGGATGAGGGGACGCAGCACTTCAGGCAGCGAGGGCCATGGGCTCCGGTATTGGCTGCTCCAGCAGATCCACGGCTCTGCGCAGCGCCTCGAAACACTGGGGATCAAGGGCGGCGCCCACGGTCTTGGACATGATCTGCAGAGTTTCCGGAATCGGCACGGCGCCGCGGTAGGGCCGGTCGGCGGAAATGGCGTCGAAGATGTCGGCGG
>DZBX01000319.1 GCA_022730075.1 Rhodanobacter sp. | reverse complement strand
CGACCGCGCAGCGGCTCGAGCGGCTCGACCGGCTCACGCCCGGCGACTTCGCCATGATCGTCCGCCAGTTGCGCCTGCGCAGCGGCGTCCCTGATGCCGTCACGCTGGTCCAGCGTCTGGCCGCCGAGATGGCGCTCAAGCGCAAGGCCGAGCCCCGCAAGGTGGGGTTCGTATGATCGGCTGCGCCTGCGCACCCATCGACCTCAGCACGGCACGGCCCGAGGCGACGCTGCCGGCAGATCCATCAGTTGCTGGCGACGCGACTGCGGGCCAGGCGCTCCGGCCCCGCCGCCGCCACGCGCTCGAAGGCATCGTCGAGCGTGATGTACAGCGTCCAGCGATCCGCGCCCGCGCGCAGGGCGGCCTCGGCGATCACGGTCTCCTCGAGCTCCGCATTGCGGACGCCTTTCCAGAGCGTATCGGCCAGCGCCACCAGGCGCTCCTCGAAGCGGACCCCGGATCCGCGCCACGCGGCGTGGGTCCGGCAGCAGCGCGCCAGCCCGGGAT
Organism: Rhodanobacter sp.; assembly: GCA_022730075.1. Lineage (GTDB taxonomy): Bacteria > Pseudomonadota > Gammaproteobacteria > Xanthomonadales > Rhodanobacteraceae > Metallibacterium. Next base: position 668 of record DZBX01000319.1, on the reverse strand, counting down.
CGACGCCCTGCGCGATCAGGAACGCCTCGCCGGCGGTCTCGTGGGCCGAGCCGGGGCCATGGATTTCCTGTGGGAAGAGGATCTTCCCGGCATCATGCAGCGCGGTCCCCGCTTCGACGAACGGGCGATCGAACGGCACCTCGGCCATCGCCAAGGCATCGCAGATCCCGTCGGCCGCCTCGAGCACCAGCCGGTGATGCTGGACCAGTGCCGCCGGCGCCTGCAGCCGCTGCAACAGCGCCAGCATGTCCTCTCGTGCAGGCGTGCGAGTCGTCACCATGTCGCGGGCGACTTTAGCAACTTCTCGAACCGAGCGGACGCAGTCGCAGGCAAGCAGCGCGCAGGCGCCACGCGCAACGGCGTGAGGGTTCAGCGCCTGCCCAGGTTCTGCAGCGTTCCATTCGACGCATACACCCGCTCCGCGAGTCCGATGCGTTCACTCCTTTGCCGTCCGGAGCAGCCATGACCCCATCCCGTGCCACACCTCGCCTCTCGAAGTCCAAGCTCATGGCCTGCCGGCAATGCCCCAAGCGGCTCTGGCTGGAGTGGCACCGCCCGGATCTGCGCGACGACTCGGCCGCGACGCAGGCCGCGTTCGACCAGGGCCATGCCGTCGGCCAGGTCGCGCGCCGGCTCTATGACCGGGGTGGTCGCGGCGTCGAGGTGCC
>DZBX01000318.1 GCA_022730075.1 Rhodanobacter sp. | reverse complement strand
GTTGCGTCGCCTTGGTTTGCGACTATCCGATTTCCGGCGCACCGTGGCGCAGCAGCATGCGCAGTTTGTGCGGCAGCCAGTGAAAGCGACGCATGAAGCGCCAGTCGGATTGTTTTTGCCGGGCGCGCAAACTGCGTCGCAGCGCGCTGATGTCTTTGCGGTGCCGCCAGAGGCCAGGCAGGATCGTGCCGTAAATACACTTGATCTTGCCGCGACCTGATCCGGCAAGCCACAGAAACGACGCCTCGATACCCAGCAGCAGCGCGTGGATGGGCAGCAGAACCAGCAGCGCCCAGGCGGGATAGCAGAGCAGCATCACGGCTGTCTTGTTGCGCTCGCTCAGGGCGCGGCGGCGCGCGGTGGTTTTGAGCTTGTCATCCATCACTTTGCCGCCGCCCAGGTTCTTGCCGATCCAGTGATCGAAGCCGGGCGCGTCCAGCACGCGCGTGGGGTAGCCGAGCAGTCGTGCGGCCTGACAAAGATAAATGTCCTCGGCGATGGACTCGAACCAGGGCGGAAACCCGCCGACGGCACTCCAGACCTCGCGCGGAATCCAGAGGCAGGCGCCTGTCGCGGTGGCCACTTCGTGCACGCCGGTGGTGAAGACGGGGATCGGGTTCATGAACAGGTCGAACTCGTAGCCGCGATCGACCAGACTGCCGTCGTGCAGGGTGTATTGCGGCAACCCGAGCACCGCTGGGATTGTGGTGCCTCGTGCCTCACGCAACAGGGCATCGAGGCTGCCCGGGCGCAGCACGGCATCGTTGTTGAGCAGCAGCAGATAGTGCCCGCGTGCGGCTTCCGCCATGCGGTTGTTGCTGATGCAAAAACCCACGTTGTCGCGGCTCTGAATCACGCGGACATCTGGGAATTCGCTTCGAATCAATGCCACCGAGCCGTCGGTCGAGGCGTCATCATGCAGGAGCACTTCGATCTGGAAATCAGTGCGTTGCCCATAGACCGATTCGAGGCAATCGCGCAGCATGGTTTCGCCGTTGTAGTTGGCGATGCAGACGCTGATCTCTGGTGAAATGTCGCGTACTTGGGTCACGGTTCTGCCTTGTCTCGCTGATGCAGCGCTCGCAATGCCGGGCAGAGCCGCTGCTCAATGGTGAGGACGGAGAGTCTGTCCCGATACAGCACTTGTCCACGCATTCCGATTTCAGGAAGTTCGCTGCGCTTTT
>DZBX01000143.1 GCA_022730075.1 Rhodanobacter sp. | reverse complement strand
CTTGTCGCGGGTTCAGCGATTGCCCTGGTCGCTGCCGCGGATGAAGTTGACCAGGTTGGCATGCAGCTGTTTGATCGACTCGGGCTGCTCGTACAGCATGTGGCCGCAGTCGTAGAAGTTCAGCGTGATGTTCTTCTGCAGCGCCGGCGGCAGACCCAGGTGTTCCACGGTGTACTCGGTGCCGTAGAACGGCGTGGCCAGATCGTAGTAGCCGTTTTCGATCTGCACCTTCAGGTGCGGGTTGTAGCGCATGGCCGCGGCCAGATCGGGCGCGACGTTGGTGTAGCCCGGCCAGTTGATGCGGCCGCCGTAGTGCTTCCAGTTCCAGTCGCGGCCCACCGTGTCGCTGAGCACGATGTAGTTGCGGTCCTCGCCGAAGTGCAGCGTCTGCCGCACGTAGCGGTTGAACGCGGCGGTGTAGGCGCCGGTGATGGCATCGCTTTGTGGATCGTTCTCGGCGTACTCGGCCAGCTGGTCGGCGGCATAGCCCGAGTAACGGCCGTCCAGACGTCCGGTGACCAGATCCTTGCTGCGCTGCAGCTCGGCCATGAACTGGAACAAATTGACGCGCAGGTCGGCCTTCTCGATGTAGCTCGGCTTGAGGCCGGTGTATTGCGCCAGCTTCTGCACGATCTGCGCTTTTTCGGCAGCCGGCAGCGAGGACCCCAGCATCAGCGCGCTGGCGTATTCGCCGCGCGCGAAGTTCTTCACCTGCTGCAGGTAGGCCGGCAGATCGGCCGGGCACTGCGTGACCTTGTGGTAGCAGGCCACCGCGGCGTAGCTGGGCAGGAAGCTGATGTAGGGCAGATCGTTGCCCGGGTTGAAGCTGTCCGTCTCGAAGTTGAGGATCGAGGACATCAGCACGACGCCGTTGAAGTCCATGCCCTGCTGCTGCAGGTCGTTGACCAGCACCGCCGAGCGCGTGGTGCCGTAGCTCTCGCCGATCAGGTACTTGGGCGAGTTCCAGCGGTCGTTGCGCGAGACATAGTCGCTGATGAACTGGCTGAAGGCCTTGCCGTCGGCGTTGACGCCGTAGAAGTCCTTGGGCGTGCCGACGCCACCCTGATCCTTGCCGATGATGCGGCTGAAGCCGGTGCCCATGGCATCGATGAACACCAGGTCGCTGACGTCCAGCAGCGAGTCATTGTTGTTGACCACGTTGTACGGCGCCGGCGGCGTGTGGTGGGCATCGCCGCTGATCACGCGCACCGGGCCGAACGCGCCCATGTGCAGCCACACGCTGGAGGAACCGGGGCCGCCGTTGTACAGAAACGCGATCGGCCGCGTGGACGGATCGCGCACGCCGTCCTTCACATAGGCCACGTAGAACATGCTGCCGGTGGGCTTGCCGTCCTTGTTCTTGAGAATGATGGTGCCGGCGGTGGCGGTGTAGTCGATGCGCTTGCCGTTGATGGTGACGCTGCCGTGGGTGACCGATTTCTCGTCCTTGGGCGGCGCCACGTGCGCGGCGGCGGACTGGGTTTCGGCCTTGGCGGGTGCGTCGGCGGCATTGACGCCGAGGCTCAGGGAGAGCGCGGTGCCGGCGGCCAGCAGCAGGGCGAGGGTGCGTTTCATGGGTGGTCCTCTGCGATCAGCCGCGCGCGGCGGCATGGGTGATGAAAGCGTCGATGTTGTGTGCCAGTTGCGGCAGCACCGCGGGGTTGAGATACAGCATGTGTCCAACCTTGTAGTAGTCCTCGTGGATGTTGCCTTGCCGGGCCTGTGGCAGACCCATGTGCGCGATGGTGTAGTTGGTGGCGTCGAATGGCGTGGCCAGATCGAACCAGCCGTTGTTGAGCAGCAATTGCATGGCCGGGTCGTTGCTCATGGCGCGCGCCAGCGCCGGTGCCACGTTGCGCACGCGGCCTAGGGTCTTGCCGCTGCCGACGCCCTGCGCCAGCGCGCTCAACGGCGGTGTGTAGCGGCCCCAGTCCCAGGCCTTGAACACCGTGCCACTGGTTTGCACATACAAGCGCTGGCTGCGGTAATGCAGGCTGTTCCGCAGGTAATCATCGAAGCCGGCGCTGAGCGCGCCCCAGATCGCGGTGGTCGCCGCACCGGCGGCGGAATTGCCGGACTCGGGATCGAGCGGCTGCAGTTCCGGCGTGGTGAAACGTGCGTCGAAGCGGCCGGTGCTATAGCCATCGCCCAGCAGATTGCGCTGAAACACCGACAGCGGCATGCGCAGATCGGCACGCAGCCACAGCGCCACCGGCAGGCCGGTGTAGCGCGCCAGTTGCGCGGCGATGCGCGCCTTCGCGGCCGCGGGCAGCGCCGCGCCCTGGAACAGCGCATGCGCGTAGGCGCCACCGGCAAACTGCTCGACTCGATGCACGAAGGCCGGCAGATCCGGCGGCTGCGGGTGCAGGCGATGGTGGTACCAGGCCACCGCCGCGTACGAGGGCAGATACAGCTCATAGGGCAGATCGTTGCCGGGATTGGTATTGAGCGTGGCGAAATCCAGCACCGTCGAGCACAGGATCACGCCATCCAGATACACGCCCTTGCCCACCAGATCGCGTGCCAGCACCGCCGAGCGCGTGGTGCCGTAGCTCTCGCCAAGCAGAAACTTGGGCGACTGGAAGCGCCCGCTCTGCTGCACGTAGCGCTGGATGAACTGGCTGAAGGCGTGCGCGTCACCGTTGATGCCGTAGAACATCTTCGGCGTGCCGTAACCGACGATGCGGCTGTAGCCGGTGCCGACCGCATCGATGAATACCAGGTCGGTGCTTTTCAGGATGCTGTCGGCGTTGGGTACCAACTGGTACGGCGGCTGCGCCGCCTTGGCATCGCCCGGCGCCGGCCACACCAGCCGGCGCGGACCGAAACCGCCAACATCCACCAGCGCCGAAGCAAAACCCGGACCGCCGTTGTAGGCAAAGGTGATCGGGCGCCGCGCCGGATCGCGCACGCCGTCCTTGGTATAGGCGATGTAGAACACGCTGGCCGTGGCTTGATGCTTGGCGTCGTACAGCAACAGCGTGCCGGCCGTGGCGGTGTAGTCGATGCGCTGACCATTGATCACCACACTGTGATGGGTGACCACGCTGCGCGCCTTGGGAATCGGCAGCGGCGCCGGCTTGGCTGCTTTGACGGTCTTCGCGACCGCGGGCTTCGCGGCCGCGCGTGCGAGAGGCGCGAGCCAAGGCAGGACCATGATCAACAAGGCGCCGGACACGATCCGCTTGATGCTGGTCTTCATGGCGTTGTTCATCCCGATGGGCCGATGCCGCAGACCGACGACGGTCACGAAGCTTGCGCGCCGCGTCTGCTGAACCGTTTATGACCGCACGCACGCCGCATGGTTCCCTGTGCGCCAGCGACCACATCCGCACGGCGCAGAACCGGCATGGGTCGGCCATTGCGCGGCCGTGCCGCAGGCCAGACACTCGATGCATGTCCGGCACCCCGCCCCAGGCCGTCCACGATGCCGCGCTGCTGTTGCGCGAACGCCGCCACGCCGCGGCGCGCGATCTGCTGCAGGCCCACCTCGCACAAGCGCCAGCCAGCGTGCCGGCGCTGTGGCTGCTGGGCGGCGCCTGCCAGGAACTCGGTGATTTCGACGCCGCGCGCGCGGCCTTCACACAACTGCTGCAGCTCGACCCGCGCTGGGTGCCGGCGCGCGTGGCGCTGGGCGAGCTGTTGGCGCGCGCCGGACAAATCGATGCTGCCGAGCATGCGCTGCGCCGCGCGTTGCAGGACGACGCGCGCTACACGCGCGCCGCGCTCAGCCTGGCGCAATTGCTGCGCCACAGCGGGCGCGGGCGCGACGCGCTGCCAATCACCCAGGCGGCGATCGCGCACAGCGACGATGCGGCCCTGCAACTGGAACACGCGCTGGCGCTGCGCACCGACCAGCGCGACGCCGAGGCGCTGACGCTGCTGCAGCGCATCGCCGCCGCGCATCCGCAACGTGCCGATGCCGCGCATTACCTGGCGCTGTCGCTGCACGGCGCCGGCCGCTACGACGCGGCCATCGCCAGCGCGCGGCGCGCATTGCAGCTCGGCCTGGACGACGCCGAAACCTGGGGCGTGCTGGCGCGCGCGCTGGCCGCCGCGCAGCAACTGGACGCGGCCGAGGACGCGTTTCGCCAAGGCCTGCAGCGCGACCCGGATGCGCTGCCGCTGCACGAGGATTACGCGCGTCTGCTATGGCTGCGCAGCGGCGATCTGGCCCACGCCACCGCGGCGCTGGATACCGCGCTGCAACGCCAGCCCGGCCACGCCGCGCTGCTCGCGCTCAAGGCGCAGTTGCACGGCAGCGCCGGCGACGCGCAGACCGCTTACGCCTTGTACGCGCGTGCCGCTGCGCTGCCGGATGCGCCCGTGCAACTCGAGGTCGCCGCCGCCAGCGCGGCGCTCAAGGATGTTCCCGCGCGCGCACTCGCGCATGCGCGCCGCGCCGCCGCGCGCGCGCCCGAGCTGGCGCAAGAGGCGCTGGTCCAGGCCCTGCTGGTGCGCGGCGAACTCGCCGAAGCCGCCGCGCTGCTGCAACGCGCGCAGGCCGCGCGTCCCGACGATCAGCAGTTGCTGGCCCTGCAGGCCGTGCTGTGGCGCGCCAGCGGCGACGCGCGCTATCGCGCGCTGTACGACTACCCCAGCGTGGTGCACGCATGGACGCTGGACACCCCGCCCGGCTGGACAAGTCTCGACGCTTATCTCGATGACTTGCGCGCCACGCTGCGCCGCCTGCACATCCTGCGCGGACATCCGCCCGATCAATCGCTGCGCGGCGGTGCGCAGACCATGGGCGACCTGGCCCGGCATGACGATCCGGTGATCCGCGCGTTTTTCGATCACGCCATCGTCGGGCCACTCGATCGCCATCTGGCCGTGCTGGGCCGGGGCGCCGACGCACTGCGCCGACGCAACAACGGGCGCTGGCGCGTGCACAGTGCGTGGTCGGTGCAACTACGCGCGCAGGGTTTTCATGTCGATCACGTGCACCCCGACGGCTGGCTGTCCTCGGCGTGCTACATCGACTTGCCCGAGGGTCTGGGCGAGGCCGCGCCGGACGGCGTCGGCGATGAATCACCCCACGATGAATCTCGGCACGCCGGCTGGATCCGTTTCGGCGCGGTGCCGCTGCCACTGACGCCGCCCTTGCCCGCCGAGCATTACGTGCGCCCCGCGCCTGGCCTGCTGCTGCTGTTTCCGTCGTATATGTGGCACGGCACCGTGCCCTTCAGCGGCACCCGCACACGGCTGACCATCGCCTTCGACGTGCTGCCGGGCTGAATTGATCAGTTTGCAAAACCGGGCATCCTGCCGC
>DZBX01000142.1 GCA_022730075.1 Rhodanobacter sp. | reverse complement strand
GTGGCGATGTTCGCGCAGGTGAATACGCTGGTGCTGGCGCCGCTGCCCTATCCGCAGGCCAGGCAACTGGTGGTGATTGGTCCCGCGGATGGCGCCGGACATTTCTCCGAGCTGCCGGCGCGCTGGTATCCCATGCTGCGCGATGTGTCGGCGCTGCAATCGACCGGATACAGCGTGAGTTGGGGCACCGAGGTCAACGTGGCCACCACGGATGCGCCGGTCATGGTGAACGCGCTTTCAGTCAGCCAGCACTATCTCTCCACGCTGGGCGTGCGCATGGCACTGGGGCGCAATTTCACGGCAGCCGAAACCTCGGCGCACGGCCCACGCGTGGTGATCCTGACCTACGGTTTCTGGCAGAGTCACTACGCGGGCCTGCACGACGTGCTGGGCCGCACTTTGCTGATCGACGGCGGGCCAGCCACGATCGTCGGCGTTCTGCCGGCGCGGTTTCGCATGCCGCAGCCCTTTGCGCTGATGCTTCCGGCAGCGCTTGAGACCGCGCAGCGCCTGAATAGCAACCTGGTGGTGCTGGGTCGATTGAAACCCGGGGTCAGCTTGAGCAACGCCAGCGCGCAGATCGATGCGCGATTGCAGAGTTGGTTGCCGGCCCATGGCGAGAGCCTGGCGCGACATCCGCATGCCTCGGCCACGCCGCTGTCCTCCAACATGGTGGCCGACTATGCCGAAATGTTGATGTTCATCCTGTGGTGCAACCTGGCACTGCTGGCGCTGGCAGGCGTGAACATCGCCAACCTGATGCTGCAGCGTACGCTCGCCCACGGTCACGCGCAGGCGATCCGCGCCGCCCTTGGGGCATCGTCCTTGCGCACCGTGCTGCCGATCGTGGCCGAGGCCATCCTGGTGAGCGTTCTGGGCACGGCGCTCGGGCTGGCCATCGCGGCGTTATGCCTGAGATGGGCCAACGCAAACGTGATGCGACCCGAGTGGTTCGGCTTCATCACCCACGTGTCGATCCAGCCAGTGGCCGTGGCCTACTGCGCGACAGCCAGCGCATTGGTGATGTTCCTTGCCGCCGGCGTGGGACTGTGGCGTGCACGTAGTCCGCATGCGGTGCGCGAACTTGTCACCGGCGGACGCGGCGGGCAGACCGTCGCGTCGGGACGGCTCAGCAAGACGTTGGTGATGCTGCAGGCCACCCTGGCGACGTTTCTGCTGATCTACTCGTTTTTGTTCGCGTGGTCCGAAATCATGATCAACCGTGCACCGCTCGGCTTTTCCTACGATCACGTGTTGACGGCGACCATTCACCCGCCACGGTCGCAGTACACCGATACGTCCGCGCTGGAGGCATTAGGGCAGCGCGTTCTCGATCAAATGCGTGCGCAGCCTGGCGTCGTGGCGGCAGGAATCATGAATGACTCACCCTTGGCATCCGCGGTCATGCTCAAATTCCGGCGCGGAACAGCGCCGCCCTTCGCGGCCCAGTATCAGTTCGTCACGCCGGATGCATTCCAGACGCTGCGGATTCCCCTGCTGGCCGGGCGCGGCTTCAACGCCGGTGATCGCGCGGGCGCTGAGCCCGTGGCCATCGTCAACGCCAGTTTCCAGAAGAAATACTTCAGCTCAGGCGCCCTGGATCATCGCCTCGACCTGATCCTGCATCATGTCGGCTTGCCTACCCAGCACCTGCGCATCGTCGGCGAGGTTGGTGACGTGCATGTCTGGGGACCGGGCAATCCGCCGCCGCCGATCGTGTACGTGCCCATGGCGCAGGTACCCAATGGACTGATGGATGTGCTGCGCCAATACGGAAATTTGCACATCGTGGCGCGCACCAGCGGAGCGCCAGAGAATTACCTTGGCGGCCTGAAAAGCGTGTTGGGACGCGTCGCGCCCGGACTTGCACTCCTGCATCTGCGCCCATTTGCAGAGCGCGTGAATGAAGTCTTCGCCCCCAACCGCATGCTGACGCTGATTTTCGGTTTCATCGCGTTCGTGGCACTGGCTTTGTCCAGCCTGGGTCTGTTTGCCGTGGTCAGCACCAGCGCGACCGCGCGTACGCGCGAGTGGGGCGTCCGCGCATCGCTGGGCGCCTCGCCTGCGCGATTGTTCTGGGCGGTGCTGCGTATCGGTTTGATCCAGGCAGGCACCGGCATCATGGCGGGTCTCCTGCTGGGTTGGGGCGTCATGACCTTTATGGGAAGCGTCCAGGTCAATGCCGTCTCCGTTGGAGTCAATACGATCCTGGCCAGCCCTCTTGTGCTTTCCGGTCTCATAGCACTGCTGCTCGGCGCCGCCGTACTGGCCTGCCTGGCCCCCGCCCTGCGCGCCGCGCGCACGCCGCCGGTGGCGGCGCTGAGCGATGACTGACGCCGCCGTTACACTGCGGCCATGACGCCCCGCCCGCCCCGCGCCCGTGAAACCACGGTGCTGATCGCCGATGATCAGGCCGATGTGCGCGCGGCGCTGCGCCTGCTGCTGAAGTCCGAGGGCATCGCCAGCATCGCGGTCGAGGGCGCGCAGGCGGCGCTGGATGCCGCGCACGATCGCGAGCTGGCCTGCGCGCTGATCGATCTGAACTACACCCGCGACACGACCTCGGGCGCCGAGGGCCTGGGGCTGCTGGCGCGACTGCGCGAGCAGGCGCCGGAGCTGCCCATCGTAGTGATGACGGCGTGGAGCAGCGTGCCGCTGGTGGTCGAGGCGATGCGCCGCGGCGCCAGCGATTTCATCGAGAAACCCTGGGACAACGCGCGCCTGCTGGCGGTGCTGCGCGCGCAGATCGCGCTGGGCGAGGCCGCGCGCCGGCAGCGACTGCTGCAAGCCGAGAACGCGCTGCTGCGCGGCGATGCCATGCCCGGCTTCATCGCCGAATCGCCAGCGATGCGCAAGCTGCTGGACATGCTCGCGCGTATCGCGCTCAGCGACGCCAACGTGCTGGTGCTGGGCGAGAACGGCACCGGCAAGGGCGTGATCGCGCAGTTGCTGCACGCGCGCTCGATGCGCGCGGCGCAGGCCTTCATCAAGGTCAACATGGGCGGCATCGCCGAGAGCGTGTTCGAGTCGGAGATGTTCGGCCACGTGCGCGGCGCCTACACCGACGCGCGCAGCGAGCGCATCGGCCGCTTCGAGCTGGCCGACGGCGGCACGCTGTTTCTCGACGAGGTGGGCAATATCCCGCCTTCGCAGCAGGCCAAGCTGCTGCGCGTGCTTGAGGACGGCGAGTTCGAGCGCCTGGGGTCCTCGCGCACGCAGCATGCGGATGTGCGCGTGCTCGCGGCGACCAATGCCGATCTGCCCGCAGCGGTGAGCGCCGGATTGTTCCGCAAGGATTTGCTGTATCGCCTCAACACCGTCGAACTGCACCTGCCGCCGCTGCGCGAGCGCCGCGAGGACATCGTGCCGATGGCGCGCAGCTTTCTCGCCGCCAGCGCGCAGCGCCATCAGCGCAGCGACATGCGCCTCGCTACGGGTGCCGAGCGCGCACTGCTGGCGTATGCGTGGCCGGGCAACGTGCGCGAACTGCGCCACGTGATGGAGCGCGCGGCGTTGCTATGCCCAGCCGGCGCGATCGATGCCGCCGCGCTGACGCTGGGCACGCCGCCTGCCGCCGGCGATGCCGTCGAGCAGATGACGCTGGAACAGGCCGAGGCCTGGCTGGTGCGGCGCGCGCTCGAACGCCATGCGAACAACCTGCAGGCCGCCGCGGATGCGCTGGGCATCACCCGTCAGGCGCTGTACCGGCGCATGGAAAAACACGGCCTGCGCGATGCCGACGATGCCGCCAGCGGCGAATGATGCGGCACGCGCGTCGCGGCTGACGCGCTTCCAGCGCCGCCTGCTGGGCGGCGTGCTGCTGACGCTGGCGCCGTTGCTGCTGCTGGCGATCAGCCTGATCGTGCTGCCGTTGCCGCCCGTGGCACGCTGGACGCTGCTGGGCGTGGCGCTGCTGGCCAGCGCGGCGCTGCTGCGCTGGCATCTGCGCCGCGTGACGCGGCCGCTGTCCACGCTGGCCAGCCTGCTGGAAGCGCTGCGCGAGGGCGATTACACGCTGCGCGGCGTGGCCGGTGGCGCGCTGGGGCCGGTGATCTACGACGTCAACGCGCTGGCGCAACGGCTGCAGGCCGAGCGCCTGCGTTTCGAGGAAGCCTCGCACCTGCTCAGCAAGACCCTGGCCGCGCTGGACAGCGCGGTATTCGTGTTCGACGGGCAAGCGCGCCTGAGCCTGGTCAACCCGGCGGGCCAGCGCCTGCTGCGGGACAAGTCGCCGCAACTGTTCGGGCGCAGCGATGTCGAGCTGGGCGTGCAGGACTTGTTCGCGCAGGTCTCCGGCAGCGTCGTCACGCGCAGCTTCCCCGGGCGCAGCGGACGCTTCGAGGTGCGCCATGCGAGCTTGCGCCAGCAAGGCCGCGGCGGACGCCTGCTGGTGATCAACGACCTCGACCGCGTGCTGCGCGACGAGGAGCGCCAGGCCTGGCAACGCCTGCTGCGCGTGCTCGGGCATGAGGTCAACAACTCGCTGGCGCCGATCCGCTCGATCGCCGGCACCCTGAGCACGCTCAGTGCGCGCGCACCGCTGCCGGATGACTGGGCCGGCGATTTGCGCGACGGTCTGGCACTGATCGAGCGCCGCGCCGCGGCGCTGACGCGCTTTCTCGCCGGCTACAGTCAACTGGCGCGGCTGCCAACGCCGCAACGGCGCGCACTGGACCTGGCCACGCTGGTGCAGAACGTGGCGCAGCTCGAATCCGGCGCCACGGTGCACCTGGATGCTGGCGCTGCGCTGCGTGTGCAGGCCGATGCCGATCAGATCGAGCAGGCGCTGATCAACCTGCTGCGCAACGCCGCCGAAGCCGCGCCGCATGGCGAGGTGCGTCTGCGCTGCTGGCGCGAGGCGGACCGCGCCGTGGTGGAAATCATCGACCGCGGTCCCGGCCCGCCGCCCAGCGCCAACCTGTTCGTGCCGTTCTTCACCACCAAGCCAGGCGGTTCGGGCATCGGCCTGGCGCTGGCGCGGCAGATCGCCGAGGCGCACGGCGGTGGCGTGGCGCTGGACGCACGCGCCGATGCGCCCGGTGCCGTGGCGCGGTTGTGGATCAGCCTGGGCAACGACGCACCCGATCCGACTGAAGCACGGCTGTCATAACGTGCATGCAACGAGACAAGACTCATCGAGCGAATAGCAAAGTCGTTTTGGCGCGTCATCCCCGCAGAAGATGATCCCTACTCTCTGCGCTCCTGCGGCTCGTCATCCCTGCGCGCCCACGCACGGCCCATCATTGACGCGCAGGCATGGCCTGGCCGTATTTGGC
>DZBX01000030.1:17490-23296 GCA_022730075.1 Rhodanobacter sp. | reverse complement strand
GGAGCCGCGCTGCGTCCTGGACGCGTGTCGATTGGACTGCGGGCGTTCAGCTCGGCCTGCCAGCTACGGTGAACGGCGCCGTTCAGGCACTCAGCCACTGGTGTGTGGATGGATGCTCTGCAGGTACCAGGGCATGGCCACGCCGAGTCCATCACGCAGGTCGTGCGACGGCGCATAACCGAGCCGATCCGCCGCCTTGCCGATGTCCGCCAGCGAATGCAGGACGTCGCCGGCGCGAAACTCACGGTAGCTGGGCCGTCTTGCATAGCGCACGCCGTGCTCGGCCAGGCGCGCCTGCAGCGTGTCGAATAGCTGGTTGAGGCTGGTGCGCTGTCCGACGGCAACGTTGTAGACCTGGTCGCGGTGCTCGTCGGGCGCCAGGGCGGCGAGCAAGTTGGCCTGCACGGCGTTGGCGACGAAGCAGAAATCGCGCGAGGTCGAGCCGTCGCCGTTGATGAACACCGCGTCGCCGCGGATCATCGTGGCGATCCATTGCGGGATCACCGCGGCATACGCGCCATCGGGATCCTGGCGTGGTCCGAACACGTTGAAATAGCGCAGGCCGATGGCCTTGAAGCCGTAGCAGCGCGCAAAGACCTCAGCGTCGATCTCGTTGAACAGCTTGGTCGCCGCGTAGGGCGACAGCGGGCGCCCGATGCGATCCTCGACCTTGGGCAGCGTCGGTTCGTCGCCGTAAGTCGAGCTCGATGCTGCATAGGTGAAGCTGGCCACGCCGGCGTCGCGCGCCGCAGCGAGCATGTTGACGAAGCCGGCGGCGTTGACGGCGTGCGTGGTCAGTGGATCCTCGATGGAGCGCGGTACCGAGCCCAGCGCGGCCTGATGCAGCACGTGGCGGATTCCCGCGCAGGCGGCGCGGCAGTCATCGAGGTTGCGGATGTCCCCCTCGATGAAGCGAAAGCGCGTCCAGGCCTCGCTGCCGACGCGGCGCCCCACTTCATCGAGGTTGGCTCGGTAGCCGGTGGCGAAGTTGTCCAGCCCCACCACCGTCTGATCCAGCGCCAGCAGCGCCTCGACCAGGTTCGAGCCGATGAAGCCGGCAGCCCCGGTCACCAGCCACGCGGCGGGCGCAGCCTTGAGCCTGGCCTGCAGCGGCTGCGGCAGCAAAGTGGCGATCGTGTCCATCACAGGCGACCGTCGACGCTGTCGCGCGGCAGCAGTGACTTGACGTCGTAGACCACCGCCGCGGGCTTGCCGAAAGCGCGCACGCCGGCGGCGCCCAACTCAGTGAATTGGCGATGCGCAACGGCCAGCACGATGGCGTCATAGCTTCCTGCCGCAGGAGACTCGAGCGGGCGGATGCCGTACTCATGCTCCGCCTCGGTTGCATCCACCCAGGGATCGTGCACGTCCACCCGGGTCTTGTAGCCGTGCAAGGCATGCACGATGTCGACCACGCGCGTGTTGCGCAGATCCGGGCAGTTCTCCTTGAAAGCCAGGCCCAATACGAGGATGCGCGCGCTCACCGGATTGATGCCCTTGCGCACCATCAGGCGGATCACCTCGGTGGCGATGTACGGGCCCATACCGTCATTGGTGCGGCGGCCGGCGAGGATCACATCCGGGTGGTGACCGACCTCCTGTGCCTTGTGCGTGAGGTAGTAGGGATCGACGCTGATGCAATGGCCGCCGACCAGACCCGGCCGGAACGGCAGGAAGTTCCACTTCGTGCCCGCAGCCTGAAGCACTTCCAGCGTGTCGATGCCGAGGCGGTTGAACAGCATGGCGAGGTCGTTGACCAGTGCGATGTTGAGGTCGCGTTGCGTGTTCTCAATGACCTTGGCGGCTTCGGCCACCTTGATGCTGCTGGCCTTGTGCGTGCCGGCGGTGATGATCGAGGCGTACAGCCGGTCGACGAAATCGGCGGTCTCCGGCGTCGAGCCGGAGGTCACCTTGAGGATGCCTGGCAGGCGGTGCTGCTTGTCGCCCGGATTGATGCGCTCGGGGCTGTAGCCGACGAAGAAATCGCGATTGAAGACGAGGCCCGAAACCTTCGCCAGGATCGGCACGCAGACTTCCTCGGTACAACCGGGGTATACCGTCGATTCGTACACCACCGTGTCGCCGCGCTTCAGCACCTGACCCAGCGTCTCGCTGGCCCTCACCAGCGGAGTGAGATCCGGCCGCTTGGCGGCGTCGATGGGTGTGGGGACGGTGACGATGAACACCGTGCAGCGGCGCAAGTCCTCCAGGCGGGTGCTGTAGCCGAGGCGTGTGGCCTCGGCCAGTTCCGCCGTGTCCACCTCCAGCGTGCCATCGCGACCGCCGCGCAATTCCTCGACACGGGCGCCATTGATGTCGAAGCCGACGGTGTCATGACGCTTACCGAATTCGACTGCCAGCGGCAGCCCGACATAGCCGAGGCCGACGATTCCGATGATGGCATCCTGCAGATCCTGCATGTCTGTTCCCCTGTCCGGTCAGGTGCCACCGCGCATGCGAGGTCGCCTGGGCGCCGTCTGTGTTGGTCATTGCGCCGCTTGCCGTCTTGTGCTGGCAAGCGATGAAGCATCCAAGGCCGCTGAGACCGGCATCGAATCGCGGCAATGATGTCAGAGGGCGCCAGGCTTGTCTGCCGCAACTTTGTGTCAAATGGTGGCGGCGCGACAGAGTATGGCGCTCGGACCTTTGTATGGCGGTCGGACCTTTCGTAATTCGTTGAAACTGGTCGGGGTGACAGGATTCGAACCTGCGACTTCTACCTGTTGGCGCTGGTTGAAAACTCAGCAGGTTAGGTTGAACACCCTGGTCAATATTGAACCAGCAGAACCCCTGTTTGATGGTCAGTTTTCAACCAGCGCCAACAATCCGCGGGCGATGGATCTGGCGAAGAAGCTGGGGTGATCCACCTTCCCAAGCGCTTGGGATACTGCTAAGCTGGGTCATGCCTACCGTTTGGCGCATCGGCAACCTGCGGGTTGTGATCTATCCCAATGATCATCGGCCCGCGCATGTCCATGTCGTTGGCCGTGGCGGCGAGGCGGTGTTCGTCCTGCATTGCCCAGACGGCCCGCCCGAGCTTCGCGAAAGCTACGGGTTCAGCCGTGCCGCCGTTAACCGTTTGAAGCGCGCACTGTCCGCTGGCTTGGCGAGGCTGTGCGAGCAGTGGAGGAGCATTCATGAGCATCACTGAGCGCGAGTTGGTCGAGGCCGAGAGGAATATGGCACGCCTTCGGGGCGATGCCCGGGCGGTGTCCGCGCACTATGACCGCCGCGCCGATCGCGTCCTCGTCCGCTTGAACACGGGCCTCGAGCTGGCGTTTCCGCCTTCCATGGCGGAGGGGCTGGCGGACGCTTCGCCGGCGGACCTGAATCAGATCGAGGTCAGTCCAGCCGGGCTCGGTCTGCACTGGCCCAGGCTCGACGCCGACCTCTACCTGCCTGCCCTGCTTCAAGGCGTGTTCGGCTCCCCAAGCTGGATGGCTGCGCAACTCGGCGCCTCGGGGGGGCGTGCGCGCAGCACCGCAAAGGCTGCCGCGGCGCGCGAGAACGGACGCAAAGGCGGGCGGCCACGCACCCGGAAGCTTGGGTGAGGCTGGACCTTGTTGTTCGCGTCGGGCGCCGTTGGCGCTGCCGTGAAGGAGATCGACCGCGCGGTGCGCGACGGGCAGGCGGAGGAGGTGGAGCATGCCGACGATCAGAGATCCTGAGGCTGGCGGCGTAGCCCCGCGAAAAAAGCCCCGCGATTACTCGTGGGGCTCAAGCTTTGCAGAGGTGTGCCTACATGAGGCACATCCAGCCTGGGCCAGGAGCTTGGCAGCTGTCAAGCACGCACCGCGGGGACAAAACGGGGACAGTGACCCCCGCAACCGCCACGCAACTCGGGGACGAAACGGGGACAGCTCGGGGACAACTCGGGGACACTCGGAATCGGGTAGGGAGCCGGAATCCTCCCCGCCCTTGCCTTCCGCTAATCCTTCCCCTTGCCGGGTGGATAGAGGACTTTCACCTCCAAGCAGGTGCGCCCTGCCGGGCGCACCACGAAAAAGGCCCGATTTTCGGTCGGGCCTCATTCGTAAGTGCTTGATTTTGGTCGGGGTGACAGGATTCGAACCTGCGACTTCTACCTCCCGAAAGTAGCGCTCTACCAGGCTGAGCTACACCCCGAAGAAAGGCCGCGCATGATACAGGCGCGGCGACGGCGGCTGCAAGCCGCTGCCGCCGCGCTGTGTGGTGGAACGGGCGCGGTGGTGCGATCCGCTAAACTGGCGCGCCATTCCACGACCGCCAGCGAACCCACGATGACGCTCACGCCTGCCCGCACCATGCCCGGTGTGCTGGAACTGCTGCCACCCGAGCAGATCGCGTTTCAGGACATGCTCGATACGATCCGTGGCAATTTTCAGCGCTTCGGATTCCTGCCGATCGAGACCCCGGCGATCGAGTTCGCCGACATCCTGCTGACCAAGCAAGGCGGCGAGACCGAGCGCCAAGTGTATTTCGTGCAGTCCACCGGTGCACTGAGTGCACTTGACAGGGACGCAGGCGAAAAGCCCGAACTGGCGTTGCGCTTCGACCTCACCGTGCCGCTGGCACGCTATGTGGCCGAGCACGAACGCGAGCTGAGCTTTCCATTTCGCCGCTACCAGATCCAGCGGGTGTATCGCGGCGAGCGTGCGCAGCGTGGGCGTTTTCGCGAGTTCTACCAGTGCGACATCGACGTGATCGGCAAGGATCGCCTGTCGGTGCGCTACGACGCCGAGATGCCGGCGGTGATGCACAGCGTATTCCGCGACTTGCGCATCGGGCCGTTCCAGATCCAGCTCAACAACCGCAAGCTGATGCGCGGCTACTTCGAGAGTCTGGGCGTGACCAGCGATCAGCAGATGCTGGTGCTGCGCGAGGTCGACAAGCTCGACAAGCGCGGCGCCGAAGCGGTGCGCGCCACGCTCATCGGCGCACCGCTGGGGCTGTCGGATGCGGCCGCGGCGCGCATCATGGCATTCGTCGAGGTGCGCTCGCATTCGCATGCCGATGCGCTGGCGCGGCTGGATGCGCTCGAAGGCGGTGGCGACCTGTTCGAGCAAGGTCGCAGCGAACTCAAGGAAGTGCTGCAGCTGATCCGCGCCTTTGGTGTGCCCGAATCGCACTACGCGCTGAACCTGTCCATCGCGCGCGGGCTGGATTACTACACTGGCACCGTATACGAAACGCACCTGCTGGAGCACCCGCAGATCGGCTCGATCTGCTCCGGCGGGCGTTATGACAACCTGGCCGGCAACTACACCACCTCGCACTTGCCCGGCGTGGGGATTTCCATCGGCGCCACGCGCCTGTTCTGGCAGCTGCGCGAGGCAGGCTTGCTGGGCGCGGCCAGCAGTACGGTGCAGGTGCTGGTGACGATGATGGACGAGGCGCAACTGCCAGCCTATCTGGAACTGGCCACGCAACTGCGCAATGCCGGCATCGCCACCGAGGTGGTGATGGAGCCGGGCAAACTGGCGAAACAGTTCAAGTACGCTGACCGCGCCGGCGTGCGCTTCGTCGCCGTGCTGGGGCCGGATGAGCTGGCCAAGGGCGTGGTCACGCTCAAGGACATGCGCAAGCAAGAGCAATTCGAGGTCGCGCGCGGCGAGCTGGTCAAGACCTTGCGCGTGGAGCTGGAACAGGCCGCGGCGATGCCGCGCGACGCGCGCTGAGGTCACCCCGATGACGACAAGCATCACCCTCGATGGCGACACGCTCGATCGTGCCGGATTGCTGGCCATCGCGCGCGATGGCGCAAGCGCAGTGCTGGATGCCGCGGCGCTGCAGCGCGTACGCCGCACCGCCGATTTTCTTCGCGAGA
>DZBX01000030.1:0-17390 GCA_022730075.1 Rhodanobacter sp. | reverse complement strand
CTGGATGCCGCGGCGCTGCAGCGCGTACGCCGCACCGCCGATTTTCTTCGCGAGAAAGTTCGCTGCGGCGAGCCGATCTATGGCGTTACCACCGGCTTCGGCAGCAACGCCGACAAACTGCTCGGCGCGCACCGCGCGCGCGACGAGCTGCCCGGTGGCAATCCGGAGACGCGTGACGGCAGCCTGCTGGAAGAGTTGCAGCACAACCTGATCCTCACCCACGCCGTGTGCGTGGGCGAGCCGTTTGCGCCCGAGGTGGTGCGTGCGATGCTGGCGATACGCATCAATACCCTGATGCGCGGCCACTCCGGCGTGCGTGTGGCCACCCTCGAAGCTCTCGCCGCGATGTTGAATCGCGGCATTGTGCCGGTGGTGCCGCAACTCGGCTCGGTGGGTGCCAGCGGTGATCTGGCGCCGCTGTCGCATCTGGCCATCGTGCTGCTGGGCGGCGGCGAGGCCTTTTTCGAGGGCGAGCGCATGCCGGGCGCCGAGGCCTTGCGTCGCGCCGGACTTGAACCGGTGCGGCTGTCGTACAAGGAGGGCCTCGCGCTCAACAACGGCACTGCACAGATGCTGGCCTGCGCCGCGCTGGCGCTGGATCGCCTGCAGCGCCTGGCGGAGACGGCCGATCTCGCCGCGGCGATGACCCTGGAGGCTTTCGCGGGTCGCAGCGGCGCGTTCCGCGCCGATGTGCACGCCTTGCGTCCGCATCCTGGCCAGGTCGAGAGCGCCGCGCGCCTGCGCGACCTGCTGGCCGGCTCGACGCTGATCGACATCCCGTACCACCTGGTGCCGCGCTTCGCCAACTGGACCGCGCAGTCCTGGCGCGAGCCCGAGGATCAGGCCCTGCATTTCGACATTGCCTGGGATTGGGTGCCGGCGCATCGGCGTCATGGGCGCGAGTCTTTCTACACGCGCTTCCTGCCATTCCGCGGCGGCAAGAAACACCAGCCGCAGGACGCCTACAGTCTGCGCTGCATCCCGCAGGTGCACGGTGCCGTGCGCGACGCGCTGGCGCAGGCTGCGCGCGTCATCGAGATCGAACTCAACGCCGTCACCGACAACCCGCTGCTGTTCCCCGATGCCGAAGGCGCGCAGGTGATCGAGGATCAGGTCGTCTCGGCGGGGCACTTCCACGGCATGCCGCTGGCGCTGGCGATGAGCTATGTCAAGGCGGCGATTCCGGTGCTGGCCTCGATCAGCGAACGCCGCATCGCCAAGCTGGTCGATGCGGCGACCAACGACGGTCTGCCGGCCTTCCTTACCGGCAACGAGGATGCCACCGACTCCGGCTTCATGATCGTGCAGTACACCGCCGCGGCACTGGTCAACGACCTGGCCAGCCGCGCGCATCCGGCCTGCGTGTACTCCATCCCGACCAGCGCCAATGCCGAGGACCATGTGTCGATGGGCGCCAACGAGGCGCGTCACGTTCTGGGCATGTGCGAAGCGCTCGAACAGGTGCTGGCGCTGGAGCTGTACACGGCCGCGCAGGCGCTGGACTATCGCCGCGACATGCTCAATGCCGCGCGCCGTCTGGCGCGGCGCGGCGACTGGAAGGAGCTGGCCGCCAAGATCGGCGGTGCGCCCGAGCCCGGGCACCTGCAGCACGCGCAGTTCGAGCAGGAAGTGCGCGCGCTGATGCAGGAGCTGGCCGACGCGCCCGAGTTCCACCCGGGCACCGCCGTCGCCAGCGTCCTGGAGCACATCCGCGAGGAAGTGGGGTTCATGCCGCGCGATCGTGCGATGGATGGCGACATCCGGCGCATGATCGCGTTGCTCGCGAAGGGGTTCCAGGTGTGATCGCCGCCATCCTCCAAGGCGGACCCGCGGCGCGCGTCAGGAATGCGCGGCCGGATTCACCTCGCGCAGCGGTACGGCATTGACCCAGTCCCATGAATTGCCCAGATAAATCGTGCCGCCGACGATGGTCGGATTGACGATGCCGAAGCGGCCGCCGATGTGCATGCTGTGCAGTTCCTGGCCGGTTTTCGGGTTCAGCGCGTACAGATTCGGTCCAGTGGCCACGTACAGCGTGCCCATGTAGTACGTGGGCGCGCCGCGGCCAGCGCCGGCCAGGCCCGCGTTGGGCACCGCCCAGCGCCAGTAGGGCTTGCCGGTTTTCAGATTCAGCGCGACATAGGCCGAGGTGACCGGGCTGCCCACATAGACCACGCCGTCGTGGATCATCGGTACGCCGCCCTTGAATGCGGGCACCTTGTGGCCGCGACCCATGTTGTAGGTCCACAGCACCTTGCCGGTGCTGGCGTCGAAGGCGCGCACCAGGGTTTCAAGCGTGGGCTTGCCGGCGACATCCATCGGGTTGGCCACGGCATCCTGCACCACGATGCCGTCGCTGACCGCGGGCGAGACATCGCCCATGCCGGTATTGGCCGCCCCCGGGATCGTGCCGCGCCACAGCACCTTGCCGGTGCGCGCATCCAGCGCGTACAGGAAGGGCTTGACCGACATGGCCACATACACGCGGCCATCGACCACCGCCGGGCTCGACATGTTGGCGATGCCACCCAGATGGTCGCGCCAGATCAGCGCGCCGTTGGTGGCGTCGATGCACACCGCGCTGCCCGCGCCGGTGGTGATGAACAGACGCCCGCCGTCATAGGCCGGCGTCGGCATGGCGTCGCCGCGCGTGGGGAAATACCAGTCCAGCGCGCCGGTCTTGCGGTCCATCGCGTAAATGCCGTTGTAGCTGATGTTGACGCCACGCCCGGCCGTGGCCGGATTCTTGACGAAGCGCATCACGTTGGCGAAATTGAAGCCGACATTGCCGGCCGACAGATACACCTTGTCGCCGACGACCAGCGGGTTGCCCATCAGCGTGTTGCCCACCGGGCTGCTGCGCCAGATCAGTTTGCCGGTATGCGCGTTGATGGCATAGGCGAACATGTCGTCGCTTTCGGCGAAGACCACGCCGCCGACCACCGAAACGCCCAGCGCGTTGCCGTAGAACTGGGTCTGCACCGGCAGCGCCTCCTTGATGCCGTAGACCCCGGCGCCAAAGGGTTTGTCATCGCTCAGCGGCCACGCGCGCGCCTCGGGAAAATTCCAGCGCACGCCATCTCGCGCCCAGGCCGGTGCCGAGGCCGGCAGCGGGAACGCGGCATTGTGTTGCGGGCTGCCGTAGGCGTGCGTCCACGCGCTGGGGCCGACGCTGGCGTCCGCGGCGCTGGGCAGGTTTTGCGGCAGGTACAGCGTGGCGAACGGACTTTGCGGATTGAGCGCGTTGCCGGGCGGCAACATCGGCACGCGCGTGCCGGCGATGGCGGCGGCACTGCCCAGGCACAGCAACGGAGGCAAGCACATGCAAACCAGCGGACGAATACGCGGCAAACGGTTCATGGTCGGATTCCTTGGGATCGGGAAGGGATGATCGGCACCAGAAGCCGTAACGCGCCGCCGTGTCGTGGTGGTGCGGCGTATACGGAGCGTGGTTTAGAGAGTCAGCATGTGCGCGAAGTTCCCGCCAGCGCAGCGACCGCCGCCGTGTCAATACCAGACGTGGCCTGCATCGCCACTGCGCATTGCGGAAGTGCGCAGGCGGTTCGGCCAACGCTACGAAAACGTGATCAAGGCGTGATATTGCAGGATCCGACGGCCCGGCGAAGCCGGCCATGGCGCGGTGTGCGGTCCGCGGAATCGCTGCCGCGCGTCCGTACCGCGGTCGGCGGGCAGGGCTTGCCAGGCGCGCCACCTTGCGACTAAGATCATGTACTAACGCACTAGTACGTGGATTCACCCATGAAACGTCGATCGATCGAGCCGCGGCAGCCGCGGACGCAAGCCGAGGAAGGCCTGTGCCGTGCCTTGTTGAGCATGCGCACCGTGACGGAAATGCGGGCATTTCTGCGCGACCTGTGCACGCCGGCCGAGGTCGAGGCGCTGGTCGATCGCTGGTCGGTGGTGCCGCATCTGCTGGCGGCCACGCCCTACCGCGAAATCCACGATCTGACCGCGGTCAGCATCACCACCATCGGACGCGTGGCGCGCTATCTCAACCAGGGCAACGGCGGCTATCTGGCCGCCGTGGCACGCGCACAGCAGACGCGCAAGCCGCCGCGGGTGAGCAGTACGGGCAGGAAACAGGGTGACGCCGCGCGCGCGCCGGATGCCGGCGCGCGACCCGGACGGTCGCGGCGTCTGGCGGATGCGCGCGCATGAAACCGCGCGATCGCCTGCGCATCGCGGTGCAAAAATCGGGGCGCCTGGCCGCGCCTTCGCAGGATCTGCTGGCGCGTTGCGGGCTCGAATTCAGACAAAGCCGCGACAAGCTGTTTTGCTTCGGCGAGACGCTGCCGATCGATCTGCTCCTGGTGCGTGACGACGACATCCCGGGCATGATCGCCGATGGCGTGTGCGATCTCGGCGTGGTCGGCAACAACGTACTCGAAGAGCAGCGCCTGGCCGCCGTGGCGACGCAACGCGAGCCCGGCTTCCGCGCATTGCGCACGCTGGGTTTTGGCCAGTGCCGGCTGGCGCTGGCGATCCCGCAGGAGCAGGGATGGGATGGCGCGCGGCAATTGCAGGATCTGCGCATCGCCACCACCTACCCGGCGCTGCTGCGGCACTGGCTGATCGAGCAGGGCGTGCGCGCGCGCGTGGTCACGTTGTCCGGGTCCGTGGAAATCGCGCCGCGCCTGGGTACCGCCGATCTGATCTGCGATCTGGTCTCCAGCGGCGCCACGCTGGCCGCGAACCAGCTCAGGGAAGTGGTGGTGCTGCTGCACAGCGAAGCGGTTCTTGCGGTGCCCGCGGAGCTGCCCACGGACGAGCGCGCCGGGCTGATCGAGTTGCTGCTGCGGCGCATCGAAGGCGTGATCCAGGTGCGCGAATCCAAGCTGGTGATGCTGCATGCGCCGCGCGCCGCGCTGGAGGCCATCGGCCGCATCCTGCCGCGCGGTGGCATGCCGACCCTGTTGCCGATCGAAGGGTGCGAGGATCAGGTTGCGATGCAGGCCTTGTGCCATGGCGCGATCACCTGGCAGCACCTTGAAGACATGAAGCGCGCCGGCGCCAGCTCGATGCTGGTGCTGCCGGTGGAGAAAATGCTGGCCTGACGATCGTGGAAGCCCATCCTCATGCAAAGTCTGATCTGGAACGATTTGAGCACCGCGCAGCGCGTGCAAGCACTGCAGCGCCCGGTGCGCGCGCGCGGCGCCGTCGTGCGCGACGGCGTGGCGCGCATCATCGAACAGGTGCGCGCGGATGGCGACGCCGCGCTGCGCCTGCTCACGCGCCGCCACGATGGCGTGACACTGGATGTGCTGGAAGTCAGCGACGCTGAGTTCGACGCCGCCGAGGCCGTACTCGACACCACGCTCAAAACCGCGATTGCCGAGGCCGCCGCGCGCATCGAGCAATTCCACGCCGCCACCGCGCCGCAACCGGCACGCGTGCAGACGGCGCCTGGCGTGGTCTGCGAGCGCATGCTGCGGCCGATCACGCGGGTTGGTCTCTATGTGCCGGCGGGCAGCGCGCCACTTCCCTCGACGGTACTGATGCTGGCCGTGCCCGCGCGGCTTGCCGGTTGTCCGGAGGTGGTGATCTGCACACCGGCGCGTGGCGACGGGCGTTGCGATGCGGCCGTATTGCATGCGGCGCGCCGCTGCGGTGTGCGGCGCGTGTTCAAGCTGGGCGGCGCGCAGGCCATCGCCGCCATGGCGCTGGGCAGTGCCTCGGTGCCGCGTTGCGACAAGTTGTTCGGGCCGGGCAACGGCTGGGTGACCGAAGCCAAGCAGCAGGTCGCGGCCTTGCCCGGCGGGCCCGCCATCGACATGCCCGCGGGCCCCTCCGAGGTGCTGGTGATCGCCGACGCCGCCGCCGACCCGCGCATCGTCGCCGCCGATCTGTTGTCGCAGGCCGAGCATGGCCCGGATTCGCAAGTGCTGCTGGTCTCGCCAGACGCCGATCTGATCGCGAAGGTGCAGGACGAGGTGGTGCGTCAATGCGCGTTGCTGCCGCGCGCGGCCATCGCGCAACAGGCGCTGGCGGCCAGCCGCGCCATCCAGGTACAGGATCTGGCGCAGGCGGCCGCGGTGAGCAACGACTACGCGCCCGAACATCTGATTCTGCAGGTGCGCGCGCCGCATGCGCTGCTGGAGGCGGTACACAGTGCCGGCTCGGTGTTTCTTGGTGCATGGTCACCCGAATCGGTGGGTGATTACTGCAGCGGCACCAATCACGTGCTGCCCACCGATGGCCATGCGCGCGCGTGGAGTGGCGTCTCGGTGGCCAGTTTCCAGAAGCAGATCACCGTGCAGGAGTTGGATCGCGAGGGCCTGCGCGGCATCGGTCCCTGCGCGATCACGCTGGCGCGCGCCGAGGGGTTGGAGGCGCACGCACGCGCGGTCAGCCTGCGTCTTGAACTGCTTGCGGAGGCGCTGCCATGAGTGTGCTGGATCTGGCGCGGCCCGAGATCGTGGCGCTGGCGCCGTATTCCTCGGCGCGCATGGAGGCGCAGGGCGGCGCGATTTTCCTCAACGCCAACGAGTCGCCATGGCCGCCGCCGCAGGACGCAGGGCGCGGCCTCAATCGCTATCCGGAGCCGCAGCCACGCGCGCTGATCGATGCGCTGGCGCGGCTTTACGGAGCGCGCGCCGAGCAGGTTCTGGTCGGACGCGGCAGCGACGAGGCCATCGACCTGCTCACGCGTGCTTTCTGCCGCGCGGGCGCGGATGCGGTGCTGATCTCGCCGCCGACCTTCGGCATGTACGCGGTGTGTGCGCACACGCAGGGCGTGGCGATCGTGGAAGTGCCGCTGCGTGCGGACTTCTCGCTCGACATCGAGGCCGTGCTGGCCGCGCTGACACCCGCGGTGAAACTGGTGTTCGTATGTTCGCCCAACAATCCCAGCGGTGGCCTGGTGGCTCCGACCGACATCGAGCGCCTGGCGGAAGCTCTCGGTGGGCGTGCGCTGCTGATCGTGGACGAGGCTTACATCGAATACGCGCAGGCGGCCAGCGTCGCGACGCTGCTGGATCGCTACGAGAATCTCGGCGTATTGCGCACCCTCTCGAAAGCCTGGGCGCTGGCTGGCGCGCGCATCGGCGCGCTGCTGGCGGCACCCGAGGTCATCGCGCTGCTGCGGCGAATCATGGCGCCGTATCCGCTGCCCACGCCCAGCGTGCAGGCGGCATTAGCCGCGCTGGAGCCTGCAGCGCAGGCACAGACCACAGCGCGCATTGCCGCGACGCGACTCGAACGCGAGCGCATCGCCGCTGCCTTGGCGCTGATACCCGGCGTGCGCAAGGTATTGCCCTCGCGCGCCAACTTCATTGCCTTCGCCATGGATGCGGCGCCTGCGGTGTGTGCGCGCCTGCTCGCGCAGGGTGTGCTGCTGCGCGATATCGGGCGCCATGCCCAGCTCGCCGGATTCCTGCGCCTGAGCATCGGCTTGTCCGCGGAGAACAATCGCGCGCTGGCCTTGCTCGCAGCGGCTGCGCGCGACGAGGCTGCGGCATGAGCGGTGCACGCAAAATCCTGTTCGTGGATCGCGATGGTTGCCTGATCGAGGAACCTGTCGACGAACAGGTTGACAGGTTTGAAAAATTCGCGCTGATGCCTGACGTCATCGTCGCGCTGCAGCGCTGCGTGGCAGCGGGTTTCGATCTGGTCATGGTCAGCAATCAGGATGGCCTCGGTACGGCCAGCTTTCCAGAATCCGATTTCGCTGGTCCGCAGGCGTTGCTGCTGCAGATTTTGTCCTCGCAGGGCATCGCCTTTCGCGAAGTGCTGATCGATCGCAGTTTTCCAGGCGAAGGGCTGGATACGCGCAAACCCGGCGTCGGTATGCTGCGTCATTATCTGGCCGATGATGGCTGGAGCCGTGCCGCCTCGGCCGTGATCGGCGATCGCGAAACCGATCTGCAACTTGCCGCCAACCTTGGTGTGCGCGGTCTGCGCATGGGCGTACACGGCATGACCTGGAAGCAGGTCGCGCACCTGCTGTGCGATGCGCCGCGCGTGGCATCGGTCGAGCGGCATACGCGCGAAACGCGCATCCGCGTGCGCGTGGATCTGGACTGCGAGGCAGCGCCCAGTGTGCGCACGGGGCTTGGTTATTTCGACCACATGCTCGAGCAGATCGGCAAGCACGGCGGTTTCGCGCTCGAGATCGACGCAGCCGGCGATCTGGCCGTTGACGAGCACCACACCGTCGAGGACTGCGCGCTGGCGCTGGGGCAGGCGCTGCGCCAGGCGCTGGGCGACAAGCGCGGCATCGGCCGTTACGGCGACGCCGAGGTCGCGGCCGGTGCGGACGCGGTCACGGCGCAGGCGGTGCGCGTGCGCCTGCCCATGGACGAGGCCAGTGCGACGGCGCTGCTGGATTTGTCCGGACGG
Organism: Rhodanobacter sp.; assembly: GCA_022730075.1. Taxonomy (GTDB): domain Bacteria; phylum Pseudomonadota; class Gammaproteobacteria; order Xanthomonadales; family Rhodanobacteraceae; genus Metallibacterium. The sequence continues at coordinate 9,032 of DZBX01000030.1, read as the reverse complement.
CCATGGTTCGTGTTCAGCGGCAGCTTCCCGCGCGAGCGCGTGGGCGATCTGCCCACCGAACTGGTGCCGCACTTCTTCCGCTCGCTGTGCGACAGCCTGGGCGCCAACCTGCATCTGGAGGTGCGCGGCGAAAACGCGCACCACATGGTCGAGGTCTGCTTCAAGGTGGTGGCGCGCGCCCTGCGCACGGCACTGCGGCGCGAGGGCGACATTCTGCCCAGCACCAAGGGCGTGCTGTGAGCGCGGGTGTGCCCGATGTGGTGCTGGTCGAGGCCGGTGGCACCAATATCGGCTCGCTGCGCTATGCATTGCAGCGGCTTGGCGTGGACGCCGAGCTGAGCAGCGACGCCGCGCGCATCCGCGCGGCCACACATGTGATCCTGCCGGGCGTTGGTGCCGCCGCGCCGGGCATGCGACGCCTGCGCGACGCGGGGCTGGTGGAGATATTGCGCGGTCTGCGCCAGCCGGTGCTGGGCGTGTGTCTGGGCATGCAGTTGCTGTTCGAGCATTCCGCGGAGGGCGATACACCTTGTCTTGGATTGCTGCCGGGCAGGGTGGGTCTGCTGGCTGGCGATCACCAGGTGCGCATACCGCACATGGGTTGGAACGCGCTGACGATCGTGCGCGATGACCCGCTGCTTGCAGGTCTGCCGCAAGCGGCCTATGCCTATTTCGTGCACGGCTACGCAGCAGCGCCCGGCGCGTGCACGCTGGCCAGCACGACGCACGGCGTGGCGTTCAGCGCCGTGGTGCGCCAAGGCAATGTTTGCGGCATGCAGTTTCATCCCGAACGCTCCGCGATGGTTGGCGCACGCCTGCTGCAGAACTTTCTCGGCCTATGAATTTTCAGGTGATCCCCGCGATCGATTTGCATGATGGAGCCGTGGTGCGTCTGCGCCAGGGCGACTATGCGCGTGAGACGCGTTATGCCGTCGCGCCGCTCGAATTGGCGCGGTCCTACCGCGATGCTGGCGCGCACTGGCTGCACGTGGTCGATCTGGATGGCGCGCGCGCGGGTGGCTTCACCCAGTTGCCGTTGCTCGAAGCGCTGGCGCGCTGCGGGCTGTCCGTGCAGGCTGGCGGCGGCGTGCGTGCCGCGACGGACGTGCAGCGCCTGTTCGATGCCGGCGCCGCACGCGTGGTCATCGGCAGCATCGCCGTGCGCGATCCGCAAACGGTGCGGCGCTGGCTGCGCGACTTCGGCGCGGAGCGCCTGGTCCTGGCGCTGGATGCACGCCAGGACCAGGGCGTCTGGCAATTGCCCAGCGCGGGCTGGACACGGGCCGAAGCCGTCACGCTGGATGAACGCGCGGGCGTCTACGCCGCGGCGGGCGCGCGTCATGTGCTGTGCACCGACATCGCGCGCGATGGCATGCTTGGCGGGCTCAACATCGACTTGTACCGGTATCTGGCCGAGCGTGCACCGCAGCTGGGCGTGCAGGCATCGGGCGGCGTGTGCGATCTTGATGACATCCGTGCCGCACGCACCGCGGGTGCGGCGGCGGTGATTCTCGGGCGCGCGTTGCTCGATGGCCGCTTCAACCTGAGCGAGGCGCTGGCGTGCTGACCCGGCGCATCATTCCCTGCCTCGATGTGCGCGCTGGCCGTGTGGTCAAGGGCGTACGCTTTCGCGATCACATCGACATGGGCGACATTGTCGAGTTGGCGCGGCGCTACCGCGATGCCGGTGCCGACGAGCTGGTGTTCTACGACATCACCGCCAGTCCCGAAGGACGCGTGACGGATGTGGGCTGGGTCGAGCGCGTGGCGCGCGAGCTGGACATTCCGTTCTGCGTCGCTGGCGGCATCCGCGGCGTCGAGCAGGCGCGCGCCGTGCTGCACGCGGGCGCGGACAAGATCTCGGTGAACTCGCCGGCGCTGCAGCGGCCGGCGCTGATCGACGAGCTGGCCGCCGCGTTCGGCGTGCAGTGCGTGGTGGTGGGTATCGACAGCCTGCGCGACGCCGACGGTGAATGGCGCGTGCGCGTGAACAGCGGCGATCCCACGCGCAGCCAGGCACTGCCGCGACGCACGCTGGACTGGATCGTCGAGGCGCAGCAGCGCGGCGCTGGCGAGATCGTGCTCAATTGCATGGGCAGCGACGGCGTGCGCACCGGCTACGACATCGAGCAACTGCAGGCTGCGCGCGCGCTGTGCCGGGTGCCGCTGGTGGCATCGGGTGGCGCGGGTGCCTGCGCGCATTTCATCGAGGTGTTCCGCGCGGCCGACGTCGACGCGGCCCTGGCCGCCAGCGTGTTCCATGCCGGCAACATTGCCATCCCCGAACTCAAGCAGGCGCTGGCCACGGCCGGCATCGAGGTGCGTCCATGAGTGCAGCAAGCCACGGTCCCGATCCCGCCACGCTGGACTGGAGCAAGGGCGATGGACTCGTGCCGGCCGTGGTGCAGCACGCGCTCGACGGACGCGTGTTGATGCTCGGTTTCATGGATCGCGCGGCCTACGAGGCGACGCGCGTGAGCGGTCTGGCGACTTTTTACAGCCGCAGCCGCCAGCGGCAGTGGACCAAGGGCGAGTCCTCCGGCCATGTGCTGCGCGTGCAGTCGCTGCATGTGGACTGCGATGCCGACACCTTGCTGGTGCTCGCGCTGCCGCAGGGCCCGACCTGCCATCGCGGCACGGATACCTGTTTCGGCGATGCCGCCGCGCCCGCACTGACGTTTCTCGGCCAGCTCGACGCGCTGGTCGCGCAGCGCGAGCAGCTGCGCCCGCAAGGCAGCTACACCACGCGCCTGTTCGAGGACGGCGTGCGCCGCATCGCGCAGAAGGTGGGCGAGGAGGGCGTCGAGACCGCGCTGGCGGCGGTGGCGCAGGACGACGACGCGTTGCGCGGTGAGGCCGCCGATCTGGTTTATCACTTGCTGGTGCTGCTGCGCGCGCGCGGCCTCGATCTGGCATCGGTGGTGGAGACCCTGGCGTTGCGCCACGCCGGGCGCTGAACAGGGCTCAGGTCGGCGGCGCGCTGGCCTGCAGGGAGGGGCGTGCCGCGGCCCAGTCCTGCCATGCCGCGAGTTGCGGCGCGTCGTTGCGCCAGGCATGTTCGGGCAGTCGGAAATCGAGGTAGGCCAGTGCCACGGCGGCGCCGATGCCGTCGACATGGAAGCGGTCGCGCGCACGATCGAAGCGCTGCGCCAGGCTGGCGACGCCGCGCTGCAGGGCGGCCTTGCGCCGCTCGATCAGCGCGGCGGATTGCAGTTCTGGCGCCCTGCGCCGCTCCAGCACGATCTGCACGGTGGCCTCGAGCATGCCCTGGGCCAGTCCGGCGATGGCCAGCGCGCGCGTCGCTGCATCCGCATCCGCCGGCAGCAGCGCCGGCTGCGGGTAAGTGCGCTCGAGCCAGTCGAGGATGGTTTCGCTGTTGACCAGCGCCACGCCCGCGTCGGTGACCAGCGTGGGCACCTGCGAGAGCGGGTTGGCACGGGTCAGTGCCTCCGGCACCTGCCAGGGATCGACGAACACGGTCGCGAAGTCGAGGCCTTTTTCCAGCAGGGCAACGCGCAGCTTGCGCGCGAACGGCGAGGTCGGGCTGAGGTAGAGCTGCATGCGTGTCTCCGCTGGGCCGGCAGGCGCCGGCGCCGTCAAAAAGCAATGGCGCTGAAGTCGTGCACGCAGGGATGCGCGGCATCCGCCACGCACATGGCCGGGGGGCGGCAGAGCAGGGTGGTGCGCAAGCCGCTGGCGCGCGCCGCGTCCAGCTCGGCGACGATGTCGGAGAGGAACAGGATACGCGCGGGTTGTTCGCCGATGGCCTCGGCGATGCGCATGTACGCGGCCGGCTCGCGCTTGGGGCCGGTTTGCGTGTCGAAATAGCCTGCGAACAGCGGCGTCAGATCGCCGGCTTCGCTGTGCGCGAAGAATTGCTGCTGCGCGTCGACCGAACCCGAGGAGTACACGAACAGGCGCAGGCCACGCGCGCGCCAGGCGCGCAACGCGGGCGCCACATCGGGGTAGACGTGCGCGACGAAATCGCCGGCGGCATAGCCTTCGCGCCAGATCATGCCCTGCAGGGCCTTCAGCGCCGTGGACTTGCGGTCGGCGTCGATCCAGCCGATGAGCAGGTCGATCACCTCGCCCAGACCGGCCTCGATCCAGCCGGCTTCGCGCGCCGCCTCGGCCAGCCAGTGCTGCACGTCATCACGGTCGCGGTGGGTTTCCACGTAGGCCGGCAGGCGTTTGCGCGCGTAGGGAAACAGCACCTCATGCACGAAACGGATGTCGCTGGTGGTGCCCTCGATGTCGGTGACGACGGCGCGGATTTCGGCGCCTGCGCTCATGCCGCGGCCGCCTGGCCGGGCTCGTAGCGCGGAAAGCGCGCGGCGATGCCGTCACCGGTGAAACGCGCGACCCAGCCCTCGGGATTGCCGAACAGGCGGATGGCGACGAAGTGCGGTGCCGGCCCCATGTCGAACCAGTGCCGCGTGCCGTCGGGCACGCCGATCAGATCGCCCTGCTCGCAGAGAATCTCCACCACACGCGCCTCCAGGTGCAGGGTGAACAGGCCGGAGCCGGCGACGAAGAAACGCACTTCGTCCTCGGCATGGGTGTGCTCGTCGAGGAACTTCTTGCGCAGGGCCGCGCGGTCCGGATGCTCGGGGTGCAGGCTGATCACATCCACCGCGCGGTAACCCTCGGCGGCCATCAGGCGGTCGATGTCCTTGCGATAGGCGGCGATGACCTCCTCGGGACTGGCACCGGGTGCCAGCGGATGCAGGGCCTCCCAGCGCTCGAAGCGCACGCCGAACTGCGCCAGCGCGCGCTCGATTGCGGCATGGTCGTGCAAGGTGGAGAGCGCTTGCTCGGGCCGTTGTTCGTCGAAGATGCGCAGGCGACTCATGACGGCAATTTCCTCAGTTCGAGCTCGCAGGCGAGCATGAAGTCGATGGCTTCGAGGTGGCGCACGGCCTCGCCGGTGTCGCGACCCCACGCGTAGATGCCGTGGCCGGCGATCAGATAGCCGTGCAGCGGCCTGCCCGCGGCCAGCCAGGCTTCGACATGCCGCTCGATGTCGGCCATGTCCTGGCTGTTGGGAAACACCGGAAGCACGAGATCCTGCGCGTGGCTGTGGTGGCCGTGCAAGGCTTTCACCAGCTCGTAGCCGGACAGTCGCACTGCGCCGGCGCGGGCGCAATGCAGCGAGGCGACGGTTTGCGTCACCGAGTGCGTGTGCAGGATCGCGCCGCAGTCTGGCAGGAGGCGGTAGAGCTGCGCGTGCAGGCGGGCTTCGGCCGAGGGACGCTGTGTGTCCAGCGCGCGCGCCTGGGCGTCCATCAGCATGATGTCGGCAGGGGTCAGTCTGCCCTTGTCGCGGCCGGACACCGTGACGGCGATGCGGGTGGCATCCAGGCGCGCGGAAAAATTGCCGCTGGTCGCGGGCGTCCAGCCGCGTCGCGCCAGATCGGCGGCAGCGTTGCAGAGTTGCCGCGCCAACCGCTCGAATGCGTCGGAGGGCTCGTGGTCGAGGCGGGTTGCGGACATCATTTGGCCGTCCAGATGCTGGATGAATATAACACGCGTGCCGGCTTGATCTGGATCATGACGCTGGCCTGATTGGGGCGTACCATGCCGTTCCACGAGATCTTTCACGACGGAGGTTTGCCAATGTCGCAACATGAGAACGATCCATCGCGTCGCCACTTTCTGAAGATGGCCGCAGGAACCGCCGCGGCCGCGGTCGTCGTCGGCGCCATGCCGAGACACGCGCACGCCGCCGGCTTGCCGCATCTCAGTCCCACGGATCCGGCTGCGCAGGCGCTGGGCTACGTTGAAGATACGGCACAAGTCAGCCAGGCCAAGTATCCCAACCACAAACCCTCGCAGGATTGCGGCAACTGCAATTTCTATCAGGGTGCCGCTGGTGCGCCGTGGGGTCCCTGCCAGTTGTTCCCCGGCAAGGATGTGAATGCCAAGGGCTGGTGCTCGGCACACGCCACGCGCAAATAAGTTTGCCGGCGCCGATGCACGCTGCGGGATGCCGGCCTTCGAGGCCGGCTTCTTTTTGGATTGCCTTGCAGGGCTGCGCGACTCGATCCGTGTGGCCTTGGCGACCAGTACGCGGTCGCGGCGGATTGGCGGACGCGGATTAAAAGGCGGCCCGAGGGTCGGGCGGGAGCTGATCGCCGTTCCGTTCGGGCCGCGCATCGGGGTCCACTGCCATGGAAACCACCGAGGCACGAGCATAGCGCGGGCTTGGACAGGTGCCAATCGCTACTTGGTGTTGATCCTGTTAATCAAGAATTAAACCAAGTAAAAACAATGTGATGAAATTCATTACGACATTCGAATCGAAGCATGAACGATAGGTACCATACCGTACGGTATTGATTTCAAGCGAGCCTTCCGCTGTTGGGAGGGCCGACAAAGTCCAGTGACAACCGAAGGCCAGCGACGCAACGCGTGCTCGCTAGACCAACAATGGCACAGCGGGCACCGGGATAGGGATGTGTTGCGCAGCGCGGATCGGTCAGCGCTGCGTGTGATCAGTGCCCGGTCGTTGCTAGGTGCCGGGCCGCGCGCAACACACGCGGCCGGCAATCGTGGTGGGCGAGGTCAGCGCGGCTTGCGCGCCATGTCGCTGTTGCGCATGCCGTAGAGGGCGTACAGGATCAGTCCGACCGCAGCCCAGCCGAGGAAGAAGTACTTGGTGAATTCACTCAGGCTGAAAAACAGCACCACGCAGCCGATCACCGCGCCGACGCAGATCGGCCACACCAGCATGTTGGGGATGCGGAACGGACGCGGGCGGTCGGGCTGTGTATAGCGCAGCACCAGCACGCCCAGCGACACCATGGCGAACGCGAACAAGGTGCCGGAGTTGGACACATCGGCGAGCAGGCCGACCGGAAACAGCGCCGCGAAAAACGCCACCGCGATGCCCGTGATCAGGGTGATCACATGCGGGGTATGAAAGCGCGGATGCACCCTGGCCAGGCGCCTCGGCAGCAGGCCATCGCGCGACATGGTGAAGAAGATGCGGGTCTGCCCGTAGATCATCATCAGGATCACCGAAGGCAGGGCGATGCTGGCGGCCAAGGCGACCATGTAACCCAGCGAGGGGAAACCCAGATCCTTGAGCACGAAGGACAGCGCCTCCTTGCTGCACACCAGGTTGTGCACGCCGTGGCAGGCGGCGGCCATTTGCGGGCTGCCGGGTTGCAGCGCGTGACCGTTGGCCATCATCGGCTGCGCGCCGTCGGCGCCAATCGCGCCATAACCCACCAGCAGGTAATACACCGTGCACACCAGCAGCGAGCCGATCAGGCCGATGGGGATGTTGCGATTGGGATTCTTGGTTTCCTCGGCCGCGGTGGACACCGCGTCGAAGCCGACATAGGCGAAGAAGATCGAAGCCGCCGCGCCCAGCACGCCCAGACCGCTGCCGCTGAGTGGGCTACCCCAGCCGGTCGGCAGGAACGGGGTGAAGTTGGCGGTCTTTGCCGCTGGCACGGCGACGATGACGAACACAGTCAGTGCCGCGACCTTGATCAGCACCAGAAAGGCGTTGACCCGGGCGCTTTCGGTGGTGCCCAGCACCAGCAGCCCGGTGATCAGCAGCGAGACCGCGAACGCCACCATGTTGAAGCTGCCGCCGGCATAGGGACCAGAACGCAGAAACTCCGGCAAGCCCCAGCCGATCGACTGCAGCAGGCCGTTGAAATAGCCGGACCAGCCTACCGCCACCGCCCCGGCGGATACCGCGTATTCGAGGATCAGCGCCCAGCCCACGGTCCACGCCAGCGCCTCGCCCATCACCGCATAGGTATAGGTGTACGCGGAACCGGACACCGGCACCATCGCCGCGAGTTCGGCATAAGCCAGCGCGGCCAGAGCACAGACCGTTCCGGCGATGATGAAGGAGATCATCATGCCCGGCCCGGCTTTCTGCGCGGCTTCGGCGGTCAGCACGAAAATACCCGTGCCGATGATCGCACCGATGCCCAGCATGGTCAGTTGGAAGGCGCCCAGTTGGCGGGTGAGGCTATGCTTTTCAGCCGTCGCGATGATGTCATCGAGCGGCTTGACGCGGAACGAATTCATGCGGTCTCCGGGGCATGCGCAGCGCCGCGAACGGATGCGCGAGGGGTGCAGTCGCTGTCACAGGCAATGCCTGCGCGTCACGGCGCGCGACGTGAACGGCGACTGACCGCTGCCGGGCGCTCGCGTAACATACGCGAGCCTCCCCAAGCGCAGCAAGGCCCGATGCAGCAGCCAGTCCTGTCCGCCAGCGCCATGACGCCGGATCAACAGCGCGTTCTTGCCAGCCTGATGGCCTACCGCGCGGACGACGCCGAACAACGCGCGCTGCAAACCCGCTTCGCCGCCTTCGCGCGCAGCCATCCTGACTGCTGCTTGCGCAGCCATCCGCCCGGTCACTTCACCGGCTCGACCTGGCTGGTGAGCAAGGATGGCGCGCGCGTATTGCTCACCCATCACCGCAAGCTGGGCCGCTGGCTGCAACTGGGCGGCCATGCCGACGGCGATGCCGATCTGGCGCGCGTGGCGCTACGCGAGGCCGAGGAGGAATCGGGCCTGTCCGGTCTGCATGTCGAAGGTGGCATCTTCGATCTGGACTGCCATGCGATCCCCGCGCGCGGCACTGATCCCGAGCATCTGCACTGGGACGTGCGCTACGTGGTGCGCGCTGGCGCGGACGAGCGCTATGCCGTCAGCGCCGAATCGCTGGACTTGGCCTGGCGTCCCATCGCCGCGATCGCCACTGACGAAGCCGCCGATGCCTCGCTGCGGCGCATGGCGCTGAAGTGGTTGCAGGCGCAGCGCTGACGCCACGCACGGCAACGCCACTGGATCCCCGGCTCGCGCTGCGCGCGCCCGGGGATGACGGGGAATACGTGACGCGCCCTGAGGATGATGAGAACCATGTGACGTGGAAAACCCCGCAGCGTCATGCCCGCGCATAGCCTGCCCCCGCGAAGGCGGGGGCGGGCATCCAGCGCCGCGAGCCGCGCCACGCGGCAGACCCGTGCCGCGTCAGGCGAGCAGCGTGGTCCCGTCGAGCT
>DZBX01000141.1 GCA_022730075.1 Rhodanobacter sp. | reverse complement strand
TCCTCAGTGGAATGACGCGCTTCGTTCAGGCTCATTCCACGTTGGACAAGGCTGCCACCGACTGGAGCCTGTGCGGTGCCCACAGCGGCTTCTGGCCACGGCGCGCCAGATGAGCGCGTGCCGCGGCGCGTCAGCGGCTCGCGCGTGCGTCGGCGGCCGCCTCGCGCCTCAACCAGTCGACGAAGGCGGTGACCGCCGGACGCTGCAGAGTATCGCGGCGCACGACCGCGCGATAGCACTTGGCCTCGAGCGCGCCGGGGCCGACGCGCAGCAACTGTCCGCTGGCGACGAACGCCGACGCCAGCGCCACTGGCAGCAAGGCCACGCCCAACCCGCTCAACGCTGCCTGCAGCGCCAGCGGTACGTCGTGGCAGACCAGCGCCGCGGGCCGCCGCGGCTGCTCCGGGTCGACGCGGTCGAAGTAGTCGCGCCAAGGCCAGTGCGCATGCTCGATCAGCGGCCAGCGCGCCGGATCGTCGCTTGCGCCGTCGTCGAGCAGGCGCGGCGCGCGGTGCGGCGCCAACCACTCCTGCCACAGGTCGACGTGTTCAAGCTCGGCATCAGCGTCGCCGCCGTAGCGCAGCGCGACATCGACCTGATTGCCCGGAACGTCGGCCAGCGCCTCGTCGACCAGCAACGCGACGCCGACGCGCGGGTGAGCGTCGCGAAAGCGCGCCAGCCGGGGCCCGATCCACAATCGCGCCAGCGCCGGCGAGCACGACACGCGAAGCTGCACGCTGGCCAGCGGCGTGAATTCGAACAAGCCGTCGGCGATGGTGCGCGCAAAGGACTGGACTGCGGTGTAATAGGCGCGCCCAGCCGCGGTGATCGTCAACGCGTTGCGCTGGCGCAGGAACAGCCGCAAGCGCAGACGGTGTTCGAGCCAGTCAATCGACCGGTTCAGCGCCGACGGCGAGATACCCAGCTCCAGCGCAGCCACGCGCACCTGCCCAAGGCGCGCCAGCGCTTCGAACGCGACCAGCGCGTGCATCGGCGGCAAGCTGGGCGCAGTGATCGGTACATCGGGGAGCGACATGAACATAGAGCATAAGCGGGTTGCACGAAAGGTGCCTGAGCCGCGGCAGGACCTCGAAGTCAGCGCGTTCGGCGGACTGCCGCTGCACGAACTGGTTGCGCTGGAGGCAGCGGCGCGCCTGGGCAGCTTTGCGCTGGCGGCCGAGGAGCTTTGCGTGACGCGCTCGGCGGTCAGCCATCGTATCAAGCAGCTCGAAGGCAAGCTGGGCGTGGAGCTGTTCGCTCGCGCTGGCTCGCGCACGCAGTTGCTGCCGGCCGGCCGGCGTCTGCTCGAACCGATCGCGGCGGCGCTGAACGGACTACGCGACGCCAGCGCAGCACTCGACGACGTCGAACGCAAGGTCGTTCGGCTCGCGGTACCCAGGACGCTGGGTACGATCTGGCTGGTGCCGCACCTGGGCGGCTTCCAGCGCGAGCATCCGGGCATCCAGCTCGAGATCATGCCGGTGACCACAGACAACGACGGCGCCGCGACTCGCGTCGACGTCGCGGTCGAGACGGCATCCAGCGCGCACGACTCGCGCGTGCTGCCGGTCACTCTGAGGGTCGTCGGCGCGCCTACGATGCTGGCAGCGTGCAGGCCGCTCGACTCGGCGGCCGCGCTGCGCGATATGGTGCTGCTCCGCCATCCGCGCTTCCCCTGGAGCGCGTGGAGCCGCCTCGCTTTCGGGGAGCCGATCGATGCGCCGACGGCATATTACTTCGACGACACAGTCGCGATGCTCGAGGCCTCGGCCGGCGGCCTCGGCCTGGCGCTGGCGCCCGACATCGCCTGCGCCCCCTACCTGGCGCAACGGCGTTTGCTGTCGGCCCATCCTGTTATGCTCAAGAGCCAGGCCTGTCGCGCCGTGGTGTCGGCCGCAGGAGCGGTCAAACCGGCTGCCCGTGCGCTGGCCGAATGGCTCGAGCGTTGTTTGCGCGCCGACGCGCGCGCCGTCATCGACGACACGAGCGGATGAGCGCGCCGAGGAACACTCACTCGACTCGGCGTACCGGCGAGTCGAGGCCGAGCTCTGTTCTCGCCTGCAGCGCGCGCAGCACTGCGGCCATGTCCTCGGCGCCATGGCCGAGATCGCGGGTTTCGCGGAACAGCGCGTGGCAGACGTCGAGCAGCGGCGACGCCAGTTCGGCGCGCCGGGCCGCTTCGGCGATCAGGCGATTGTTCTTCAGCACGTCGGTGATCGACGCCTGCACCGCGTAGTCGCCGGCGACGAGCTTGTCGGCCTTGACCCTCGACACCGCGCTTGACATCGGTCCGGCTGCGAGGATCGCAGCGAGCAGGCCGCGGTCGAGCTGCTGCACTTCGGCGAAGTGAAAAGCCTCGACCAGCCCGGTGACCATTGTGATCAGGAACAGGTTGACGGCGAGCTTCATCAGCAGCGCTGAAGGCACGACGCCGCAGTCGAACACCCTGGCACACATCGGCTGAAGCAGCGAGCGTACGAATGCGCGATCCTCTGCGTCGCCGGCGACCATCGCGACCAGCTGGGCCTGCTCGGCGGGAACACGCGACCCAGAAACCGGCGCTTCGACGTAATGCCCCCCGGCGGTGCGAATGTCCTCGCCCAGTGCCCGCGAATACTCGGGCGAGGTGGTGCCCATATGGATCAGCAGGTGGCCATCGACGAGATCGCCGAAGCCTCGGCCTCCGCGGCCGAGCACCGCGTCGATGGCCGCATCGCTGGCCAGCATCAATACCACAACCCGCGTGCGCGCAAAGACCCCGACGACGTCGGCGGCCACCACGGCGCCGGCTTCTCGCAGCAGCTCGCAGCGCTGCGGCGTACGGTTCCAGACCACCAGCGGCACCGCCGCGCGCACCAGGTTCAACGCCATCGGCTGCCCCATCACGCCTAGCCCTATGAATCCGATTTCATCTTGCATACTTGCTCTCCGTTGTCCCATCGATACAAACCGCTAGCGCCCGCCGGCGACGTCGATCAACGCGCCGGTCGTGTACGGCGACGCGTCGGACAGCAGCCACACGATCACCGCGGCGACCTCGTCCGGCAAACCGCCACGCTGCATCGGTATCGTCGTGCGCAGCCTGGCGACGCGACCCGGGTCGGCACCGCTGGCGTGGATCTGCGTCTCGATCAGGCCGGGGCGCACCGCGTTGACGCGGATGCCGTCGGCGGCGACCTCGCGCGCCAGGCCGACGGTCAACGTGTCGATCGCGCCCTTGCTGGCGGCGTAGTCAACGTATTCGAACGGTGCGCCGTAGCGCGCCGCCATCGATGAGACGTTGACGATCGCGCCGCCTTGCCCGCCGCGCGAGCGCTGCATGCGCCGCACGGCTTCGCGCGCGCAGATCAGTGCGCCAAGCAGATTGATGTCGACGATGCGACGCATCCGCGCCACGCTCATCTCGGCCAGCGGCATCTGCGCGTCAAGGATGCCGGCGTTGTTGACCAGTCCGCCGAGCGAGCCGTAGCGTCGTTCGCAGGTGTCGAACAGCGCGCGCACCTGGTCTTCGTCGGCGACGTCGGCGCAGTGCGCGAAGGCACACCCGCCGTCGCGTTCAATGCGCTCAACGACGCGACCCGCGGCGCCGGCGTCGGCGTGGAAGTTCACGCAGACCGGATGGCCGCCGTGCGCAAGTCTGAATGCCACGGCCGCACCGATGCCGCGGCTGCCGCCGGTGACGATGACCGCGCGCGGCGGAGGCTGCGAGGTCTTGTCGGAGGGGTTCTGCATGGTCATTGTCAACGCTCCTGATGGGGCCGAATGTGCCGGCTGACTTCGGCGAAATCGCCGAAACTGGTGTAGCCGTAAAGCGCCTCGAGGCGCAGCGCATCGTCGAGCGGCCGCCCGACGAGCTCGATCAAGGTCTCCTTGGCCGAGCGCACCGCGTGCGGATTGAGCGCGGCGATTTTGGCGGCCAGTGTTTGGGCGCACTGACGCAGCTCAGGCACGTCGTCGGCAAGCTGGCTGAGCAGCCCGAGCGCGTGCAACTCGTCGGCGCCGATCGTGCGTCCTGTCAACGTCAGCTCCATCGCGCGCGCCAGCCCGCAACTGGCGAGCAGGCGCACCAAGCCGCCGTCGCCCTGGTGCAGCCCGGCGCGCATTTCGAACACTCCGAAGCGTGCGTCGCGGGTCGCGACGCGCAGGTCGCAGGCCAATGCGAGCTCGAAACCGGCGCCGACTGCGTGCCCGTGGATCGCTGCGATGACCGGCTTGTACAGACGGTGCAACCCGCGCGTGAGTCCTCCGCCGAGGCCGCGGTCGACGACACGGCGCAGCCTGGCTGCGGTCGGGGCCTCCCACTGCGGCAGGTAGCTCCTGAGGTCGGCGCCGGCGCAGAAGTCGACGCCCTCGCCGCACAGCACCGCGACGCGGGCGCCGTCGTCGTCGGCAAAGCGCCGCCAAGCACGTTCGAGCTCAGCGTCGAGCGCTGCATCGATCGCGTTGCGCGCCTGCGGTCGGTTCATCACCACCCAAGCGACGGCTCCGTCGCTGGCGTAGGACACAAGATTCGGTTCGGACATGTCGGCTCAATGGCGTGCTGCACTGTGCGCCGGCACCGCTGTGCGCCGGCAAGACGAACCGTAAAGCCGGTACGCGCATCGCGGGTTGAATTCGGCGTCACGACCAGTGCGCAAAATTTTCCAGTGCGTCGACAATCCCATTCCTCAGCTGTCGAGAATATAGGCGACAGAAGGTGCCTTGAAGAATGAGCGGATCATGTGGGGCATTTGCTGCAGCTTGGCGAGTTGCTCTTCGATTTTGTCGCGGAGTTTTTCGCCCTTGCGCAAAGGGCGCCTGGCCGTGCCTGTGCGCTTGACATGGCTCCAGACCCACTCGTCGGGATTCAACTCCGGCGCATAACCTGGCAAGAAGTGCAGGGTCAGGCGGCCTTGGGTCGAGGCCACGAATTGTTTGACCAGCACCGTCTTGTGTGCAGGCAGACCATCGACCACCAGATGCACCGGTCTTTGTCGGTCTTGCATTAGGCCTTTGAGCAGATCGACGAACAGCGCGGCACTGAGTGCACCTTCATAGGTGCAGAACCAGAAGGCCCCGTGGGCATTGACTGCGGAGGCCGCACTGATGGACTGGCGCTGCCCCGGGCGTTGCACCACCGGGGTGTGGCCGCGCAGTCCCCAGGTCTTGCCATGCACGGTGTCGGCGCGAAAGCCCGACTCGTCCCAGAAGAAGATGTCGGCCCCGTCAGGCCAATTTTTGTTCGGCACGAACAGTCTATTGATCCGGCCCTCAAACAGTGTCATGCGGCGTATTTGACAAACGGATCTTG
>DZBX01000140.1 GCA_022730075.1 Rhodanobacter sp. | reverse complement strand
GGTTTTGCAAACCGATCAAGGCTCAGTCCGCCATGCGCATCGCGCCCGGCGGCAAGCCGTCCAGTCGCCACGGGCCGATGGCGATGCGCACCAGGCGCAAGGTCGGATGGCCCACGGCGGCGGTCATGCGCCGGATCTGGCGGTTGCGGCCCTCGCGCAGGGTGATCCGCAGCCAGGCGTCGGGCACGCTCTTGCGATAGCGAACCGGTGGATCACGCGGCCACAGCCAGTCCGGCGCCGGCACGCGCTCCACCTCGGCCGTGCGCGTGGGCCCGTCGCGCAGCACCACGCCGCCGCGCAGCGCTTGCAGCGCGGCGGCCTGTGGTTCGCGTTCGATCTGCACCAGATAGGTCTTCGGTGCGTGCCGGCGCGGATCGGTGAGTTGCTGCACGAGCGCGCCCTCGTCGGTGAGCAGCAGCAAGCCCTCGGAGTCGTGATCCAGGCGCCCCGCCGCGTACAGGTGCCGCCAGCGCGGATCATCGGCGCGGGGTGCGCCAGGCGGCGGCGTCACGGCCGGTGGCAGCAAGGCGGCCAGCGTGGTGCGTCCGTCACGATCGGTGAACTGGCTCAGCGTGCCCCAAGGCTTGTTGAGCAGCACGCGCATGCGCGGCTCAGGCGTCGCCAGCCGGCGGCTCGGTGGCGCTGCGCGGCGGCTGTGGACTGCCCGGCCGCGGGCAGACCGACTGCAGGCCATCGACGTGCTCCTGCAGCGCCGGCGAAATGCCCTGCCACATCGGATCGAGGATCACGTCGATGCCCTCGCGCCGCGCCAGTTTGGCGGCAGGCACGAAGTCGGCATCGCCGGTGACCAGCACGATCTGGTCGACCAGGCGCTTGTGCGCGAGGCTGGCGATGTCCAGACCGATCTTCATGTCCACCTGCGTCTGCCGCAGGTCGAGCTCGAAGTGGTCATCGCGCAGGTTCTCCCAGCGCAGTGTGCCGTTGCGCAAATCCTGCAGCGCGTTGCGCTTCAGGATCCACTCGCCGCGCTCGGCCAGACGCCCCAGACGCAGCGCCAGCTTGCGCACGCGCTTGAGCTCGTTGTGCAGTTCGCGGCGGAAACCGGCCGAGGCGCTGGCGCCGAAGTCGATGCTGTTGCCGCTGATCGGACGCTCGAACACTTTTTCCAGCGGTGCGCAATCGTAGAAAAAAATGCGGTACAGCGCGTCCTTGGGACGTTCCAGTTGCTTGAGGTGGTCCAGCGCCATGCCGAACAGGGTGCGCGACACGGTGCGCGCGTCGTTGCCATCACGGTCTTCGTAGACCTTGCGGTAGCGCGCCAGGAAGTAGGCGCCGTCGATCAGGATCGCGGTCTTGTGCATGCGGTGCTCAGGCGTGCTGCGGAATGGGACCGGCGCGCCCGATGATGGCGCGCCGGTGATGCGGCGGTTTACATCGCGGCGATCAGGCGGTCGCCGAACTCGGAGCATTTGACCTCGGTGGCGCCGTCCATCAGGCGCGCGAAGTCGTAGGTGACGTGCCTGGCGGCGATGGCCACGTCCATCGCCCGCACCAGCGCATCGGCGGCCTCGTTCCAGCCCAGGTAGCGCAGCATCATCTCGCCGGACAGGATCAGCGAGCCCGGGTTCACCTTGTCCTGGCCCGCGTACTTGGGCGCGGTGCCGTGGGTGGCCTCGAACACGGCATGGCCGGTGATGTAGTTGATGTTGCCGCCCGGCGCGATGCCGATGCCGCCGACCTGCGCGGCCAGCGCGTCGGACAGGTAATCGCCGTTCAAGTTGAGCGTGGCGACCACGTCGTACTCGGCCGGACGCAGCAGGATTTGCTGCAGGAAGGCGTCGGCGATGACGTCCTTGATGACGATGCCGGCGCCGGGCTTGCCCGCGGGAATCACGTGCCAGGGGCCGCCGTCGTGCTCGACCGCGCCGAAGAACTCGCGCGCCGTCTGGTAGCCCCAGTCGCGAAAGCCGCCCTCGGTGAACTTCATGATGTTGCCCTTGTGCACCAGGGTCACCGACTTGCGCCCGTTCTTGATGGCGTACTCGATGGCGCTGTGCACCAGGCGCTCGGTGCCGAGGCGGCTGACCGGCTTGATGCCGATGCCCACTTCCACCGGCAGCGTGCGTTTGGGCGCGCCCACCGATTCCAGCAGCGCCAGCCAGTCGTTGACGCGCGCCTGCGTGCCGAAGCGGATCTTGGCGAAGGCCTTGGGATCTTCCTTGGCCAGAAAGTCCAGCATGCGCTGCGCCTCGCTGCTGCCGCCGGCCCACTCGATGCCGGCGTAGATGTCCTCGGTGTTCTCGCGCAGGATCACCATGTCGACCTTGCCGGGGTCCTTGACCGGACTGGGCACGCCCTTGAACCAGCGCACCGGGCGCAGGCACACGTACAGGTCCAGCATCTGGCGCAGCGCCACGTTGAGCGAGCGGATGCCGCCGCCGACCGGCGTGGTCAGCGGGCCCTTGATGCTGACCAGGTAATCGCGGCAGGCCTGCACCGTGCTGTCGGGCAGCCAGGTGTCGAACTGCTTGAAGCTCTTCTCGCCGGCGTACACCTCCATCCAGTGGATCCTGCGCTGGCCGCCGTAGGCTTTGGCCACCGCGGCGTCGAGCACGCGCACGCTGGCGCGCCAGATGTCGGGGCCGGTGCCGTCGCCCTCGATGAACGGGATGATCGGATTGTGCGGCACCAGCAAATGGCCACGCTCGATGCCGATCTTGGCGCCGCCGGCCGGCACGACGGGTTGGGGTTCGCTCATGGGATCTCCTGATTGATGGCCACTGCGGCGGCGCCGCGAAAGCGCCATTGTCGCGCGTTGCCGCGCGTGCAGAAAGCGCGGCGTGCCCGCGGTGCGCCGGATCAGGGCGTGGCGTCGTGCGCCGCCGCGGCGTCGATGCGTGCCTGCAGCGCGGCCTGATCGCTCCACGCCAGCGTGGCGCGGCGCCGGTGGCGCAGCAGCCAGTGCCGCCAGCGCCGCTTGCGCAGCAGACGCATGAAGCGCGGCGAGGGCACGCGCCGACCCAGCACATGCAGCCAGCGCCCGTCGCTGGCCAGTTGCAGGCCCAGCCGCCGTGCCGCCGCGGTCAGAGCCGGCAGGCCGAAAAAGCCGATGTGCTGGCCGCTGTCGAGCATGTAGTAATGCCATTCGCCAGGATGATTGCGCGTCGCCGGCAACAGCTCGCTGCTGAGCACCAGCACCTCGGCCTCGGCAGCCAGCGCGGCCAGCGTCGACAGCGGATCGGCCAGGTGTTCGATCACCTCGAACGCGGTGGCGAGGTCGTAGTGCGCGCCGGGTTGCGCCTCGAAGCCGCGTGCGAAGAGATTCGCGCAATAGGGATCGCGCCAGCGGAAGTCGTAACCGCGGTCGCGCAGCAGGCGCACCAGCAGGCCACTGCCGGCGCCGTGGTCCAGGCACGCGCCGGCCTGCGGCCAGTACCAGGCCAGCAGCGCCGCGGTGCGTTCGGCCAGATCCAGATTGCGCGCCACGATGCCGGTATCCAGCGTGGTGATGGCGCTGCCAGCGTACGCCTCGGCCAGCCAGTGCGGATCGGCCGCGCGCACGTAACCGCAGTCGCCGCAGCGCACATACCGCGCGGCGTATTTGCGCAGCACCGTGGCGCTGGCGAAGGGCGCTTCGGCGCCGCGGCAGATCGGGCAGCTCATCGCATCACTTCACGTTGCGCACGTCCCAGTGCGGGCCGATCAGCCAGGTCAGGCGCTGCGCGATGATCTTCATCGGCAGCGCGCTGCGAATCTCCAGCTCGACGTGCAGATCACGCTGGTCGGCGCGCGCGCTGGCGCCGGGATCAAGCGCACCCAGTTCGGCCGGCACCTTGTCCGGGTCGTGCTGCAATGCGCGCCAGCGCGTGAACAGCGCGGGATTGCGCAGCGCGTCTTCGATGGCCTCGGCCAGCGCCTCGGGGCTGCCGCCGGCAAAGGCCAGCGCGGGCTCGGTGCCGTGCGCGCGGGTGTAATGCTCGATGTGGATCAGGAACAGGCTCATGGGGAATGTCCGTCAGCGTTGCGCGCATGATCGCAGGGCGGCCACGGCAGGCGCCAATGCGCGCGCCGCGCTGGCCGCGTCGGCGCGGTAGTCGATCACGCCCAGGCACGGCGCCGGCAGGTGCGCGCGCAAGGTGTCCAGGTTGCCATCGGGTTCGAGCATGTCCGGGTCGATGCGGTTGCCGATCCAGCCCAGCAGCTCGCAGCCGTCGGCGCGGATCGCGCGCGCGCTGAGCAACGCGTGATTGAGACAACCCAGGCGCAGGCCGACCACCAGGATCACCGGCAGGCGCAGCGCGCGCGCCAGATCGCCGGCCAGCAGCGTGTCGGACAGCGGCGCCAGCCAGCCGCCGACGCCTTCGACCACGCGCGCATCGGCCAGTGTGCCGAGTTGTGCAAACGCCGCGTGGATGGGCTCCAGGGTGATGTGCCGGCCTTCCGCGGCGGCGGCCAGATGCGGCGAAACCGGCGCCGCGAAAGCCAGCGGGTTGACGCTCGCGTAATCCGGACACGGCGCGCTGGCTGCCTGCAGCGCCAGCGCGTCGTCGTTGCGCAATCCATCTGCGGTTCGCGTGCAGCCGCTGGCCACCGGTTTCATGCCGACCGCGCGCAGACCCGCGGCGCGCAGCGCATGCAGCAGCGCCACGCTGACGAAGGTCTTGCCGATGCCGGTGTCGGTGCCGGTAATGAATACGCTGTCGTGCATGGCTTCACGCCGTTGCGGTCGCGCGGTGCCATCATTGTCAGCCGATTCCGGTGGCAGGTCATCCATGCACGCGATCAGCAATCTCGAACATTTGCCCAAGCGCGATCTGTACGCCGCGTTGCTGCGCGAAACGGCAGCGTTGCTGGGCAGCGAGCGCGACCTGATCGCCAACGCCGCCAATTTCGCGGCGCTGGTGTGGCAGCAGGTGCCGGTGCTCAACTGGTGCGGGTTTTATCTGCTCAAGCCCGATGGCGATCTGCTGGTCGGCCCATTCCAGGGCAAGCCGGCTTGCGTGCGCATCGCCCGCGGACGCGGCGTGTGCGGCACCGCCGCGGTCACGCGACGCACGCAGCGTGTCGAGGACGTCAACGATTTTCCTGGTCACATCGCCTGCGATGCGGCCTCGCGCAGCGAGATCGTGGTGCCGCTGCAGCGTGGCGATGGCACGCTGCTGGGCGTGTGGGACGTGGACAGCCCCGTGCCCGCGCGCTTCGACGCCGAAGACGAGGCCGGCATGGAAGCGTTGTGCCGGGTGTTCATGGCCAGCATCGATTGAGTCTGGCTCAAGTGAGCGGTTTGCAAAACCGCTCCGGCACAAGGATGTGCCGCCGCGACGAGCACGC
>DZBX01000004.1:54458-63068 GCA_022730075.1 Rhodanobacter sp. | reverse complement strand
GCCTGCGCGGGAATGATGAAAGACGGGGCCTGCCGCACCCTGCCTCAGCTTTGACACAGATGCTGCAACGCCTGCGCGTCGAGCGGCTGCGCGTCGGCGCCACAGCCGGGACACTGCGGGTCGCGCGGCAGGGCCAGTTCGCGGAAGCGCATGGCCAGCGCGTCGAACAGCAGCAGGCGGCCGATCAGCGGCGCGCCCAGATCCAGCAACAGTTTCAGTGCCTCGGTGGCCTGCAGCAGGCCGATCACGCCGGGCAGCACGCCGAGCACGCCGGCCTCGGCGCAACCGGGCGCCTCACCCGCGGCGGGCGGATACGGAAACAGGCAGCGATAACAGGGCGAGTCGGCGCGGCGCGGATCGAACACACTGACTTGTCCGCTGTAGCGCTCGACCGCGCCGTAGATCATCGGCAGACCGAGCCGCAGGCTGGTGGCGCTGACCGCGTAGCGCGCGGCGAAATTGTCGCTGCCATCGATCAGCAGATCATGGCCGGCCAGCAATTGCACGGCATTGTCCATGTCCAGGCGCACGGCATGCGTTTCGATGCACGCGCGCGGATTGAGCGCCTGCAGCGCAGCCGCCGCGGACGCGACCTTGGGCGCACCCACGCGCGCGTCGCTGTGCAGCACCTGGCGCTGCAGATTGGAGCGCTCGACCACGTCATCATCGATCAGGCTCAGCGTGCCGACACCGGCCGCGGCCAGATACAGCGCGGCCGGCGAACCCAGCCCGCCCGCACCCACCACGGCCACGCGCGCCCTGGCCAGGCGCGCCTGCCCGCGCACGCCGACTTCGGGCAGGCGCAGTTGCCGCGCATAGCGCTCGCGCGCATCGGCGTCGAGGTCATCGCCCGCCATCGGCAAGCCGCCCGCGATCCACGCCTGCAAGCCGCCACGGACCGATTGCGCGGCGATGCCGCGCGCGCGCAAGGCCTGCGCCACGTGCAGCGAGCGCTGCCCGACCGCGCACATCAGCAGCAGCGGCTGCGCACACGGTGTGCGCGCCAGCCAGGCATCCAGCGCGTCGATATCCACGCCCTGCGCGCCCTGCGCCATGCCGCCGGCGCGCTCGGCGGCGCTGCGGATATCCAGCAGCACGGCGCCCGCGGCCACGACTGCGGCGGCGGCAGGTGCGGAGATTTCAGGATCGTCGTGTTGGCTCATGGTGCCGGCAGCCGTGGCAGCGGCCGTGCTCAGTGCTTGCCGCGCGAATGGCGGATCAGGCGCTGACGCTTGCGCAACTGGCTCTCGGTCAGCACGTTCTTGCGTCCGGCGAAAGGATTCTCGCCGTCGCGGAAATCGATGCGCAGCGGCGTGCCCACCAGCTTGTAGCGACGCCGGAAAAAGTTTTCCAGGTACTTGCGGTAGGCCGGCGCCAGATGCGCCGTGCGCGAACCGTGGATGATGATGCAGGGCGGCGCATGCCCGCCGGGATGGGCAAAGCGCAGCTTGGGCATGTGCCCGCGCACCAGCGGTGGCTGGTAAGCACCGACCGCCTGCTCCAGCGTGCGCGTCAGCGAGGACGCGACCAGCTCGGTGGTGGCCGAGGCATGCGCGCGACGCACCGCGCGCATCAGTTCACGCAGCCCCGACCCGTGCAGCCCGGAGATGAACACCACCTGCGCCCAGGGCACGAAATCGAGACGGCGCTCGAGGCCGCTCTTGCACTGCGTGCGCGCGTAACTGTCCATGCCATCCCACTTGTTGGCGGCGATCACCAGCGCGCGTCCGGACGCGAGCACGTGGCCGATCAAGGTCAGATCCTGATCGGTGATGCCCTCGCCGGCGTCCAGCAGCAGCACCGCGACCTCGACCTGCTCCAGCGTGCCCAGGGTCTTGATGACGGAAAGCTTTTCCAGACCGTCGTCGACGCGCGCGCGGCGCCGCACGCCGGCGGTGTCGACCAGTACGTAGCGTTGACCGTCGCGCTGCAGCGGCACGCGGATCGAATCGCGCGTGGTGCCGGCGCTCGCGGACACCACCAGGCGCTCCTCGCCGAGCAGGCGATTGACCAGCGTGGACTTGCCGACGTTGGGGCGACCGACCATGGCCACGCGGATGGCATCGGGGTCTTCCGCGGCCGCTGCATCAGCGCTATCCGGCGGCAGCCATTCGCGCAGTGCGTCGAACAGATCATCGAGGCCGCGCGAATGCGACGCTGCGATCGGCAATACGGGGCTGGCGCCCAGCGCGGCGAACTCGGCCAGCGCGGTTGCCACATCCAGGCCATCGGTCTTGTTCACCGCCAGCAACAGCGGCTTGCCGCTGCGGCGCAGCTCGTCGAGGATGCCGCGATCCTGCGGCATCAGGCCATCGCGCGCATCGACCATGAACACCACGACCGCGGATTCGGCGATGGCAAGGCGTACCTGACGCGCGGCGGCGATCGAGAGATCGTCGACTTCGACGCCGCTGAGGCCGCCGGTGTCGATCACCACGAACGGACGCTCGCCACGCCGGCATACGCCGTAGTGACGATCGCGGGTTACCCCGGGCAGATCCGCGACCAAGGCATCGCGGCTGCCGGTCAGCACGTTGAACAGCGTGGATTTGCCGACGTTAGGACGTCCGACCAGGGCAACGACGGGGAGCATGGGCGCGTGACATCAGCCGCCGGAGACGCGATAGGCGGTGACGCTGCCATCGTCGCCCTCGACGATCGCAATGTCACCGGCGATCAGCGGACGCGCGACGATGGCCGAGCCGGCCGGATGCTCCTTCGCCATCAGCTCGCCATTGGCCAGGTTCAGCCAGTACACGTAGCCCTGCAAATCGCCGATGACGATGTACTTGTCCATCTGCACCGCGGGCGCGGACAGCCAGCGCCATTCCAGCTTGTCCTGTTTCCACAGATCGCCGCCATTGCCGGCATCCAGCGCCCAGATATTGGAGGCGGCGTCCACCGCGATGACCTTGCCGGCGCCTTCGTCGACACCGGTGTAGCCGGACAGCGGGCGGCTCCACAGCGTGCGGCCGTTGGCCGGATCCACGGCCATCACGTTGCCGTGGTAGGCGTCGACGAACAGCTTGCCGTCGGCGAACACCAGGCGGCCATCGGAATCGTTGATGCGCTGGATGTCGGTGCGGCCCTCGCCGCTGGCGACGGGCACGCTCCACAGGGTGCTGCCATCGGCCTGCGACAGCGCGACCAGCTTGCCATTGTCGCTGCCGAAGAACACCGCGCCGTTGACCGCCAGCAGCGTGCCATTGCCGCGCAGGCTGAGCGCGGGCACGTCGCCGCGGTCGTACAGCCACAACTGCTTGCCGGTCTGTTCATCGAACGCAAACACATGGCCATCGTTGCTGCGCACGAACACCTTGCCGCCGGCGATGGCCGGGGCGCTGATCACCTCGGAACTGGCCTGCGCGCGCCAGAGTTCCTTGCCGGTCTTGGCCTCGAAGGCATACACGCCGCCTTTCTGCGTGCCGACGAACAACATGCCGTCGGCGACGCCGGGCCCGCCGGCGAAGTGGTCATGCTCGCGACCCTTGAACCAGCCGAACGGATGCCAGCCGGCGCCGGAGTGCGACCACACAGTGGCACCGCTGTCCAACTTCCACGCGGCCAGGCTGCCAGTGGTGCTGGCGGCGTAGACCACGCCGTCCGAGACCGCGGGGCGCAGGCGCACGCCGCTGTCGCCGGCGCCGTCGCCGATGCTGTTGCTCCACAGCTGCTTGACCGTCAGCGTGGCGGCGAACTTCGGCACCGGCTTGGGCGGATGGATGTTGTCCTTGCTCTTGAACAGCCCGCAACCGCCGACCACGAGGGTCGCGGCGAGCAAAACGATAAGACCACGTTTCATCAATTCACTTCCCGGCGATGGCGAGATTGTCGAGCTTGAGCTGCAGCAGGCCGCGCTGCGGCGCGTCGGGCTTCATGCCGGCCAGTGCTTGTTCGTAGGCGCCGCGCGCGGCGGCCTGATCGCCCTGCGCCAGATGCGCGTCACCCTGCAACAGGGCGACTTCGGTGCGGTAGTCATGCGCATCGACCTTCTGCAGCGTGGCCAGCGCCGCGGCGGGTTGCTTGAGCGCCAGTTGCACGCGCGCCAGACGCACCAGCATCAGACCCTGCAGGGGCTTGTCCGGGCTGTGCGTGGCGGCCCATTGCAGCGAGCCGGCGGCGGCCTTGTAGTCGCCGGCCTTGGCCTCGCGCGCGGCCTTGAGGCTCATCGCCAGCGTGGCGTAGATGTTGCCGGGGAACTCGCGCACCAGCACCGCGGTCGCGGCATCGGCTTGCGTGACGTCGCCACGGGTCATCGCGGAACTGACCAGGGCGTATTGCTGCGCGGCTTCCATGTCGAGCCCGGCGCGATGCGACTTCCACCACTGCCAGCCGAAAATCAGCGCCAGGCCGAGGGCGATGCCGAGGGCGATCGAGGCCCAGTTGTTGGCCAACCACTGGCGAACGCGTTCGCCCTGTTCGTAATCGTCGTAGACGTCGAGTGCCATGCCGTGTTCCAGTCGTCGCGGAAACGCAACAGGCGCGCGCCGCAAAGGCCGGGAGGATAACCGAAAAGCGCGCTCAGGCGTTGCCCGGAGCCGACCCGATGCTGAAGCGCGCGACATTGCTGGCGCTGACGTCATCGAGCACGAACGGCTTGCCGTCGACGCGGACGCTGGCCGCAGCGGCATCGCCGATCAGTACCCGCAACGAGCTGCCTTGCCAGGAATAGCTGCCCGGTTGCAGCAACGCGTATTCGAGGCGCTTGCCGTCGGCACCAGTGACCTCGACCCAGCTCGGTGCGCTGAGCTCGAGGGTGAGGGTGCTTGTACCTGCAGGCGCCGGTGCGGACGCGACGCTTTCGGCGTCGTGCGAGAGGAAGGGTGTCATCGTGGCCAGCAGCGGCTGTTGCGGCTGCGGCTGCGACGCGGCAGGCGGGAGGATCACCGCCACGGCTGATCCGCGCGCCGTGGTCGCCGCATGCGCGCGCGGCACCAGGGGCACCGGCGCGGAATCGATCGCCTGCAGGTGCACCCTGCCGCGCATGCTGTCCGTATGCGTGGCGAAGTACACCAATTGCGCGGCCAGGGCCACGGTGAGCACGATGTAGCTGGCCGCGCGCAGATAACGCTCGAGGACATAGCGGCTGCTGGGTGCGCGTCCACTGGCCAGCAGCGCAGGCGGCGCCTCGGGTGCGAGGCAACGCACGTACTCATCCAGCGTGGCGCGGTCGATGCCCAGCAAGCTGCCATAGGCACGCAGATGGCCGCGCAGGAACACGCCGCTGTCGAGCGGACTGAGCGCGCCCGACTCCAGCCGCCGCAGCACCTGGCCGGGCATCGACAGGCGCTCGGCGCACTGCGCCAGACTCAGGCCGCAGCGCTGGCGCGCGGCCGCCAGTTCGGCGCCGATGCGTTGCGCTGCGGCAGGATCGACGAGGTTCGCAGGAGCGTTGAATGCCGTCGGCGCGGCCATGGTCGGATTCATGGCGGCGATCCAGCGCTCATGCTCTTGGCCTGCGCCGACTCGGGATATTGCTCGATCAGGCGGTCGCGGTAGGACTTCGCGCTGGCCGTGTCGCCCAGCTTGGTTTCGATCTCATAGCCCAGCTTGAGCGTGTCCGGACCGGCCGGACCCAGCGACTCCAGGCGCTGCAAATAAGCGCTGGCGCGGAACGCGTTGCCCTGCAGATACCAGACCCGCGCCGACTGGTACAAGGCCTCGGGAAACTTGGGATTGATGCTCAGCGCATCGTGAAACTGCTGCGCGGCCTCGGCCAGCTTGTGGATCTTGATCATGCACACGCCGGCGTTGGTATAGGCCGCGTACGGCGTCTGATAGAACGGATCCTTGGCGGCGCGCGTGAAATACCGCAGCGATTCCTCGACCTTGCCGGTGCGGCACAGGAACGCACCGAGGTTATTGTTGGCCGAGCCGCTCTTGGGCTCCAGATCGAGCACGCGACGGTACTGGTGTTCGGCGTTGCCATACTCGCCGATACGCTCGTACAGCACCGCCAGCACGGTGTGCGCGGGCACGTAGTTGTCATCGTACTTCAGCGCCAGTTGCAGCTTGGCCAGCGCGCCCTTGAGGTCGCCGCGCTGCATGTAGGCTTCGCCGAGCTGGGTGTGGATCTGCGCCGCCTCGAGCGCCTTGTTCGCGGAACTTGTGTGCAGACTGTCGCTGGTGCCGGTGCTGGCACAACCACCCAGCACCAGCAGCCCCGCTGCCAGCAGTACCGGCAGGAAATTTTCAAGCCGCATGCGTGACACCCTCCTCGATACGCTTGCGAAACTCGGCCGCACGTCGCGTGCGATCGAGCACCTGGCCTTTCAATTGTCCGCAGGCCGCGTCGATGTCATCGCCGCGCGTGCGCCGCACCATGGTCATCACCCCGGCCTGCATCAGGATGGTCTGGAACGCGGCGATCACCTCCGGCTTCGAGCGCGCATAACGCGTGCCGGGAAACGGATTGAACGGGATCAGATTGACCTTGCCCGGCAGGCGTCGCATCAGCTTGATCAACTGGCGCGCGTGCTCGGGATGATCGTTGACGCCATCCATCATGGTGTATTCGAAGGTGATGCTGCTGCGCGGCTTGCGCGCGGCGTAACGCGCGCAGGCGTCGAGCAGTTCGGCGATCGGGTACTTGCGATTCAGCGGCACCAGCTCGGTGCGCAATTCGTCATTGGGCGCATGCAGCGATACGGCCAGGCTGACATCGCTGACCTCGCCCAGGCGATCGATCATCGGCACCAAGCCGGCGGTGGACAGGGTGACGCGCTTGCTGGCCAGGCCAAAACCGAGGTCGTCGCGCATCACGTCCATGGCGCGCACCACGTTATCGAAGTTCAGCAGCGGCTCACCCATGCCCATCATCACCACGTTGGTGATGCGGCGCTGCTGGTGCGGCACGTTGCCCAGCACGGCGGCAGCCACCCACACCTGGCCGATGATCTCGGCAGCGTCAAGGTTGCGGTTGAAACCCTGCGTCGCGGTCGAGCAGAAGCTGCAGTTGAGTCCACAGCCCACCTGCGAGGACACGCACAGCGTGCCGCGCGTGGGCTCGGGGATGTACACCGCCTCGATCGCGTTGCGACTGTCGGTGCCCAGCAGCCACTTGCGCGTGCCATCGCTGCTGTGCTGATCCAGCAACGTCGTCGGCGGCGTGACTGCGGCCACATCCAGCAGCTTGTCGCGCAGCCCCCGCCCCAGGTCGGTCATGCGCGTGAAGTCGGTGACACGCTGGTGATAAATCCACTTCATCACCTGGTCGGCGCGGAAGGGCTTCTCGCCGAGCTGCGCGAAATACTCGCGCAGCCCGTTGCGATCGAAGCCCAGCAGATTGACGCGCGCCGAGTTCACATCATGGCCTCATGCGCGCCCGCATAGTTCGGTGCCCGCGAAGAAGTACGCGATCTCGACCGCGGCGGTTTCCTCCGCATCGGAACCATGCACGGCGTTGGCATCGATGCTGTCGGCGAAATCGGCGCGGATGGTGCCCGGCGCGGCCTGCTTCGGGTCCGTCGCGCCCATCAGCTCGCGGTTCTTCTGCACGGCCGACTCGCCTTCCAGCACCTGGATCATCACCGGGCCGGAGATCATGAACTCGACCAGCGCCTTGAAGAACGGACGCTCGCGGTGTACCGCATAAAAGCCTTCGGCCTCGGCGCGCGAAAGCCGCCGCATGCGCGCCGCGACGATACGCAGGCCGGCCTGCTCGAAACGCTGGTAGATCGCACCGATGGCGTTCTTGGCGACGGCATCGGGTTTGATGATGGACAAGGTGCGCTGCTGCGCCATGAAACGGCCTCGACTGGATAAAGGAATGGGTAGGCGTCGGTCACACCGCGCCGAAACTAACCGAAAACCTCACCCCGGTTAGGGGCTTAAGTCACAAATTGTTGACTTTTTCGAGCTTTCGGGCAAGCCCTGTCACCGACAGGGCGGTTTGCCCGAGCCGGCGCTGAACGCGGCGCGCCTGGAGATTGACCGCGCCATCGCGGCGCCCGTATCCTTCAAACGTTCGTTTGATTCGGAGGCGGACTTGAGCGCTTCGCAATTTTCCACCAAACAGCGCATCCTCGGTGCCGCCGAGGCGCTGTTCGCGCAGCATGGCTTTGCCGGCGCGTCCTTGCGTCAGGTCACCACCGCCGCCAACGTCAACCTGGCCGCGGTCAACTACCACTTCGGCTCCAAGGACAACCTCATCGAGGCCGTGTTCAGGCGCCGCCTGGATGCGCTGAACGCGCGCCGCCATACCGCCCTGGCCAAGGTCGAGGCCCAATCCGGGGCCACGCTCGAGGACGCGCTGGAAGCCTTCATCCGTCCCGCACTGGAACTGGCGCTGGACCGCCATGGCGGCGCCGCGTTCATGCGCATGCTGGCGCGCGCCTACGCCGAGCACGATGAACGCCTGCGCCGTTTCCTCTCCGACAACTACGGCCACGTCCTGCGCGAATTCGCCGTGGTGTTCCACCGCAAATTGCCGGGGCTGTCCAAGGACGAGCTGTACTGGCGCCTGGATCTGGTCGCCGGCGCGCTGACTTACACCATGGCCGATTTCGGCCTGATCAAGCGCCGCGCCGGCACCAGCGAGGCCGCGCACCGCGAGTACACCATCGAGCATCTGCTGCGCTTCGCCGCCGCGGGTCTGCGCGCGCCCTGAGC
>DZBX01000004.1:45238-54358 GCA_022730075.1 Rhodanobacter sp. | reverse complement strand
CCCCTGCGCATCCGCAAGGCCGCGGTGCTGGGCGCCGGCGTGATGGGCGCGCAGATCGCCGCGCATCTCGCCAACGCCAGCATCGAGGTGGTGCTGTTCGATCTCGCCGCCCGGCAAGACCCCAAGAACGGCATCGCGCTCAAGGCCGTGCAGAATCTGGGCAAGCTCTCGCCCGCGCCGCTGGCCGAGAAATCACGCGCCGCCGGCATCATTCCTGCCGATTACGACGAACACCTGGCGCAATTGCACGACTGCGATCTGGTGATCGAGGCGATCGCCGAACGCATGGACTGGAAACTGGATCTGTATCACAAGATCGCGCCCGCCCTGCCCGCGCACGCCATCGTCGCCAGCAACACCTCGGGGCTGTCGATCAACACGCTGGCCGAGGCGCTGCCGGAAACCCTGCGCGCACGCTTCTGCGGCGTGCATTTCTTCAACCCGCCGCGCTACATGCACCTGGTCGAGCTGATTCCGCAACGCGCCACGGACCCCGCCGTGCTCGATGCGCTGGAAGGCTTCCTGGTCACCGCGCTGGGCAAGGGCGTGGTGCGCGCCAAGGACACGCCCAATTTCATCGGCAACCGCATCGGCGTGTTCTCGATCCTGGCGACGATGCACCACACGCAACAATTCGGCCTCGGTTTCGATACCGTCGACGCACTGACCGGCCCGGCCATCGGCCGCCCGAAGAGCGCGACCTACCGCACCGCCGACGTGGTCGGCCTGGACACCATGGCGCACGTGATCAAGACCATGGCCGACACCCTGCCCGATGACCCCTGGCACGGCTACTTCAAGTCGCCCGCCTGGCTCGAGGCCCTGATCGCGCAAGGCGCACTGGGTCAGAAAACCGGTGCGGGTTTTTATCGCAAGGCCGGCAAGGACATCGTGGTTCTGAATCTGGCCAGCAAGGACTACCGCCCCGCACAGCAAAAACCCTCGGACGCACTCGCCGCGATCCTCGCCATCAAGGATCCGGCGGAACGCTTCGCCAAGCTGCGCGCCAGCCAGGAGCCGCAGGCGCAGTTCCTGTGGGCCGTGTTCCGCGACCTGTTCCATTACACCGCGTATCACCTGGCCGACATCGCCGAAACCGCGCGCGACGTGGACTTCGCCATCCGCTGGGGCTATGGCTGGAAGCTGGGCCCGTTCGAGACCTGGCAGGCCGCGGGCTGGCAGCAGATCGCCGCCTGGATCAACGCCGACATCGCCGCCGGCAAGGCCATGAGCAAGGCGCCGTTGCCGGCATGGGTGACCGACGGACGCAGCGGCGTGCATGGTAGCGATGGCTCGTTCGCGCCCAGGAGCGGCAACCATCTGGCGCGCTCCACGCATCCGGTATACCAGCGCCAGATCTATCCCGACGCACTGCTGGGCGAGCGCTTCGATCAGGGCCAGACGCTGTGGGAAAACGCCGGCGTGCGCCTGTGGACGCTGGGCGATGAGCTCGGCATCGTCTCGTTCAAGACCAAGATGCACACGGTCAACGACGCCGTGCTCGATGGCGTGCAGGAATCCGTCACCCGCGCCGAGCGCGGGCTGCAGGCGCTGGTGCTGTGGCAGCCCAGCGAACCCTTCTCCGCCGGCGCCGATCTCAAGGGCGCACTGGGTCTGCTGCAGGCCGGCAAGATCGACGCGTTCGAGGCGATGATCGCCAACTTCCAGGCCACCAGCATGCGCATCAAGTATGCGCTGGTGCCGGTGGTCGCGGCGGTGCGCGGCCTGGCGCTGGGCGGCGGTTGCGAGTTCCAGATGCACAGCGCGCGCACCGTGGCCGCGCTGGAGAGTTATATCGGCCTGGTCGAGGCTGGCGTGGGCCTGCTGCCGGCCGGTGGCGGACTCAAGGAAATCGCGGTGCGCTGCGCGCAGCAAGCCGCCGGCGGCGACAGCTTCGATTTCGTCAAGCGTTATTTCGAGACCGTGGCCATGGCCAAGGTGTCCGGCTCGGCGCTGGAGGCCAGGCAGATGGGCCTGCTGCGCGAGTCCGACGTGGTCGTGTTCAACAGCTTCGAGGTGCTGCATGTGGCGTTGCGCACGGCGGCGGCACTGGCCGACTCCGGCTGGCACCCGGCTCTGCCCGCGCGCGAGGTGATCGTGGCCGGCGCTGTCGGCACCGCCAGCCTGAAGATGCTTCTGATCAACATGCTCAGCGGCAAGTTCATCTCCGAGCACGATTACGAGATCGCCGGCCGCATCGCCGACACACTGTGCGGCGGCGGCATCGAACGCGGTGCGACGGTGGACGAGAACTGGCTGCTCAAGCTCGAACGCAGCCACTTCGTCGCGCTGGCGCAGATGCCCAAGACCCAGGCGCGCATCCAGCACACGCTGACCACCGGCAAGCCATTGCGCAATTGAACGAGGACACGACCATGAGCAAGCAAATCCAGGATGCCTACATCGTCGCCGCCGTGCGCACGCCGGTCGGCAAGGCCCCGCGCGGCATGTTTCGCAACACCCGCCCGGATGATTTACTGGCGCACGTGCTGCGCGCGGTGCTGGCCAAGGCGCCGGGCATCGACGTGCAGCGCATCGGCGACGCCGTGATCGGCTGCGCCATGCCCGAGGCCGAGCAAGGCATGAACGTGGCGCGCATCGGCGTGCTGCTGGCCGGCCTGCCCGACAGCATTCCCGGCATGACCGTCAACCGCTTCTGTTCGTCCGGCTCGCAGGCCGTGGCCATCGCCGCCGACCGCATCCGCGTCGGCGAGGCCGATTTGATGCTGGCCGGCGGCACCGAGAGCATGAGCATGGTGCCGATGATGGGCTTCAAGCCCGCGATCAATCCGGTCGTGTTCAAGGACGACAACATCGGCATCGCCTACGGCATGGGCATCACCGCCGAGAACGTGGCGACACGCTGGAAGGTCAGCCGCGAGGACCAGGACGCCTTCGCCCTGCAAAGCCACCAGCGCGCGCTGGCCGCCATCGAAGCGGGGCACTTCCGCGAGGAGATCGCGCCCTACACGCTGGACGACCACTATCCCGACCTGGCCACTGGTACGGTGCGCGCCGATAAGCGCCAGATCGATACCGACGAAGGCCCGCGCAAGGACAGCACGGCGGAAGGATTGGCCAAACTGCGCGCGGTATTCCGCATGGGCGGCAGCGTCACCGCCGGCAACAGCTCGCAGATGTCCGACGGCGCCGGCGCGGTGCTGCTGGCCAGCGAGCAGGCCATCAAGGAATTCGGCCTCACGCCGCTGGCGCGTTACGTCACCAGCAGCGTCGCCGGTGTGCCGCCGGAAATCATGGGCATCGGCCCCAAGGAAGCCGTGCCGCGCGCGCTGCGCCAGGCTGGATGGAAGCATGAGGATCTGGACTGGATCGAGCTCAACGAGGCCTTCGCCGCGCAGTCGCTGGCGGTGATCCGCGACCTTGGCCTCGACCCGACCCGGGTCAATCCGCTGGGCGGTGCCATCGCGCTGGGCCACCCGCTGGGCGCCACCGGCGCCAAGCTCACCGCCACCGTGGTACACGGCCTGAAACGTACCAGCGGCAAGCGCGGCATGGTGACCATGTGCATCGGCACCGGCATGGGCTTCGCCATGCTGCTGGAAGCGGTGTGAACCGGTTGACGCAAGTCGACGCGTCCGCATGACCGCGCGTACTGACCTCAGAGCCACCTGCGTCGCGCACCTGAATCTCTGTCGGCTCTGGACGCCTTTGCCAGCACGCTTAACCAAGCAGAAGATTCAAAAGCCATACCCAAGACAATGGACTCAGTGCAATGGCGACACGCTCAACTGAAGCAGACACCGCACTCGAAGTGTTCTTGGATGCAATACGTGCAACAGGAACCACTGTTTACGACATGGCTCAATTCGCAACCACACTTGACGACCGTAGACTGATCGAGTTGACTCATCGACTTGGCCAAGCTGATCGGCGCGTGTTTCTTATTGCAGGGTCTTTCGTCAACATTCACGTTAGCACGAGTCAACCAGGATTCTGGGGTGTCGATCCATCCGTCCGAGAAGACTTCGATGCACTTAGCAAAAATTCATTTGCAACAGCGTATGTGTTTCTGCGCACCCGTGCGGATATACATGTCGCCGATGGTTATGTCGCAAGAAACCTCAGTTCATCCCCATTTCGGCGTCCTATCAAACTGACGCCAAGCGGGTACAAGATCCACGAAGCTGACTTTGATCCACTCCTGTTGCTGCAATCCATCAAGAAAGTAGCGCGATCGATTGGCGCTCACCCGGCAGACAGGTGACCGGGAATTCGAGACCCCAGCACCGCGTCCGAATCGTTCAGCCCTGCAGCATGGGGCCCAGCGATCCGGTGTGCTGCAGCAAGGGCGCGATCAGGCTCAGCAGCAGCAGGAACAACAGCACCATGACCAGCGTGGTCACCGCCTGGATGATGTAGTGCACGGCGATGTCGTTGACTGCCGCAGTGGCCAGGCCGAGACCCTCGGGCGCGGCCGGGCGCCGGCGTGCGGCATCGAGCCGCGACGCGGCACGAAACTCCAGAAACGCCACCCAGCCCAGGGCGCCGGCGAACGGCAATCCGATGATGGTGATGGCGAGCAGCACGGCCAGCACGCCGTTGAGCACGCCGCAGGCGCGCATCCACCCCGTGGCCTGCGCCAGCGGCGCGATGCTGGCTGCGAACGCCGCGGCCTCGCTGGCGGACAGCGGCGCGGGCGCGGTGTCGGCGAACGCCGCGGGTTCAGAGACCATGGGCGACCTGCGCAAAAGCTTCGAACACGGTCACGACCAGCAGCAGCAAACCCAGCGCACTGGTGATCGCCGCCAGCATGAAATAGCGCGCCAGCGCGGCGAAGCCGGCCTGCGCATCGGCGGGGAGCATGCTGGCGTGCGCCGCGCTGAGCACCGAGGCCGCGCGGTACAGAAACCACGCCGACAGCGCACCGGCCAGCGCCGCCAGGGCGTCCAGCCAACTGCCGTGCCAGAGCTTGAACACGGCAAAGGCCAGCAGCAAGGCGGCGAAAACAAAACACCACCAGCGCTGCCGGTGCAGCGGCGCGGCCAGGGTGCGCACCCACTCGGCAGGTGGCGTGGCCGGCGCCGCGAGCTTGCCATCGGGCTTGCCTGCCGACGGGGGATTCATGCGCGACGCTGCATGTGCCGGGCCGCACTCAACCCGGCGGCCAGTGCATGCTGCGCCCGGCCAGCAGGTGCAGATGCAGGTGATACACGGTCTGGCCACCGTCGGCGTTGCAGTTGATCACGCAGCGGTAGCCCTGCTCCGAAAACCCTTGCGCGCGCGCGTAAGCTGCTGCGGCCAGGGTGAGTTTGCCCAGCAGCAAGGCGTCCTCGCCGCGCGCGGCATCGAGCGTGCTGATGACACGTTTGGGGACGAACAGCACGTGCACCGGCGCCTGCGGGTTGACATCACGGAAGGCCAGCACCTCGGCGTCCTCGTAGACGATGTCGGCGGGGATCTCGCGGCGGACGATCTTGGCGAACAGGGTATCGCTCATGCGCATGCTCAACTCATGGGAAGACGGCTGCCGAAGGCGTGCGCCAGCGTACCGCGATCGATGTATTCCAGCTCGCCGCCCAGCGGCACGCCATGCGCCAGGCGGCTGACGCGCACGCCGGCGGCCTGCGCGAGTTCGGCCAGATAATGCGCGGTGGCCTCGCCTTCGACGGTCGGGTTGGTGGCGAGGATGAGTTCCCGCACCTCGCCCTGTGCCAGACGCCGCTGCAGCAGCGGCAGACCCAGCTCGTCGGGGCCGAGACCATCCAGCGGCGACAGGCGACCCAGCAGCACGAAGTACAGGCCGCGATAACCCGTGGCCTGCTCGATCGCGACCAGGTCGGCCGGCGTCTCGACCACGCACAATTGCCCGCGCTCGCGCGTGCTGCCGGCGCACAGGGCGCAGCGCTCGGACTCGCTGAAGCTGCGGCATTCCACGCAGTTGCCGATGCGCTGCATGGCGGCGTGCAACGCGGTGGCGAGGCGCCCGCCGCCCTGGCGATCGCGTTCCAGCAAGTGGTAGGCCATGCGCTGCGCGCTGCGCGCGCCGACGCCCGGCAGACAGCGCAGGGCGTCGAGCAATTCATCCAGCACGGGCGAGGCGGTGCTCAAAACGGCAGCTTCATGCCGGGCGGCAGGTTCAGGCCCTGCGTCAGACCGCCCAGACGCTGCTGGCTGAGCTCGGCGACCTTGTTGATGGCGTCGTTGATCGCCGCGGCGATCAGATCCTCGGCCATCTCCGGGTCGTCAGCCAGCAGCTTGCGGTCGATGTTGACGCGACGCGTCTCGTGGCGCCCGCTCATGACCACGCTGACCAGGCCACCGCCGGCGCTGCCGGTGACTTCGAGCCTGGCCAGTTCCTCCTGCGCGCGCTGCATTTCCTCCTGCATACGCTGCGCCTGCTGCATCAGTTGCGCGATCTGGGCTTTCATCATCGGGTCTGCTCCACGGGTTTGATGCTCTCGGGCAGCAGACGCGCACCAAAGGTCTGCTGCAATTCAACGATCACCGGATCGGCCTGCAGCGCGCCGAGCGCGGCGCTTTGCGCGCTGCCTTGCTGCGCGGCGGCACGCGCAGCCGGCGAGTCGGGCTGTTCCACACCCACGCAACGCAGGCGCGGACGCTCACCGAGCACGGCTTCGAGCCGGGCCTCGAGCTGGCCCAGCATGGCCGGGCTGGCCAGCACCAGATCATGGTGCGCCATGGCCAGTACCAGCGTGTGCCCGTCGCGCGACTGCAACGCGGCACGGCGCGCCATCTCGCCCAACGGACCGCGCAATTCGGCGCGCTCGATCAGCTCGGACCAGTCGGGCAAGGCGGTGCCGCCGGGAACCGCGCTGGCACGCGTGGCGATCGGCGATGGCGCGGGCGCGGCGGGCGCGTCCGCGATGACGTGCGCTGCGGCCGTTGCCGGCCGCGCGGCGGGCGGCGCGGTGCTGGATGACGCGGCGCTCACCGCGTCGTCGCGCTGGGGCCGGAACGCCAGCATGCGCAACAGCGCCATCTCGAAGCCGGTGACTTCATCCGGGGCCAGCGGCAGATCGCGGCGACCACTGAGCGCGAGCTGGTAATCGAGCTGCACTTCCTCGGCACCCAGACGCGCGGCGAGGTCATCCAGCGCCGCGACGTCGGCCTCGTTGGCGTCACGGTAATCCGGCACCAGCTGGCGCAACTGCACGCGATGCCACAGCGCGGCGAGGTCATCCAGCACCTTGCCGAAATCCGGCGCGAAGGCGACGATGCGTTGCGCCTCGGCCAGCAGCGCCTTGCCGTCGCCCGCCGCCAGCGCCTGCGCCAGACCGAGCACCTCGGCGCCGTCGAGACTACCCAGCATGGCGCGCACGTCCGCCGCCTGCACCGCCCCGCCACCGTAGGCGATGGCCTGATCGAGCAATGACAGCGCATCGCGCAGCGAGCCGTCTGCGGCGCGTGCCAGCAAGGCCAGCGCCTCGACTTCGCAGGCAATGCCCTCGGCACCGAGAATATGCTGCATCTGGCCCTGGATCTGTTCCGGCAACAGGCGCTTGAGGTTGAACTTGAGGCAGCGCGACAGCACCGTCACCGGCAGTTTCTGCGGGTCGGTGGTGGCCAGCAGGAACATGGCGTGCGGCGGCGGTTCCTCCAGCGTCTTCAGCAGCGCGTTGAATGCGTTCCTGGACAGCATGTGCACCTCGTCGATGAGGTACACCTTGTAGCGGCCGCGCGTCGGCGCGTACTGCGCGTTCTCGATCACCTCGCGCACGTCGTCGACGCCGGTGTTCGAGGCCGCATCGATCTCCAGCAGATCGACGAAGCGACCCGCATCCACCGCCTGGCACACCGCGCACTCGCCGCAGGGCTCGGCGCCGCTGCCGCGTTCGCAGTTGAGCGACTTGGCCAGGATGCGCGCAATGGTGGTCTTGCCCACGCCGCGCGTGCCGGTGAAAAGGTAGGCGTGGTGCATGCGCCCGGTATCCAGCGCGTGGGTGAGCGCGCGCACCACGTGCTCCTGGCCGACCAGTTCGCTGAAGCGGCGCGGCCGCCATTTACGTGCCAGCACTTGATAGGACATGCGGTGCATCCGGAAGCGAGCGACTATTGTGCCATCTGCGCCGCGTGCCCTGCTGCTCCTGCGGCACCCGCGCGACCCGCGTGAGAGCGGCGCACGCAGCACGCGCTGGCGTTTCGGCCGGGACCACTTGTCGCCTGGCGCGCATGTACATACCATGGACATAAGCAACAGGCCGAGAGGTTCAAGCATGAACGCCGCCGTCGAACGCATCGTCGTGCAAACCACGCCACAGGAAAAAAAAGCCATCACCGAAAAGGCGCGACAGCTCAACATGACCGTTTCGGAACTGATGCGCAGCGGGGCCGCTGAATACACGCCACCCGATGTCGACCTGCTGGCATTGGCGCGGGCCGCCGAGGCGTCGGCCACCCGCTCGATGGCGGCCATCGATGAAGCACTGGCCAACATTGCCGCGAGCAACGCCCGCATCGCGGAACTTGAAGCCAAGGCAAAGACCGGCCGCGAAACGAAAACAGCGCCGAACCGTCGCGGGCGCACAGCGTAATGGGCGCCACGCAGACCATCTGGAATGCGCTGACTACCATCATCCAGATGGAAGAACGGGTGAAACAGCAGGCACGGGCGAGCATCGAGCAGCAGGCGAAGATCGAGGCGTTGACCGAACGCGTTATCCGCCTGGAAGCGCAGATGGACATGCTGCTGATCGGTGCCGGCGCGAAAACGCCCCCCAGGAGATTGCGTTGAAGGCCGGGCGTCGCCGCGGCATGATCCGCAGTGTTACTGCTTGAATGCGACCCCATGCACTCGCTATGCTTGCACGCTTGCCATCGCCGCCCACGGGCGCGATGGCAAGTACTAACCCGGAGAGGTGTCCGAGCGGTTGAAGGAGCACGCCTGGAAAGTGTGTATACGGTCAAAAGCCGTATCGAGGGTTCGAATCCCTCCCTCTCCGCCAAGTTGAGTGTGCAGCAGAATCACAAGCGGCGATGCAATCGGATCGCCGTAGCAGAGGGAGGGTGAGAACCCGCGCGGTTCGACGCTGGTGTATGGA
The DNA here is from genome assembly GCA_022730075.1 of Rhodanobacter sp. Classification (GTDB taxonomy): domain Bacteria; phylum Pseudomonadota; class Gammaproteobacteria; order Xanthomonadales; family Rhodanobacteraceae; genus Metallibacterium. The sequence goes on along the minus strand of DZBX01000004.1, from coordinate 45,338 downwards.
ACACCAGCGGACGCCGCAGGCAGCCCCGAGCGCTCGCGCGAGGGGTGAGGCGCAGGATGCGCCGAGCCATCCCTCCCTCTCCGCCAAGTTGAGTGTGCAG
>DZBX01000004.1:12537-45138 GCA_022730075.1 Rhodanobacter sp. | reverse complement strand
AGGGTGAGAACCCGCGCGGTTCGACGCTGGTGTATGCAACACCAGCGGACGCCGCAGGCGGCCCCGAGCCACCCTTCCCCGCAAAGTTCCGCAGTAGAAATCCCGTTCCGCGCCGCGCCGTATCGGTGGCAACGAACAGCAAGTCGCCAGCGACCAGTCGAGTTCACGGTGGCCCCTGTCGGTCCCTCCGCGACGCTAGTCCGCAAACCCCGCCAGGCCCGGAAGGGAGCAACGGTAGTGGATGATGCGGGTGCCGGAGTGTGGCTGGCAGGGGCTGCCACCATCACCCCATCAGTTTGCAAAACCGGGCATCCTGCCGCAGTTTGCAAACAAACGGGCGCGGCAAGACCACGCGCCCCTTGTCGCGACAAGCACTTGCGCGCTCGTCGCGGCGGCAATTTGGCAGCCACGCGCACCCAGCTTCGCAGTCAAGGTCCTGCCTGCGCCATCCATGGTTCTGCTGCACCAAACCCGCACCGGGGTCTGACGCAGGCCGCCGGCATGCGCGGAACCCGCAGCACATGCCGTGCACCATGACCCAGATGCCCAGCCCCGAAACCAACGGCACCACCACGGCAACACCGCTCGTCCTGCCCGCCGGGGTGATCCGGCTGATGGCGATTCGCGCCGCGCGCAGCGTGGGTCAGGGTGCGCTGGTGGCCGCGTTCGCGCTGTACCTGCACGCACTCGGCTGGCACGCTGCGGGCATCGGTGCGACCTTGTCGGCGGCGTTGCTGATCGGCGCGGTATTGACCATGGCGGTCGGGCCGCTGAGTGATCGCATCGGTGGACGCAGGCGTTTTCTGCTGCTGTACGAAGTGCTGCAGGTCGGCGCGGCGCTGCTGGCGATTTTCAGCACGCATCCGGCGTGGCTGGTACTGGCGGCGGTGGTGGGCGGCTTTGGTCGCGGCGCCAATGGCAGCGCCGGCCCGTTTGGCCCCATCGAACAGGCGTGGCTGGCGCTGCTGTTGCCGGCCGCACAGCGTGGACGTGTGTACAGCTGGAATACCGCGCTGGGCTTCAGCGGCATGGCGCTGGGCGCGCTCGCCGCCGGAGCCATCGGCTGGTTCGCCCCGCACGCGGGCGCCGCGCCTTATCGCTGGCTGTTCGGACTGTCGCTGCTGGGCTCGCTGGTCAGCCTGGCGCTGCTGTTCGGCGCGCGCGAGCCGGGACAGGCACCGCGCACGGCGCCGAGCGCAGGCTCGCATGCGGCCCACGCCGCGTGCGAAGAACAGCACGCCGAGAACCAGCGCCTGCTGAAACTGGTGCTGGTCAACAGTCTCAACGGACTGGGCATCGGCATGATCGGTCCGTTGATCGCGTACTGGTTTCTGCTGAAATTCGCGCACGGGCCGGGCAGCATCGGTCCGGCCATCGCCGCCAGCTTCGCGCTGGGCGCGTTGGGCTCAGTGCTGGCTGGAAAGCTGGCGCGGCAGCACGGCTTGATCCGCTCCGTGGTGTGGATGCGTCTGGCCGGCCTGCTGCTGCTGCTGGCGATTCCGTTCTCGCCGTGGTTCATTCTTGCGGCGGGATTTTACGCCCTGCGCGCGGGCATGAATCAGGGCACCGCCGGCGTGCGCCAGGCGCTGGTCGCCGGGCTGACGCGCGACCACCGTCGTGGACTTGCATCGAGCCTGCAGAACGTCTCGATCCAGATTCCGCGCGCCATTGGTCCGCTGGTCGCCGGCCTGCTGCTGCACGCCGGCATGCTCACCGCGCCGTTCGTGCTGGCGGCGATCTTCCAGGGCGCCTATCTGATCCTGTATGCGCATTTCTTCCGCGATTTCGCCGGCGGCGGCGCGGATTGAACGCAGCTCAGCCTGCCTCGTCGCGCAGCGGCTCAGGCGCAGGCAGCGCCACGCGCTGGCCAGGGTTCAGCACCGCGTAGCCTGCTGCGCGCAGCGCCGCGGCGTCCTCGGCACTGGCCTGGTGATACAGCGTGAACCGGGCGCGCAATTCGGCCGGGTATTCGCGTGCCAGGTCATCCAGCCCGGTGTGCGAGGGATTGCCGAGCAACCCGCAATCGTGGAATACGCGCTCGCCCTGCGCGGCATACTCGGCCAGCATCTCGGGGATCGGCCGCGTATCACCGGTCCATACGCAACTGCCGCGCAACGCCACGCCGAACGCGCTCAGCGGGCGATGGTGGCGCGTGGCGAACACGTCGAACCACAGACCGTGCAACCAGAAGCCGCGGCTGCACGGCACCACGCGAAACGCGTCCCAGAATTGCGCGCCACCCTCGGCCAGCAGGCGCGGATAGTCGGCCAGCCGTGCCTGCAGCAGCGGCACCAGCGCGGCGTGCAGAAACAGCTGCGTGCGGCCGCGCCAGTGCGCGTCGAACCACAGCCTGTAGAACAGGCTCTCCAGTCCGCCGACATGGTCCATGTGCAAGTGCGTCAGATACACCGCGGGCGGTGGCACGCCGTAGGCATCGAGGTAGCGCACCAGGGTGTCCGGCCCGCAATCGATCAACAGCAGCGGCGCGGCGTCACGCTCGATCACCGCCGCCGAGCTGCCCAGCGCGTGCGCGTGCGCCGCGCCGGTGCCCAACGCGTGCAATGCCCAGCTCATGATGCCTGCATCCCATTGCCATCCCGCAGCGCCGCGGCATAGGCATGCAGCAGTGACTGCCAGCATTCGCGCATCAAGCGCGTGTCGTCGACCATGGAACCGGGCGCCACTTTGCGCATGGATCGTTGCAGACGCGCGAGGTTGCGCTGTTGCCAGCGCCACGCCGGCCGGCGCACGCGACCGCGATCGAAGTCGATCAGGTACAGGCTCGCACCGGACCAGAGGATGTTGTGCGCGTTCAAGTCGGCATGATCCACGCCGGCCCGATGAAATCGCGCCAGCAGCGCACCCACCGCGGCGCAATCGGCGGCGCGCAGCGCGCCGGCACGCAGGCGCTCGGCCAGCGTCTGCGCCGCGGGCAGCTCGGCGCTGAGCAGATCAGCGCGCGCGCTGAACCAGCCGGCACGCACGCAACGCGCCGCCAGCGGCTGCGGCACCGGCAAACCCTGCGCGCGCATCCACTGCAACAAGGCGAACTCGCGGAATCCGCGCGAGCGCGCCGCACCCAGCCACAGGTAACGGTCGCCGCGCAGACGCGCCAGCAGACCGCCGCGACGGAAATGGCGCAACACCAGCGCGCCTGCCGGGCTATCGATGAAACCCACGCTGCCACGGCCGCCGTGGCGCTCGCGCAAAAGACCCTGCGCCTGCCACCATGCCGGCTCGAACCAGCGCGCATCGACTTGTGGAACCGCTGCGGGGTCGAACACAATCGAACTGTTCGCCTCGGTGCGCGTGTGTGCCTGCCGGGGTGTTGTCTCCACTTTCATCCTGCAAGGGCTGCGGCCTGAGCGCGAGTCTAGTCAAAGCCCGATGCCCACCGCACCCCCGCCCGCCTCGATCTGCCTCCTGCGCACCTCGGCGCTGGGCGATGTCACCCACGTGCTGCCGCTGATCCACACGCTGCGCGCCGGGTTTCCACTGGCGCGCCTGACCTGGATCGTGGGCAAGCTCGAACACAAGCTGGTGGGTGATGTGCCCGATGTCGAGTTCGTGGTGTTCGACAAGAGCATGGGCCTGGACGGCATGCGCAACGTGCGCCTGGCGCTGGAAGGCCGCCGTTTCGACGTGTTGCTGCACATGCAGGTGGCGCTGCGCGCCAATGTCCTCAGCCTCGGCGTGCACGCGCGGCGACGCGTCGGCTACGACCATGCGCGCGCCAAGGATCTGCATGGACTGACCATCAACGAGCGCATCCCCGCGCGCACGGGCGAACATGTGCTCGATGCCATCGGCAGTTTCTGCGAGCCGCTGGGCCTGAAGCAGACCACGGTGCGCTGGGATCTGCCGATCCCGGTCGAGGCCGTGGCCTGGGCCGTCGATCAACTCCCCGACGATGCGCCCTGGCTGTTGATCAACGCCGTCTCCAGCCACAGCGTGCGCAACTGGTCCGCCGCCGGTTACGCCGCCGTCGCCGACCACGCGCAACAGGCGCTGGGCTGGCGCGTGGCGCTGACCGGCGGGCCGAGCAAATCCGAACGCCAGCTTGGCGACGCCATCCGCGCGCACATGCACAGCACGCCGGTCGACCTGATCGGTCGCGACACGCTCAAGCGCGCGCTGGCGTTGTATCGGCGCGCCGCCGCCGTGCTGAGCCCCGACGCCGGCCCCATGCACATGGCCAACGCGGTGGGCACGCCGGTCATCGGCCTGCACGCGGCCAGCAATCCGGCACGCTCCGGCCCGTACAGCGACCGGCGCTGGTGCGTGGATCGCTACGCCGCCGCCGCACACAAATTCCTCGGCCGCGCGGTCGAGGATCTGCCCTGGGGCACCAAGATCGAACGCCCCGGCGTGATGGACCTGATCCAGGTCGAAGACGTGATCGAGCGCCTCGAGGCACTGGACCAGGCGCGGCGCCACGGCTTGCTGCGACACTGAAAACGCGCGGCGCGCGCGGCCATCGCGAGACTCAACGCAGGCCGGTCTCGTTGCGCGCGATCACCAGGCGCTGGATCTCGCTGGTGCCCTCGTAGATCTCGGTGATCTTGGCATCGCGGAAATAACGCTCCAGCGGCATCTCCTTGGAGTAACCCATGCCGCCGTGCACCTGCACTGCCTGGTGCGTGATCCACATCGCCGCCTCCGACGCGGTGAGCTTGGCCACCGCTGCCTCGGTGCTGAAGCGGCCGCCGTTCCGCGCGGCCTGCTGCTTGGCGAAGGCCGCACGCAGGGTCAACCAGTACGCCGCCTCCAGCTTGCATTTCATGTCGGCGATCTTGGCCTGGATCATCTGGAAGCTGCCGATGGACTGGCCGAAGGCCTTGCGCTCGCGCGCATATTCCAGCGTGGCCTCGTAGGCGGCACGCGCCAGACCCACGGCCTGCGAGGCGATGCCGATGCGCCCGGCATCCAGCACGCCCATGGCGATCTTGAAGCCATGGCCCTCCTCGCCGATGACGTCCGCGGCAGACACGCGGTAGTCCTCGAACTCGATCTCGCAGGTGGCCGATGCGCGGATGCCCAGCTTGGGCTCGGTCTTGCCGCGCAGGAAGCCTTTGCGCCCTGTGTCGATGATGAACGCGGTGACGCCACGCGCATGCTTGTCCGGCTCGGTCATGGCAAACAGCAGGATGTACTTCGCCACCGGCCCGGAGGTGATCCAGCTCTTCTTGCCATTGATCACGAAGCCGCCATCGGCCTGCTTCACCGCGCGGCAGCGCATGGCCGTGGCGTCCGAGCCCGACTGCGGCTCGGTCAGGGCGAATGCGCCGATGGCCTCGCCGCTGGCGATCGGCGTCACGTACTTGTGCTTCTGCTCCTCGGTGGCGAACTGCAGCAAGCCGTTGCAGTACAGCGTGTTGTTCACCGACATGATGGTCGAATGCGCGCAATCGGCCTGGGCGATCTCCATCATCGCCAGCGCATAGCTGACCGAATCCATGCCGGCACCGCCGTACTCCGCCGGCACCTCGATGCCCATCAGGCCGAGCTGGCCCATCGCACGGATGTTCTCCAGCGGAAACTCGCCGCTGCGGTCGAACTCGGCGGCCACCGGTGCGATGCGCTTCTGCGCGAAATCGCGTGCGATCGACTGGATGGAAAGCTGGTCTTCGGTCAAACGGAAATCCATGCGCACCTCCGCGATGCATGTCGCGCGCGGCAAACGCGCGTTTGAAAAATCGCAATTGTAGCGCCACGCCCCCGCCGGTCGCATCGCACCGCGTCATCTAAGGCGAAGGCGAGCGCGCATCCGCAGGACAGGGCAGCGGCGAGGGCCGGCCACGGCGCTGCGCCAGCAGCCAGCGCAACAGGCCCGGCGCATCGTAGGCCTCGGGCCAGATCACGTGCGTGGCCGGCCAGGGGCCGTGCCGGTATTCGGTGTAGCAGGGCTGCCCGCCGGCGGCACGCAGCGCGGCCACCACGGGACGCGAACCGACCATGGCGCCGCCGTAACCGCTGACGATATTGGTGTCGTTGTCGTCCGCCGCGGCGAAGACCCATTCGGGTACGTGCGCGATGCGCTGCAGACCGGCCAGCGTGGTGGCGCCGGTCATCGGCACCAGCGCGGCAAAGGCATCCGGATAGACCTTGGCCGTGGCCCAGGCACCGCTGGCGCCCGAGGACAGCCCGGTGAGGTAGACGCGATCGGGATCGACCGGCCAGCGCGCCTCGATGGCACGCACCACACCCATCACCTGCGCGGGCCGCCATGTCTCGGTGGGCGATTGCGGCGCGGCGAAGAGCACTGGCGTGTGCGCGGCGATGGCGCGATCGAGCAGCTCCAGCGCACCGTTGGCGCCATAAGCCAGCTGCTGCGTGTTGTCGTCGCCGACCTGGTCGGAACCGTGCAGGAACACGATCAGCGGCAGGCGCGCGCCGGCATGCAGCGGCTGCGGCACGTAGATGCGATAAGGCAGCCCGTCGGCCCCCGCGACCTGCCCTGCGCGGAAGTCACGCGGCGTCACACCCGCATGCGCAAGCCCCACGAACAGCACTCCACATGCGACCAGCAACTTGCGCAGCGACATACGACACGACCCGGCAAAAGCCGTCAGTCTAAACGTGCCACCGCCGTACGCGGCTCGCGTGTCCGCATGCACGGCCATGCACGCTGCGCAGACCCTGGCCGGTCGCTTGTCGCGATAGCGGTCATTGAAATATCCTTTCATCGCGATACAAGGATCTAATTTGGACCTCTCCCAGACTTCCCTGCTGCTGCGGCTGCTGGCCGACCCGACCCGCATGCGCCTGCTGGCGCTGCTGGAACAAGAGGAATTGACCGTCGCCGAGATCGCCGCCGTGCTGCATCTGGCGCAGCCACGCGTCTCCACGCATCTGGCCAAGCTGCGCGAAGCCGGACTGGTGCGCGACCGCCGCGCCGGGGTCTCGGTGTATTACCGCACCGACAGCGGTCGGGCGCCACAGCGCGATGCCTTGCTCGCCGGGCTGCGCGATGGACTGGACGACAGCCTGCTGGCCGACGACCGCGAGCGCCTGCCGCAGGTGCTGGCCACGCGCGGCGGCGCGGGCGCCTGGGCCGACAGCGTGGCCGGCGACATGGAACGCCACTACTCGCCCGGCCGCACCTGGGAAACGCTGGCGCGCGCGCTGCTGCAACTGCTGGACACCGGCGCGGTGCTCGACATTGCCTCGGGCGATGGCGTGCTGGCCGAGCTGCTGGCGCCGCACGCGCAACGCGTCGTCTGCGTGGATGCCAGCGCCAAGGTCGTCGGGGCCGCCCGCTCGCGCTTGCAGACCCAGCGCAATGTCGAGGTGCGCCTCGGCGACATGCATGCGCTCGATCTGCCCGACGCCGGTTTCGATCTCGTGCTGATGCTGCACGCGCTGACTTACAGCGCACAGCCAGCGCGCGCGCTGGCCGAAGCCGCGCGCGTGCTGCGGCCGGGCGGACAATTGCTGCTGACCACGCTGGCGCGCCACGAACATCGGGCCGCAGTGGTGCCGTACGACCACGTCAATCTCGGCTTTCGCCGCGAGGACCTGCTCGGCCACGCGCGCCAGGCGGGCCTCGAGGTGCTTGCCTGCCAGCGCCTCAGCCGCGAACGCCGCGCACCGCATTTCGAAGTGCTCAGCCTGCTCGCACGCAAACCCGCATGACCGCGACCCTGCCCTGGCTCGACCCGGCGCGTGTCGAGCGCCTGCACGACGCACTGGCGCGTCGAATCCTCATCCTCGATGGCGCCATGGGCACCATGCTGCAGCAACACGTGCTCGATGAGAACGCGTTTCGCGGCACACGCTTCGCCGCCGGCTGCGACACCGAACACGCACACGCACACGCGCACGGCGCGGGCTGTGGCTGCGACCTCAAGGGCAACAACGACCTGCTCACGCTGACCCAGCCACGGATCATCCGCGGCGTGCACCGCGCCTATCTCGAAGCCGGCGCCGACCTGATCGAGACCAACACCTTCAACTCCACCTCGGTGTCGCAGGCCGACTACCGGCTCGAACACCTGGTCCACGAACTCAACCGCGAAGGCGCGCGTCTGGCGCGTGCGGAATGCGTCGCGATGGAGCGCGAAACGCCGGACCGGCCGCGCTTCGCCGTCGGCGTGCTCGGGCCCACCAGCCGCACGCTCTCGATCAGCCCGGACGTCAACAACCCGGGCTACCGCGCGCTGCGCTTCGATGCGCTGGCCGCGGCCTATCTGGAGGCCGCGCGCGGGCTGCTCGACGGCGGCGCCGAGATCATCATGGTCGAGACCGTGTTCGACACGCTCAATGCCAAGGCCGCGCTGTACGCGCTGGAGGATCTGTTCACGCAGCGCGGCGCGCGTCTGCCGGTGATGATCTCCGGCACCATCACCGACCGCTCCGGGCGCACCCTGTCCGGACAGACCGCCGAGGCATTCTGGTACTCGCTGCGCCATGCGCAGCCGCTGTCGATCGGGCTCAATTGCGCGCTGGGCGCGGGCGAGATGCGCCAGCATGTCGATGTGCTGGCGCAGGTCGCGGAGGTGTACGTCAGCGCGCATCCCAACGCCGGCCTGCCCAACGCCTTCGGCGAGTACGACGAGAGCCCGGCGATGATGGCCGCGACGCTGCGCGGCTTCGCCGAATCCGGCCTGCTCAACATCGTCGGCGGCTGCTGCGGCACCACGCCCGCGCATATCCGCGCGATCCGCGAGGCGGTGACGCCGTTCGCCCCGCGCACGCCGGCGCAGCCCGCGCCGCATACGCGCCTGGCCGGCCTGGAGCCCTTCGTCATCACCCCGGAAAGCAATTTCGTCAACGTCGGCGAACGCACCAACGTCACCGGCTCGGCGCAATTCAAGAAGCTGATCAAGGAGGACCGCTACGACGAGGCGCTGCGCGTGGCGCGCCAGCAGGTCGAAAGTGGCGCGCAAGTCATCGACATCAACATGGACGAAGGCCTGCTCGACGCGGAAGCGGCGATGGCGCGCTTTCTCGATCTGATCGCCGCAGAGCCGGACATCGCACGCGTGCCGGTGATGATCGACTCGTCCAGGTTCAGCGTCATCGAGGCCGGACTCAAGTGCGTGCAGGGCAAGGGCATCGTCAATTCGATTTCTATCAAGGAAGGCGAGCAGGCTTTCCTCGAGCACGCCGCGCGCGTGCGCCGCTACGGCGCTGCGGTGGTGGTGATGGCCTTCGACGAGAACGGCCAGGCCGACACCGTGGCGCGCCGGCTGGAAATCTGCGCGCGCGCGTACAAGCTGCTCACCGAGGAAGCCGGCTTTGCGCCCGAAGACATCATTTTCGATTCGAACATTTTTCCCGTCGCCACCGGCATCGAGGAGCACGCCGACAACGCGGTGAACTTCATCGATGCGGCGAAGCTGCTCAAGCAGCGCTTCCCGCTGTCGCACCTCTCCGGCGGCGTCTCCAACGTGTCGTTCTCCTTCCGCGGCAACGACGCCGTGCGCGAGGCGATCCACAGCGTGTTCCTCTACCACGCCATCCAGGCGGGCATGGACATGGGCATCGTCAACGCCGGCCAGCTGGCGATCTACGACGAACTGCAGCCTGAGCTGCGCGAACGCGTGGAAGACGTGGTGCTGAACCGCCGCGACGATGCCACCGAGCGCCTGATGGAGATCGCCGAGCGGCACAAGAAGGGCGCCAGGGAACAAGGCAACAGCAATGCACTGGCCTGGCGCGAACTGCCGGTGCGCAAGCGCCTGGAACACGCCCTGGTGCACGGCATCGACCAGTTCGTGGTGGAGGACACCGAGGAGGTGCGGCAGACCGTGACGCGCACGCTGGACGTGATCGAAGGCCCGCTGATGGACGGCATGAACGTGGTCGGCGACCTGTTCGGCGCCGGCAAGATGTTCCTGCCGCAGGTGGTGAAATCCGCCCGCGTGATGAAGAAGGCGGTGGCCTTCCTGCTGCCCTTCATGGAAGAGGAGAAGAAGCGCAGCGGCAACACCAGCAAGAGCAACGGCAAGATCGTGATGGCCACGGTCAAGGGCGACGTGCACGACATCGGCAAGAACATCGTGGGCGTGGTGCTCGCCTGCAACAACTTCGAGGTGATCGACCTGGGCGTGATGGTGCCGGCGCAGAAGATCCTCGACACCGCCATCGAGGAGAAGGCGGACATGATCGGCGTCTCCGGCTTGATCACCCCCTCGCTGGAGGAGATGACCCACGTCGCCAAGGAGATGAAGCGGCGCAACTTCACCATTCCGCTCTTGATCGGCGGCGCCACCACCTCGCGCGCGCACACCGCGATCAAGATCGAGCCGCACTACGAAACCGGCTGCGTGTGGGTGAAGGACGCCTCGCGTGCGGTGGGCGTGGCGCAGTCACTGGTGTCGAAGGAACTGGTCGACGGTTTCCTCGCCAAGGTGCACGCCGAATACACCGAGGTGCGCGAACGCCACAAGCACCGCAGCGCCGACAAGAAGCTGGTGACGCTGGAACACGCGCGCGGCAACCGCTTCCGCTGCGACTGGGCCCGCTACGAACCGCCGCAACCGGCCAAGCCCGGCATCACCGTTTTCGACGACTATTCCCTGGCCGAACTGCGCGCGGCGATCGACTGGACACCATTTTTCCAAGCCTGGGAACTGGGTGGCCGCTACCCCGCCATCCTCACCGACGAGATCGTCGGGGCACAGGCCAGCGAGTTGTTCGCCGATGCGCAGAAGATACTGGACAGGATCGTCACCGAGAAGTGGCTGAGGGCTCGTGGCGTGATCGGCTTCTGGCCCGCCGCCAACAGCATGGACGACGTGGAGATCTACACCGACGCGACGCGCGCCACCTGGCTCGCCACGCTGCATCACCTGCGCCAGCAGGCCGACAAGCCGGCCGAGCGCCCCAACCTCTGCCTGGCCGACTTCATCGCGCCCAAGGAGTTCGGCAAGCCGGACTGGATCGGCGGCTTCGCCGTCACCGCCGGTCTGGGCATCGAGGAGCATCTGGCTCGCTTCAACGCCGACAACGACGACTACTCGGCGATCATCCTCAAAGCCCTGGCCGACCGCCTCGCCGAAGCCTTCGCCGAGCGCCTGCATCAACGCGTGCGCCGCGAGTTCTGGGGTTACGCGGCAGACGAAACCCTGGACAACGACGCGCTGATCGCCGAGCGCTATCGCGGCATCCGCCCCGCTCCCGGCTATCCGGCCTGCCCGGATCACACCGAGAAGGACACCTTGTTCCATCTGCTCGATGCCACCACGCATACTGGCATCGAGCTGACCGAGAGTTTCGCCATGACCCCGACCGCGGCGGTATCAGGCTGGTACTTCGCGCACCCGGACAGCCAGTACTTCGTGGTCGGACGCATCGCACGCGACCAAATCGCCGACTACGCAAGGCGCAAGGACTGGAGCCAGGCCGATGCCGAGCGCTGGCTGGCGCCGTGGCTGGATTACGATCCGGAATGACGCGACGGCGGTGCTTCCGGCACACGCCATGCCGAATCGCGCTTGATACGCTGGCGCCATGCCCCCATGCCTGTCGAGAATGTCGAACATCACGCGCCCGGATGACTGCGATGGCAATACGGCACGGCGGCCGGGCGCTGACACCGACACGCCGCCGCGCCATGCCTTCGCACTCGAGCCCGCGGCGCTGGTCGATGCGTTCCGCCAGCATCCGCCATTGGACTTCAACGCCTGGGAGCACGGCGATGGCACGCCACTGTTCGCCACGCGCTTCGATCTGCTGACCACCGCGGAGCCAGCCCTGCAGCGGCGCGTGCGCGCGCTACCCGGTTTTCGCCTTTGCCAGGGTCTGTCGACTCCGCGCACGCTGTTCGCCGGCAGCACGGTCAGCGAATACCTGCCGCTTTCCTGCGCCGAGGCAGCGACCACGCTGCCGCGGCAGTTGCTCGAGCAGTACAAACGCAACTTCGCCTTGATCATCATCAAGGACATCCCCGCGCATTCGCCACTATTGAGCGCCGCCGACAACCGCGTGGCGGACACGCTGACAGCGGAGGCGCGCGCAGCCGGTTATGTATTGCTGCAGGGTCAGGCGCTGGCATATATGCCGATCGATTTCGGCAGCATCGATGCATGGTTGGCGCGCTTCTCGGCCAAACACCGCTACGACCTGCGACGCAAACTCAGACTCCGCCGCGAACTCAGTGTCGAAAGCTGGCCTCTGGGTGCGGCACCCTTGCAGGATGCCGCGCGGCGCGCCGAACTTTACGCGCTGTACCAGCAGGTCTACGCGCAAAGCGAGACCCACTTCGACCAGCACCGCGCGCGCTTTTTCGATGCGCTGTTCAGCGATGCCACGCAATCCGGGTTCCTGTTCGTGTTCCGCGCGCAGCAGCGCATCATCGGCTGGAAGCTGTGTTATGTGCTTGGCGACAAGCTGATCGACAAATACGTTGGTTTCGCCTATCCCGAGGCACGACGCTACGGCTTGTTCTTCGTCAGCTGGTTCGAATGCATCGACTACGCATTGCGCCATGGCCTGAAGTACTACGTCAGCGGCTGGACCGACGCCGAGGTCAAGGCGTACCTGGGCGCACGCTTCACCATGACCCGGCACGCCGTGTACTTGCGCAATCCACTGTTGCGCCTTGGTCTGCGCCGGCTCGGATCGAAATTCGAGAGCGACCGCCGCTGGGCGAATGCCGACTCGGTCGGCACGACGCCTGATCCTTGATCGCGTGCGCGTTGCGCGTGGGCCGCGCGGCAGGCCATCCATGGCCGCAACTGCTCAGCCCTCGGCGCCACCGTTTGCTTGCGCATTCACCGCCACGCCTGGCATGGCGAAATCGACTACCAGCGATACGCGCCGGTTGACTTCGCCGCGTGCACCCCAGGCGCCCGGCTTGACCAGGCGATTGCGCGCATCGCCGTAGCTCACCGCGCGCAGATCGCCGGCCTTCATGCCCTGCGCGATCAGGTAATCGCGCACGGCCTGGGCGCGACGCATGCCGAGGCGCTGGTTGTAGGCGGCCGTGCCGGCCGGGTCGGCGAAGCCCTCCACCGTGATCAGCACGTCGGGATGGTGCTCGCGGATCACCTGCGCGAATCCATCCAGCATCTGCTTGTCCTGCGCATCGAGCGTGGCGCTGTTGAAGGCGAAATGCGAGACCGTGTCGACGCGGATGCGCCCCTGCAATTGCGTGATCTGCGCGTCGTATTTGCTGAACTCGGATTTCATCTGCTGCGAGATCTGCTCGATCTGCTGCTGCTGCTGATCCAGTTGCTGCTGCTGTTTCTGGTCGGCCGCGCGCAACTGCGCGACCGTGCTGTCGAAGTCCGACTTGGTGACATAGTTGGCGCATCCACCCAGTGCGAGCGTGGCGAGGCCAGCGATCCATAGCGTGGCGCGGGATGATCGTTGCAGCATGACGAGTCTCCTCTGGCGGTGCATCTGGTTTCCGGGCGCCAGCGCGCGCACCGGACATCGATCTTCAGGGGTGGCGCTGTTGGCAAACCGTAATACTGTCGTCAGGAGAATGCATGCCGACTCGCAGACCGGGTTCGCCACCGTTCATGCGCCACGCGCCGCGCCGGCCGACCCATCGCACGGCTCTGCTAATCTGGCCGGCCCATGATCACGACCACCCCACCACCGGGCGCACGCGACGTGCTCAGCCCCAGCAGCCTCAACCGCCTGGTGCGCGGATTGCTGGAGGACGCCATGGCGTTGCTGTGGGTCGAAGGCGAGCTGTCCAACCTCGCGCGGCCGGCATCGGGGCACGTGTATTTCACCCTCAAGGATGCGCAGGCGCAGGTGCGCTGCGCCATGTTCCGCCCACGCAGCCAAACGCTGCGCTTCGCGCCCGCGGACGGTCAGCGCGTGTTGCTGCGCGCACGCGCGACTTTGTACGAGCCGCGCGGCGACTACCAGCTCATCGTCGAGTCGATGGAGGATGCCGGCGCCGGGGCACTGGCGCGTGCGCTGGAGGAACTGAAGGCGCGGCTGGCCGCCGAGGGCCTGTTCGACGCCGCGCGCAAGCGCGCGCTGCCGGCGTATCCGCGGCGCATCGGCGTGATCACTTCAGCCAGCGGCGCCGCCATCCGCGACGTGCTCAGTGTGCTGCGCCGGCGTTTTGCCCTGGTCGAGGCGGACCTGCTGCCCGTGCCGGTGCAGGGCAAGGAGGCGCCCGCGGCAATCGCGGCGATGCTGCAGCGCGCCTGCCGCAGCGGCCGCTACGACGTATTGCTGCTGACCCGTGGCGGTGGCGCCAACGAAGACCTGGCCGCGTTCAACGATGAAGCCGTGGTGCGCGGCGTAGCCGCTTGCTCTGTACCGCTGGTCGCCGCGGTCGGCCACGAAATCGACTTCACCCTGGTGGATTTCGCCGCCGATCTGCGCGCGCCGACGCCATCGGCCGCCGCCGAACTGCTGGTACCCGACGCCAAGCTGTTGCGCATACGCCTGACGCGACTGCGCGCGCAGCTGCAGCGCCGTGCCACGCAGGCGCTGCAACAACTGGCGCAGCGCATGGATGCCTGGCATGCGCGTCTGCACAATCAGCATCCGGCGCAGCGCCTGACCCGTGCCCGTGAGCGCCTGCAAGTCCTGCGCGCGCGTCTGGACGCGCTACTGCCGGCGCGTCTGACCGTGCTGCGCGCCCACGTGCAACAGCTGCGTGGTCATCTGCAAATCAGCTCGCTGCGCGAACGGCTTGCCGCAGCACGTGCACGCCTGGCGACGCTGCAGGCGCACCAGCAACAAACCCTGCGCATGCTGCTGCAACAGCGGCAGGCGCGGCTCGACGCACTGCGCCGCGCCCTGCACACGGTCAGCCCGCTGGCCACCCTGGAGCGCGGTTACGCCATCGTGTTCGATGGCGCAGGCCGCATCGTGCGCACGGCGCGCGCCGTGCAGCCCGGACAGGCCTTGCATGCACGACTCGCGGATGGCGACATCAGCCTGATCGTCGCGTCCGACACGCCCGCTGTATCCCGCGCGGATTGAAGCCGGATTGGCGCACGCCGACCGCGCCAAGACACGCAGGAGCGCGCTACGACGGATGCGGTTTCCCTTGTCGTGCCGGACCGCGTCACGGCAGCATGGCCTCCAGCTTGCGGGTCGACTCGGCGCATGACGGTGCACGGCCCACTGAACGCCGCCGTGCGCCGCGGCCACCTCGATGCTGCACTGCGGCTACAATGGCCGCGACGCGCGCTGCACGGGTACCACACCGGCGCCCGCCAACACCGATACTGTCGAATCGCGCGCCGCATGCAGCAGTGCGCCCTGCGCGTTGACGCACATCCCACTTTCGGTCGCGGAGTCCGCGGCCTGACGCGAGCCAAGGTTTCCATGTCCCACGATAATCCCCAATCCGCGCCCGAGCCGGCACCGCCCCCCTTCGCGGCGCTGGGCCTGCCCGAGCCATTGCTGCAAGCATTGCAGGCGGTCGGCTACGAGACGCCCTCGCCGATCCAGGCCGCCACGATTCCACCACTGCTGGCCGGCAGGGACTTGCTCGGTCAGGCGCAAACCGGCACCGGCAAGACCGCCGCGTTCGCACTGCCGATCCTGGCGCGCATCGACCTCAAGCGCGCGGCGCCACAGGCACTGGTGCTGGCACCGACACGCGAACTGGCGATCCAGGTCGCCGAGGCGTTCTCGCGCTATGCCGCGCGAATGCCGGGTTTCCACGTGCTGCCGATCTACGGCGGCCAGGGCTATGCGCCGCAATTGCAAGCGCTCAAGCGCGGCGCGCACGTCATCGTCGGCACGCCTGGGCGCGTGATCGACCATCTCGAGCGCGGCACTCTGAAGCTCGAAGCACTGGCGCATCTGGTGCTCGATGAAGCCGATGAAATGCTGCGCATGGGCTTCATCGACGATGTCGAGAGCATCCTCAAGAAGACACCGCCGCAGCGCCAGGTGGCGCTGTTCTCGGCGACCATGCCGCAGGCGATCAGGCGCATCGCGCAGACCTACCTGCGCGACCCGGCCGAGATCACCATCAGAGGCAAGACCACCACGGTTGCGCAAGTGCAGCAGCGCTACTGGCTGGTCAGCGGCCTGCACAAGCTGGACGCGCTGACGCGCATCCTCGAGGTCGAAACCTTCGACGGCATGATCGTGTTCGCGCGCACCAAGCAGGCCACCGAGGAACTGGCGGAAAAACTCTCCGCGCGCGGGTTCTCCGCAGCCGCGCTCAATGGCGACGTGCCACAGGCCCTGCGTGAACGCATCGTGCAGCGCTTCAAGGATGCGCAGATCGACATCCTGGTGGCCACCGACGTGGCCGCGCGCGGTCTGGACGTGGAGCGCGTCAGCCACGTGCTCAATTACGACATTCCCACCGATACCGAGAGCTATGTGCACCGCATCGGTCGCACCGGCCGCGCCGGGCGCAGCGGCGACGCGATCCTGTTCGTGACGCCGCGCGAACGCCACCTGCTGCGCGCCATCGAGCGCGCCACGCGGCAGCCGATCACGCCGATGCAGTTGCCCGGCGCCGAGGCGGTCAACGATCGCCGCATCGCGCGCTTCATGGAACGCATCACCGAGGCGCGCACGCGCGAGGGCAATGATGAATTCCAGCGCCTGCTGGAACGCTACGAACAGGAGCAGAACGTGCCGGCGATCGAGATCGCCGCCGCGCTCGCGCGCATGTTGCAGGGCGACAAGCCACTCCTGCTCAGCGATGCGCCCAGCGCACGTGCGCGCGAATTCGCGCCCGATGCCCACATTGCGCGCAATGACCGCGGGGAACGCAACGAGCGCACTGCGCATGGCGGCGCCACGCGTGGCCCGCGGACGAGCGGTGGCGGCGCCGCGGGATCACTGGTCACGTATCGCGTCGAAGTGGGCCGCCGGCACGGCGTCAAGGTCGGCAATCTGGTGGGTGCCATCGCCAACGAGGGCGGCCTGGACAACAGCCAGATCGGCGCCATCGCGCTGCAGGGTGACCACAGTTTTGTCGATCTGCCCGCTGACCTGCCCGCGACCACGCTGCACGCACTGGCCAAGGCGCGCGTCGGCGGCGAGCGCCTGCAACTGCGCCGCGCCGAAGACAACGAAGCTGCACAGAGCGCACGTCCGCGCAAGCCATCACGCGCAGGCAGCGAAGCCGCAGCGCGCAAAGGCGGTTTTGCCGCGCCACGCAAGCCACGCGCATAAACCCGTTCCCGCGCGCTCTGCACGGCGCCCGCGCACGCAGTGTGCCGATGCGCCGCCCGCACCGACATGCGCCGGCTCAGTTCAATCCGATGCGGCGGATCAACAGCATTTTCACGCCCTGCGCCAGCAGCATGTAAACCACCAGGATGGCGATCAGATACAGCCAATAAAGATGGGGCAGCGCGGCGAATCCGAACAATCCAGCCAGCGGCGAAACCGGCAAGAGAATGCCGAGCAGGCAAAAGCCCAACGTGCTGACCAGCAACGGCAGGCTGGGATTGGACTGCAGAAACGGCACGCGCGCCGTGCGGATCACGTACACGATGAGGGTCTGCGACAGCAGCGACTCGACGAACCAGCCGGTCTGGAACAGGACCGGGTGGTCGGACAACCCAAGGAAAAACCACATCACGCCGAAGGTCACGTAGTCGAACAACGAGCTGACGGGCCCGAAGACGAACATGTAGCGGGCGATGCTGCCCATCTCCCAGCGCCGCGGCGTGGCGACGAAATCATCGTCCACGTTGTCGGTGGCGATGGTGGTCATCGACAAGTCGTACATCAGGTTGTTGATCAGCAACTGGATCGGCGCCATCGGCAGAAACGGCAGCAAGGCACTTGCGCCGATCACGCTGAACACGTTGCCGAAGTTGGAGCTGGCCGTCATCTTGATGTACTTGAGAATATTGCCGAACACGCGGCGGCCTTCCTGCACACCCTCCTCGAGCACGGCCAGGCTTTTCTCCAGCAGGATGATGTCGGCCGATTCCTTGGCGATGTCCACGGCGCTGTCCACCGAGATACCCACGTCGGCGGCACGCAGCGCCGGGCCATCGTTGATGCCGTCACCCAGGAACCCCACCACGTGGCCTTGCGCGCGCAGCGCCTCGATCACGCGCACCTTCTGCTGGGGATTGAGCCGCGCGAACAATTGCGTTTCGGGCAGCGCGGCCATGAGCTGCGCGTCGTCCAGGGCATCCAGCTCGGGGCCGGTGAGCACGTGCTCGAGGTCGATGCCGACATGCCGGCAGACATGGCGCGCGACCACGTCGTTGTCGCCGGTGAGGATCTTCACCGCGATGCCGTGACGGGTGAGCGCGGCGATGGCCTCCGCGGCGCTCTCCTTGGGTGGATCCAGAAATGCCATGAAGCCGAACAGGGTCAGCCCGCGCTCATCCTCGCGCGCGTACTGGCTGCGCGATGGTGTCATCTCGCGCATACCCACGGCGATCACGCGGAAGCCGTCTGCGTTGAGATCGTGCGCCACCTGGCGCACCTCGGCCTGGCGGTCGGCGTCGAATGCGACGGGACCTTGCGCGGTCTGCACCTGCGTGCAGATGGCCAAGGTCTCGGCGACCGCGCCCTTGCTGATCAGCATGTGCCGGCCTTCCTGATCGCGCACCACCACCGACATGCGCCGACGCTCGAAATCGAACGGCATCTCATCGACCAGCGCGAATTCGGCGGCAAGACGCTGCGTCTGCTCCGGATCCACCGCGGTCAGCACGGCCTTGTCCAGCAGGTTGCGCAGGCCGGTCTGGTAATGGCTGTTGAGGAAGGCCAGTTCCAGCACGCGCGCATCGTCACCGCCCGCGGCATCGACATGGCGCTCCAGGATGACCTTGTCCTGGGTCAGCGTGCCGGTCTTGTCGGTGCACAGCACGTCGATGGCGCCGAAATTCTGGATCGCCGGCAGACGCTTGACGATGACGTCCTTGCGCGCCATCGCCAGCGCGCCCTTGGCCAGATTGAAGGTGACGATGGCCGGCAGCATCTCCGGCGTCAACCCGACCGCGACCGCGATCGAGAACATCAGCGCCTCGAGCCAGTCGTCCTTGAGCACGCCGTTGATCAGGAACACCAGCGGCACCATCACCGCGATGAAGCGCAGCATCAGGCCGACGAAACGGCGCAGGCCGCGATCGAAGCTGGTGGACGGCGCGCGTGGCGTGGCCAGCGCGCTGGCCAGGGCACCAAACGTGGTGTCGCGTCCGGTCGCCGCCACCAGACCCAACGCACTGCCGCTGATCACGTTCGAACCCATGAAGCACAGGTTGTGTGCCTCCAGCGGCGCGCTGCAGCGCGTGTCGGGGGCGGCGAATTTCTCCACCGGCATCGATTCGCCGGTGAGGCTGGACTGATTGACGAACAAGTCCTTGGCCGCGAGCAGGCGCAAGTCCGCGGGGATCATGTCACCCGCGGTCAGGTGCACGACATCGCCCGGCACCAGATCCTCGATCGGCAGCTCGCCACGACCATTGGGCAGATCCGGACGGCGCACCAGCGCGGTATTGCTGACCATGCTGCGCAGCGCCGCGACCGCGCGCGAGGATTTGCTTTCCTGCACGTAGCCGACGATCACCGCCACGCTGACCATCACCGTCATGATGCCGGCGCCCACCGGATCGGAGGTCAGGATCGATACCACCGCCAGCGCCAGCAGCAGCAGGTTGAGCGGATTGACCACGCGCCGCGCGATCTCGACGAACCACGGCGAGCGGGATTCGCTACCGACCACGTTGCGGCCGAAAGTCTGCAGACGCGCCTCGACCTGGCCGGCGTCCAGGCCTGCGATGCTGCTGTCGCCCGCGGCCAGCGCTGCATCGACGTCCAACCGCGCCAGGCCCAGCAGGCGCCGCGCCTGCGCCTGACTTTGCGCGGAGGTGGACTTGCCGCGCGCGCCGGCACGCTCGGGAGTCAGGCCGATCAGGGACCACCGTGCCGCCATGCCGCCTCCGCAACAATCAACGCGCGGCTGCAGCGCAGCCGTATTACGGAGCCGTCATGGATTCGACCCCGCCAGGACCCATCCCGCGCGGGAAGGCTGGCGGATGCCGGCTCAAGCGCGCGGGAGCAACAACAGGAGATTCAAGCAACTGCCCGGTTCCACGCGAATGCGCGCTCTGCAACCATGACGCGTGGAGTCTAGCGAGGCTGGCTGACGCGAGGCAACGACAGAACGGTGACAGCCGCGAGCCGCTGCAGCAGCGCGGTGACGAAACCGGGCGGCAACTGCGCGCGCACCGGCAGCGCCCACCAGTGCCGGCGCGCGAAAGCAACGCACTTGACCGCGTCCTTCTCGGTCATCAGCAGCGGCAAGGCGCCGTCATCAAAAGCAAAATCCGCCGCCACGTAAGCGTGATGATCGGCGAAGGCATGCTCGTGCACGCGGTAGCCCAGTGCACGCAGGGTGGCAAAGAACCGCGCCGGATCGCCGATGCCGGCAATGGCGTGGACCTCGGCGCCCGGCGGCGGCGCAGCCGCGCCGGCCGCTAGCGCATACGGCGTCCCGGCTTGCAACGACATCGGCACTTCGCCCGGCTGCGCTGCGCCGCCGTTGCACACCACAAAATCCACGCCGGCCAGGCGCGTCGCCGGTTCGCGCAGCGGGCCCGCGGGCAGCAGCCGCCCATTGCCGAAACGGCGCACGCCGTCGATCACGCACACCTCGATGTCGCGCCCCAGCGCGCGATGTTGCAAGCCATCATCGCTGAGGATCACATCCACCCCCTGCGCCAGTAACAGCTGCGCCGCGTCCGCGCGCCGCGCACCCACCGCCACCGGCACCTGGCCGCGACGCTGCAGCAGCAGCGGCTCGTCGCCCACGCGCGCTGCCGTATCGGCGGCGGCAAGCAGGTGCGGCGCACGCTGCGTGCCGCCGTAGCCGCGGCTGACCACGCCTGGATGCCAGCCGGCCGCGCGCAAGGACTCGATCAGCGCCAGCGTCAGCGGGGTCTTGCCGCTGCCGCCGACGCCGAGATTGCCGATCACGATCACCGGTACCGGCAGGCGCTGTATCCGGCGCAAACCCAGCGCGTAACGCGCATGATCGATCAGCCGCAACAGCCGATACAGCGGCACCAGCGACCGCGCCCAGCGCGGCACCGGCTGCGCGCCATACCAGAATGCCGGGGCTTGCCCGCGCGGCATGGCTCAGTCGCCGCGCGGCGCACTGAATTGCATGCGATGCAAGTGCGCGTAGGCGCCGTCGGGACGCGCCAGCAGTTCGTCGTGGCTGCCCTGCTCCAGCACGCACCCCTGATCGAGCACGACGATGCGGTGGGCATGCTCGACCGTGGACAGGCGGTGTGCGATCACCAGCGTGGTGCGGTCCTGCATCAGGCGCTGCAGCGCGTCCTGGATCAAGCGCTCGGACTCGGTATCCAGCGCGCTGGTGGCTTCATCCAGGATCAGGATCGGCGCGTTCTTCAGGATCGCGCGCGCGATGGCGATGCGCTGGCGCTGACCACCGGAAACCATGAAGCCGCGCTGCCCGATTGGGCTGCGCAAGCCTTGCGGCATCTGCGCGATGAAATCCCAGGCATTGGCGGCTTTTGCGGCGGCGATGATGTCGCGCTCTGCCGCGCCGGCCATCTCGCCATAGGCGATGTTGTCGGCCACGCTGCCATCGAAGATCACCACGTCCTGGCCGACCCAGCCGATCTGCCGGCGCAGGCCGGCCAGCTGGTACTCGCCCAGCGCGTGACCATCGATGAGGATGACACCGGACTCGGGCTCGTAGAAACGCGGGATCAGATGCGCCACGGTGGTCTTGCCGCTGCCCGAGCGGCCCACCACGGCGGTCACCTTGCCGGCCGCGCAACGGAAACTGGCCGCGCGCAGCGCCGGCGGCGTGCCGGGCGCGTAGCGCATGGTGACCTCGCGAAACTCGATGCCCTGCCGCAGCTCCTGCAGCGGGCGCGCGTGCGCATCCGGCTCGCGCGGCTCGTCGAGCACCACGAAGACATCCTGCGCCGCGGCGATGCCCCGCTGCAACATGGATTGCACGTTGGTCATGCGCTTCAGTGGCGGCAGGATCCCGGCCATGGCCATGATCATCGACATGAACCGGCCCGCCGTCATGTGCTCCGCAATCCCCGGACGCGTGGCGAAAAACACGATGCCGGCCAGCGCCGATGCGGCGAAGAACTGCACCAGCGCGGTCGAAATGGCGTTGGTCGCGCTGATCTTCACGTTGAGCGCGCGGTTGTGATCGGCGACCGCATGAAAGCGCGCGGCCTCGTACTTCTGCCCGGCATAGATGCGCACCTCGCGCCAGGCACTGACGATCTCGTCGACCACGCCGGTGATGTTTCCCATCGAGTTCTGCAGGCCGCGGCTGATCGCGCGGTAACGGCGGCTGACCAGGTACACCACCGCCGCGATGGTCGGCACCATGACCAGCAGCACCAGGGTCAGGCGCCAGCTGTTCCACAGCATCACGCCGATCATCGCCAGGATGGTGAGGCTGTCGATGATCGACACGCGCACCGCCTCGGTGGTGGCCTGTGCCAGCTGGTCGGCGGTGTAGGTGATGCGCGCGACCTGATGTCCGGAGGCCTCGCGCCCGAAAAATCCGCCAGGCAAGTCCAGATAGCGCCCGAACACCTGCTCGCGCATGGTCTGCACGACGCCACGACCGATATAGGCCATGCCGTAGCTGGTGATGAAGGTGGCCACCGCGCGCAACAGGAAAATCGCGATGATGATCAGCGGCAGCCAGAAAATCGCTTCCGCGTCGCGGGTGATGAATACCTTGTCGATCAGTGGCCGCACCAGGCCGGCGAATGCGCCCAGCGCCACGGCATCGACCGCCATGCCGATGACCACGACAACCGCCACCGGCCGATACGGCCGCAGGTAGCCGAGCAGGCGCCGATACGTCGGCCAGGCGCTGACTTCGTGCGCCGCCGGCGCTGGCATCAGTGCGCGTCCCGACCCGGTGTGGTGGCCAGCGCCAGATGGGTGAAGCCGAGGCGACCCAGCGCGTCCATCGCGGTCACCACCGACTGGTTGGGCGACTCAGCGTCGGCGCGCAGGATCACGCTGCGTGTGCGATCGCTGCCCACGGCCTCGACGATGGCCTGCTGCAGCGCGCGTTCGCCGTCGCCCTGCACCGGCGTGTTGCCGATGGCGTAGCGACCGGCGCGATCGATGACGATCACCAGCGCATCCGCGCTGGGCGCGCTCGGCGTGGCGCTGGATGTGGGCAGGCTGACCTTCATGTGCGTCTGCTGCACGAAGGTCGTGGTCAGCACGAAGAACATCAGCAGCGTCAGCAGCACGTCGATCAGCGAGATCACGTTGATCTCGAAATCGTCGTGGCGTCGTGCCGTGGTGATGCGCATGCCTCAGCGCTCGGCCGGCGCCGGCGCGGTACGCGCGCGCGTGGCGGACTTGGCCGGCGCGCGCACTGCGGCGGCGCTGGCGGCGGATGCCGGCGTGGCCGCGGGTGGCGCGCCGGGCGCATCGAGTTCATCGAGCAGGCGCGCGGCCTCCTGCTCCATGCTGACCGCGTAGCCATCGATGCGGCTGCGGAAATAGCGGTGAAACACGTACGCCGGGATCGCCACGACGAGGCCGGTCGCGGTGCAGATCAATGCCTCGCCGATGCCGCCGGCCATCTTGGTCGGATCGCCGGCGCCGTGGACCATCACCGCCAGGAACATCCTGATCAAGCCGATGACCGTGCCCAGCAGGCCCAGCAGCGGTGCGATCAGCGCGATCGTGCCGAGGGTATTGAGATAACGCCCCATGCGGTGCACGACGTGACGCCCGGTGTCCTCCAGGCGTTCCTTGATCAGCTCGCGCGGCCTGCCGCGCACGCGCACCGCGGCGGCCAGCAACTGGCCCAGCGGCGAACCAGCGGCCAGCGCGTCGATGTGCGCAGGGTCGAGCTTGGCCGCACGCGCCCAGACGCGCACCTGTACGCCCAGGTCCGGCGGCAGCACGGCGCCGCGGCGCAGCGTCCAGAACCGCTCGAGGATGATGGCCAGGGCCAGCGCCGAGGTCAGCAGGATCGGCAGCATCGGCCAGCCACCGGCAATCAGGATATCGAACACGCGCGTGATTCTCGTGCGACAACAGGCGGGCCGGATGATAACAGCGCCGCGGCATACTTCCGTGGCCGGCGCCTCACTCGCGCCACCAGCGCGGGGCATCCTCCCGGCTGAGCATGAGGTGCGGCCCATCCGCGCGCATCTCCATGTGCAGGGCGCCGTGATCCGCGGTGTTGAACAGCGGCACGCCACGCGCGCGCAGACGCGCCAGCACATCGGGATGCGGATGTCCGTAGCTGCTGCGGTAACCCGCCGACACCAGCGCCAGGCGTGGACGCAGGGCATCCAGCAGCAGCGCATCGCTGCTGAAGCGGCTGCCGTGGTGCGCCAGCAGCAGCACCAGCGCCTGTGCCCGGGTGGTCAGGGCGGCGTCCCGCGCCAGCATGCGTTCACTGCGCGCGCCGATGTCACCGGTCAGCAGCAGCGTGCCGCCACGCGCGCGCACCGCCAGCACGCAGGACGATTCGTTGCCGCTGGCTGCGTCCTCGGGGCGCGGATGCAGCACGCTGAACTCGACCTCGTCCCATATCCAGCGTTGCCCACGCACGCAGGGCAGCAGCGGCAGGCCCACGCGCTCCGGCTCGCTGCCTTGCAGCAGGGCGTGCGGATAGGCCGCCAGCACCGCATGCGCGCCGCCGGCATGGTCGGCATCGCCGTGACCGATCAGCAGCCGGTCGAGCCTGCGCACGCCGAGTGCCTGCAAACTCGGCACCACCGCGACCTCGCCCAGATCGAAGCCCGAGCGATAGCGCGGCCCGGCGTCATACAGCAGCGCGTGCCGCGCCGTTCGCACCAGCACCGCCGAGCCCTGCCCCACGTCCAGCACCCAGGCCTGGAAATCGCCACGCGCGGGCCGCTCCAGCACCGGCCACAACAGCGGCAACAACAATGGCAGACCCAGCCAGCGCGCCGGCACGCCGCGTGGTGCCAGCATCCACAGCACGCCGATGCAGGCCAATGCGAACGCGCCCGTGCCTGCCCACGGCAGCCACGCCAACGCCCACGGCCATGCCGCCATGTGCTGCAGCAAATCCCATTGCACGCGCATCAACCAAGCCGCCAGGCGCGTCAGTGCGACGCCGCCGGGGACACCGCCGACCAGCAACAGACTGGCGACCAGGGTGATCGGCACGATGATGAAGCCCATCAGCGGCACCGCGACCAGATTGGCCAGCGGACCGACGCGCGAGGCCTGCCCGAACAGCAGCACGGTCAGCGGCAGCAGTGCCAGCGCCATCACACCCTGCGCCAGGCCCAGCTCGGCCAGCCAGCCGCGCCAGCCATGCCCTGGCTGCAATGCGTACACCAGCAGCGCCACGCCGGCGAAAGACAGCCAGAAGCCGGCGCCCAGCACCGCCAGGGGATCGAACACCAGCACGGCCAGCAATGCCAGCGCCAGCGTCTGCACGCCGCCCACACCGCGCCGACGCGTGCTGGCCCAGGCCACCACGGCGATCATCAGCAGCGTACGTACCGTGGGCAGACCATAGCCGGCGAGCGCGCCATAGGCCCACGCGGCGGCCAGCGCCACCGGCGCCGCCAGCACGCGACGCGGCCAGCGCAGCACGACGCCCGGCCACAGCCAGGTGCATGCGTATACCAGCAGCGCGCCGGCGATGCCGGCCAGACCCACATGCAGACCGGAGATCGCGATCAGGTGCCCGACGCCGGTGGCGCGCAGCACGCGCCAGTGCGCCTCGCCGAGTCCACGCTGATCGCCCACCGCCAGCGCCTGCAGCAGCGGCGTGGCGGCATCGCCCGTCGGCAGCGCGGCCGCAATCGCCGTGGCGATGCGCGCACGCAGCGCGTCCACGCACAGCGCATCGGTGCCCAGCAGGCGCGCGCTGCGCGCCTCACGCACGTAGCCGGTGCCGATCAATCCACCCCACGCCGCCTGACGCTCGCTGTCGTAGCCACCCGGATTGACCTGCCCGTGCGGACGCTTGAGCCGCACCAGCAGTCGCCAATGCTGGCATGGCCGCAGCGCCGGCACGTCGCCGAACCAGCTCAAGCGCAACGTGCCGCGCAGCGGCAGCGCCCGACCATCGCGGCTGGCGTGGTCCAGCGCGAACTCGAAACGCCGTGCGTCCTTGCCCGTCTCCGGCAGGCCGAGGACACGCCCCTCGATGCGCAAGTCCAGGCCCTGCAGATCGGGCGGCAGACGCGCGTGCCAGACCTGCGTGGCGACGCCGCCACACCAGGCGAACGCCAGCAACAGCACACCGACCACGCGCAGACGCGCCACGCGCAACAGCAGGAACGATCCCGACAATCCACAAGCCAGCAGCAGCCACAGCGGCGCCAAATGCGGCAGCAGCGCGGCGGCAACCACTCCGCACAGGGCGGCCAGCGCATGCGTGGCGTCCAGGCCGCCGCCGCGCCGCGTCCGTGCCCAGCACGCCCATCCGCTCCATGCGTTGCGCAGCAGCGCCAGGGCGCGAGCCATCGTCGTGGTTCCTGCGACGCGGGCGCTTCCCTGCGGCATGGCGGCTATCCCGTCGACGTCTCGGCCAGGCGCCCGCCGGTCATTTCCAGCACGCGGTCCATGCGCGCGGCCAGGCGGCTGTCGTGCGTGGCCAGCAGCAGCGCGGTGCCCGATTCGCGATTCAGCTCCAGCATCAGCTCGTACACGCCGCGCGCGGTGCGCTCGTCGAGATTGCCGGTGGGCTCGTCGCCGAGCACGCACAGGGGCCGGGTGACCAAGGCGCGCGCCACCGCGCAGCGCTGGCGTTCGCCGCCGGACAACTCGCCAGGCTTGTGCTGCAGACGGTGCCCGAGCCCCACCCGCTGCAGCAGTGCCGCGGCCTGATCGCGCGCATCAGCGACCGCGTTGCCGCGGATCAGCAATGGAAACGCGACATTTTCCAGCGCGCTGAATTCTGGCAACAGGTGATGAAACTGGTAGATGAAACCCAGCGCCTCGTTGCGCAGGCGTCCGCGCGCGGCATCACCCAGCGCGGAAAACCTGCGCCCGGCCAGCACCACCTCGCCGGAAGTGGGCGTGTCCAGCCCGCCCAGCAGGTGCAGCAGCGTGCTCTTGCCCGCACCGGAGGCGCCGATCACGGCGACACTTTCGCCGCGGCGCACGGCCAGATCGATGCCCAGCAGCACCTCGGCGCGCAGCTTGCCCTCCTGGTACGTCTTGGTCAGGCCTTCGGCGCGCAGCACAGCGTCCGCTACGGGCACAGTGGCGGCGACGCTGGCGGCAGCTGCCGCGTCATGCGCGAGATCATTCATAGCGCAGCGCCTCCGCCGGCTGCGTGCGCGAGGCGCGCCACGCCGGATACAACGTGGCCAGCATCGAGAACACGAACGCCAGCAGCGCGATCCAGCCGACGTCGCGCCATTCCAGGCGCGAGGGCAGATTGCTGATGTAGTACACGTCCGGCGACAGGAACTGCACGTGGAACAGACGCTGGATGCCATCCACGATCGCCGGCAGGTTGATCGCCAGCAGCACACCGCCAAGCACGCCCAGAGCGATGCCGATCAGGCCGCTGATCATGCCCTGCACCACGAACACGCCCATCACCGTGCGCGGCGTGGCGCCCATGGTGCGCAGGATGGCGATGTCGGCCTGCTTGTCGGTGACCAGCATCACCAGCGTCGAGACCAGGTTGAACGCCGCCACCGCGACGATCAGCGAGAGGATGATGAACATGACTTTTTTCTCCATGGCGATGGCCTTGAAGAAATTGGAGTGGCTGTCCATCCACGTCGACACCGCGTACAGCCCGCCCAGTTTCTGCGCGAGCTCGCGGCCCACCTGATAGGCGAGAAACGGATGGTCCAGCTTCAGGCGGATTCCGGTCGGACCGGATTGCTGGTAGAGCTTTTGCGCGTCCTGCATGTTGATCTCGGCCAGCCCGGCGTCGTATTGCTCGATGCCGGCGCCGAAAATGCCGCTGACGGTAAAGCTGCGCAGGCGCGGGATTGCGCCGATCGGCGTGGCGCTGATCTCGGGCACGAACACCACCACGTGATCGCCCACGGTCACGCCAAGACTCAGCGCCAGATCGCGTCCCAGCACGATGTTCCAGCTGCCCGGGGTCAGGCTGGACAAACTGCCCTGCACCATGCGTTTGCCGATGTTGGTGACCTTGTTTTCATAGGCCGGCTCGATACCGCGGATCACCGCGCCCTGCGAGCGCTGGCCGCGCAGATAGGCCTCGTGCTCGACGTATGGCGCGGCGGCGATCACATGCGGCAGGGAATCGGCCACGCGCACCGCGTGCGGCCAGTCGCGCACGCTGCCATCGACGCCGGAAATCGTGGTCTCGGCGACCATGCCGAGGATGCGGTCGCGCAACTCGTGGTCAAAGCCGTTCATCACCGAGATCACCGCGATCAACGCGGTCACACCCACCGCGATGCCCAGCATCGACACCAAGGAGATGAACGAGATGAAACGGTTGCGGCGCTTGGCGCGCGTATAGCGCAGGCCGACGAACAGGCTCAGCGGACGAAACATGGACGGCTCATCGGGGTACTCGGGAGGATGCGGGAAATGGTACGGACCGGCTGCGCAGCGTGCACCAAGCCCGCGATGCCGACAAGCGCGGCGCGACCTCAGCGCGTGTGGGCATGCGCCGACAGCAGCATGCGCAGGCGCCGGTGCTGCACGCCATCGAGATTGTCCGGCAGCAGCCACAGCGTCGCGGCATGCGGGCGCGGTCCCTCGCTCCAGGTCAGACGCAGCACCAGCAGCGGGCCGAAGACGCGCCCCGCGCGCAGCCGCGCCGGGATGGCCTGGTCACCGCGCCAGACGCGCGCATCCTCGCGACCCAGCTCGAAACTGCTGATTGGCGGCCTCAGCAAATGTCTCGCGGCAAGCGCAGCCAGCACCACGATCGGACCGATGGCGGTGCCGCGCAGTGGCCATGGAATATCCGCCAGCAGCAATGACAGCACGGCCAGTGCCGCAATCAGCGTCAGCGCCAGCAGCAGGCTGGGCGACGCGCGCAGCTCAATGCGCAGCGCGGGCGCGGAAGTCATCGATCAGCGCCTGCCAGTCACTGCGCGGTGCCGTGCTGCGGCCCGTGCACCACGCCCACAAATCCGGGTCCTGCTGCTCGAGCAGTTCGGCGAACGCCGCGCGTTGCGCCGCACTCGCGCTGCGCCAGTGCGCATCCAGCCAGCCGCCCAGCAGCACGTCGAGCTCCTGCATGCCGCGCCGGCAGCGCCAGCGCAGACGGCCCAGTTGCGCTGCATCCGCAGGCGCCGCTGCCGCGCCCATTTCAGCCGCGCCGCGCGACGATGAGTTTCTTGATCTCGGCGATGGCCAGCGCCGGGTTGAGACCCTTGGGGCAGGTCCGCGTGCAATTCATGATGGTGTGGCAGCGGTACAGGCGGAACGGGTCTTCCAGTTCATCCAGACGCGTGCCCGTGTCCTCGTCGCGGCTGTCCACGATCCAGCGATAGGCCTGCAGCAGAATCGCCGGGCCGAGGTAACGGTCGCCGTTCCACCAGTAGCTCGGGCATGAGGTGCTGCAGCATGCGCACAGGATGCACTCGTACAGGCCGTCGAGTTTCTTGCGATCCTCAGGTGATTGCAGGCGCTCGCGGTCCGGCGCGGCGCTCTCGGTGCGCAACCAGGGACGCACCGCGGCGTGCTGGGCGTAGAAGTGGGTGAGATCCGGCACCAGATCCTTGACCACCGGCATGTGCGGCAGCGGGTAGATGCTGATGTCGCCCTTGCACTCATCCAGACCCGTGGTGCAGGCCAGCGTGTTGACACCGTTGATGTTCATCGCGCACGAGCCGCAGATGCCCTCGCGGCAGGAGCGGCGCAGGGTCAGCGTGGCGTCGATCTCGTTTTTGATCTTGAGCAGCGCATCCAGCACCATCGGGCAGTTGGACACGTCGAGATCGTAGCTGTCCTGACGCGGGTTCTGGCCGTCGTCCGGTGTCCAGCGATAGATGCGGAATGTGCGCACTTTTGCGGCGCCGGCTGGTGCCGCATGGTGCCTGCCCTTCCGCACCTTGGAGTTCTTGGGCAACGAGAATTCAGCCATGACTGCGATTCCTCAATACACGCGCTTTTTCGGCGGCACCACGTCCACGTCCTTGCTCATCGTGTACATGTGCACCGGGCGATAGTCGAAGCGCGATTTGCCGGCGGCGTCCACCCATACCAGCGTGTGCTTCTGCCAATTGGCGTCGTCGCGCTCCGGAAAGTCCTCGCGCGCATGTCCGCCGCGGCTCTCGGTGCGCTGCTCGGCGGAATGCATGGTCGCCACCGCCTGACCGAGCAGGTTGGACAGCTCCAGCGTTTCCACCAGGTCCGAGTTCCACACCAGCGAGCGATCGCTGACGCCGACATCGGCGAACTGGTCGTGCACGCGACTGATGTTGGCGCAGCCTTCCTTCAGCGTCTCGCCGGTACGGAATACCGCCGCGTCACGCTGCATGGTGCGCTGCATGTCGACGCGCAACCTGGCGGTGGGCGTGGCGCCCTTGGCGTGGCGCAAGCCATCGAAGCGCGCCAGCGCGGCATCCAGCACGCTGGCCGGCAGATCGGGATGCGGCACATGCGGCTTGACGATCTCGGCACAGCGATTGGCCGCGGCGCGACCGAACACCACCAGATCCAGCAGCGAATTCGAGCCCAGACGGTTGGCGCCGTGCACCGACACGCAGGCCGCTTCGCCGATGGCGAACAAGCCTGGCACCACGGCATCGTTGTCCTCGCCTTTCCTCTGCACGACCTCGCCATGGTAATTGGTGGGAATGCCGCCCATGTTGTAGTGCACCGTCGGCAGCACCGGGATCGGCTGCCTGGTGACATCGACGCCGGAGAAAATGCGCGCCGTTTCGGCGATGCCAGGCAGACGTTCGTGGATCACCTCGGCGCCCAGGTGCTGCAGATTGAGGTGGATGTGATCCTGCTGCTCGCCGATGCCGCGGCCCTCGCGAATCTCGATCGTCATGGCGCGGCTGACCACGTCGCGCGATGCCAGATCCTTGGCGCTGGGTGCATAGCGCTCCATGAAGCGCTCGCCCTTGCTGTTGGTCAGATAGCCGCCTTCACCACGCACGCCCTCGGTGATCAGGCAGCCCGCGCCATAGATTCCGGTGGGATGGAATTGCACGAACTCCATGTCCTGCAGCGCGAGGCCCGCGCGCAACACCATGCCGCCGCCGTCTCCGGTGCAGGTGTGCGCCGAGGTGGCGCTGAAATAGGCGCGGCCATAGCCGCCGGTGGCCAGTACCACGGCATGACCGCGGAACAGGTGCAGCGTTCCGTCGTTCAGATCCCAGGCCAGCACGCCGCGGCATACACCTTCGCTGTCGAATACCAGATCCAGAGCGAAATACTCGACGAAAAACTGCGCCTGATGGCTCAGCGCCTGCTGGTACAGCGTATGCAGCATGGCGTGGCCGGTGCGATCGGCGGCGGCACAGGTGCGCTGCGCGGTGCCCTTGCCGTAATGCGTGGTCATGCCGCCGAACGGGCGCTGGTAGATCTTGCCGTCCTCGGTGCGCGAGAACGGAACGCCGTAATGCTCCAGCTCGATCACCGCCGGGATGGCCTCGCGACACATGTACTCGACGGCGTCTTGATCGGCCAGCCAGTCCGAGCCCTTGACGGTGTCGTAGAAATGGAAGCGCCAGTCATCCTCGCCCATGTTGCCCAGCGCCGAAGCGATGCCGCCCTGCGCCGCTACGGTATGCGAGCGCGTCGGGAATACCTTGCTGATGCAGGCCGTGTTCAAACCCTTGGCGGCCATGCCGAACGTGGCGCGCAGACCCGATCCACCGGCGCCCACCACGATGACATCGAATTTGTGTTGCTGGATCTTGTAGCTTTCCATGGTCTCAACGTCCCAAAGCAATGCGCAGCACGGCGAGCGCCGCCAGCACCGCGGCCAGTACGGCGTAGAAGCGCACCGCGATCTGCAGCACGACCCCAAGCCAGCGCGAGTGCACGTAATCCTCGATCACCACCTGCAGCCCCAGCTGCATGTGCCAGAACAACGCGATGCCGAACACCAGCATCAGCACGGCATTGAATGGGTTGGCCAGCGCCGCGTGCGCGGACGCATAGTCGCCATGCAGCAGCATCAGCACCAGCGCCACGAACCACAGTCCCAGAAAGAACAGTGCCACGGCGGTGATGCGCTGACGCCACCAGTGATTCGCCCCCTCCTTGGCCGAACCCAGTCCGAGCGCACGCTGCAGCGGATTGCGCAAATCGTTCATGGCGCGCCTCCGGCCAGCACGATCCAGGCCCAGATCAGAATCGTCAGCAGCAGCGACAGCAGCACCACGATCCAGCCGTTGCGCACGAATACCGGCCTGGCAAAGCCCAGGCCAGCATCCTGCAGCAGATGACGCACGCCGTTGCACAAGTGATAGGCAAAGGCCCAGGTCCAGCCGATCAGCAGGATCTGCAGCAGCGGCGTCGCCAGAAATGCCCGATAGGCCGCGAAAGCCGCGCTCCCGTCCGCCAGCGTCAACAACCCGCCCAGCAGCAGCAGCGTACCTACGGCCAGCGCGATGCCGGTGGCGCGGTGCAGGATCGAGGAGACCATCTGCACCTGCCAGCGATAAATGCCGAGGTGCGGGGAAAGCGGGCGTCGCGTGTGATCCATGGCGGGTTCCTGGCGAAGGATCGAGGTCGGTGCAGACCGAGAATGATTCAAAAATCGATGCAACGGCCGTTCTTTTCCCAATCGCCGTAGCGCGTGGG
>DZBX01000004.1:0-12437 GCA_022730075.1 Rhodanobacter sp. | reverse complement strand
TGGCTGCACGAGCTGCGCGCCGGTTGGCCGTGGCTGCCCGATGCCGCGCTGGATGCACTGCTGCCTCCGGCACTGGGGCTCGAACATCTTGGGGCCGTGCGCTTCGACAAGGGCTGCTACCCCGGGCAGGAAATCGCCGCGCGCCTGCATTTTCGTGGTGGCAACAAACGCGAACTCGTGCATCTGCGCGGCCCCACGCAAACGATCGAAGCACTGTTGCGCGCTGCGCCCGACGCCTTGCAGGTTCTGCTCGCACACAACGACCTCGACCGCACCGAGATACTTGGCGTATTGAACGCCAGCAACAGTGGCGCGAGCGCCTGGGCGGCATTGATCGTCGCGCGCCATCCGGCCTGACGCAGGCCGCCCATGCAGGCACGGGATGCGCGTCGAGCGCCTATCGCCCGAAACTGAACGAATTCATCCCGGCACTTGCGCCAGACCCGCGCGATCCGTACCGTGCGCCAGCCTTTCCGGGACCGCGGCATCATCGCCGCGGTCCTGCGCGCGGCGATCCGGAAGCTCCGCATCGCAGCGTGCATGGCCTGCACAAGGCCACCGATACGCCCGCCTGCATCAAGCAGGCGTCGGGCGCGGCGCCCAAGGCGCCCCCGACACTCGGCCGCACCCGCCGGTGCTGGCTTGTACCCCATGTGCGACACCGCGACTGAACGCGGTGCCGTTGCCGGAAGCCCGGGACGAGCGGGCTTCTTCCCCATGCGTGCGCTGCAGTCACCGGCGCCCACCAAGGAGTCGTGCAATGAAACTCGCCTGGTTGTTGTGGATGGCATCCTGGATGGCGCCCGTTGCGCCGCATCTGGCCAGCCAGACTTGTCTGGCGACCACGGTCTATCTGGAAGCCCGTGGCGAACCGCAGATCGGGCAGCAGGCAGTGGCCGAAGTTGCGATGCGCCGGCGCGAAATGGGCCTGTGGGGCAAGCATGTGTGCGAAGTCGTCACCGCGCCCAAGCAATTCGCTCCGACGCTGGTGCCACCGAGTACGCAGCTGGACAATCTGCAGTCGTGGCAACTGGCGTGGAGCATCGCCGGTCAGGCACTGCACGAGTGGTCGCTGCCGCGCGACCGCCGCCGCTATGTCGTGCCGCACGCGATGAGCTTCTACGCCGCCGACATTCCCGCGCCGTCGTGGGCGACAGGCTCACCGCTGGCGGTGATCGGCGATCACCGCTTCTACGCGGTGAACTGAGCCGCCTGGAGAAACGCCGCGCCCGGCGCAGCGTTGCCACATGAGTGGATCACGCAGTACGTGACGCGCCTACTGCGGTTCAGTGCTCACCACGCCAGCGCGGATACACGCGCCCGTCGTGTATGACCACCGCATCGCCTGGGCGCACATCCGGGTATTGATGCTGGATCAGACTCACGTCGCGGCCGTCGCTCATGCGCATCCAGATACGCCACGCCGGCACCTGATCGCCGTTCTGTCCGGCTACCGCGTTGCCCACCGCGCCGCCGGCCACCGCACCGACGATGGTCGTCGCGGCACGCCCTCTGCCGTGTCCCAACTGATTGCCCAGAGCGCCACCGATCACCGCGCCCAGCACCGTGCCCAGCGTGCTGTCATTCTTCTCGA
Organism: Rhodanobacter sp.; assembly: GCA_022730075.1. Classification (GTDB taxonomy): domain Bacteria; phylum Pseudomonadota; class Gammaproteobacteria; order Xanthomonadales; family Rhodanobacteraceae; genus Metallibacterium. Next base: position 10,843 of record DZBX01000004.1, on the reverse strand, counting down.
CATAGACTTGCTCGACGTGCTGCACCACGCCGCAATCGGCGCAAACCTGCCCCTGCGCATAGCCTTGCTGCGGGGCGTACCCATTGCGGTAAGGCTGCTCGGCGCAGCCGGCCAGACCCGCCCCTAGCGCCGCGAGCAGCAGCACGCTTCCCACTGTTTGCATACGCACACGCATGATCGACTCCTCGAAATTGTCTGATGTGGTGCAGCCTGCGCGCACCATGCGCGCCTGCCGTTCCCGCAGCGGATTGCAGCAATGCCAGACTGAACCCGAGCTTAGAGGATGACCCGCTGGCACGTGACGGTCGCTGTCACGTCGATCCACTGCGTTGCGGCAAGTAGGGTGCCGCAAAGTGCCTTATCGTTACTGCATGCAGCAGCTGATCGACAGCCATAGCCATCTGGACGCCCATGCATTCGATGCTGATCGCGCGCAGGTGCTGGCGCGCGCAGACGCCGCTGGCGTGATCGCGCAGATCGTGCCCGCAACCACCGCAGCAAGCTGGCCGGCGCTTGGCTCACTGTGCGCCAGCCAGACATCGTTGCACGCAGCCTATGGCTTGCATCCCATGTTTCTCGGCGCGCACGAGCAACGCCATCTGCAAGCGCTCGAGACACTGCTCGATCTCGCTACGCCTTGCGTGGCGATCGGAGAATGCGGACTGGACCATTTCATGCCGGATATCGATCACGCGCGACAACAGTTTTTTTTCGATGCGCAACTGGCGATCGCCGCGCAGCGCGACCTGCCGGTGATCGTGCACGCACGCCGCGCGCTGGATGCCGTGCTCGCCAACCTGCGACGCCACCCGGACCTGCGCGGGGTGGTGCACAGTTTTTCCGGCAGCGCGCAGCAAGCGGCGCAATTGTGGGATCGCGGCTTCATGCTCGGCATTGGCGGTCCGGTGACTTACGCGCGCGCGCAGCGCCTGCGCGGTATCGTCGCCCACATGCCGCTGCAATACTTGCTGCTGGAAACCGACAGCCCCGATCAGCCCGACAGCGCTTGGCGCGGGCAGCGCAACGAGCCGGCGCGCCTGCCGCGCATCCTCGATGAAATCGCCGCGCTGCGCGGTCAAGACCGCGAAGAAATCGCCGCCGCCACCCGCGACAACGCCAGCAGCTTGTTCGGTCTGTCTGTCGATCCACCATGTGCACCCGCTCTTGACGATCCCTGATGCAACATCGAGAATTATTTCATCAATGAAATTTTAGCCAGCGAATCAATGACCTTGCTCGCAGAATTTTCCGTGATCCGTGAAGGGGTCGATCGCGTCAGCGAGCGCGGCATCGACCTGCCTGTCGACGAGGTCATGCTGGCGCGCAAGGTCAAGCATCTGGGCCTGGTGATGACGACGCGACTGCAGCGCGTGCTGCAGCCGCATGGTCTGGTCGAAGCGGATTTCAGCGCCTTGATGCAATTGTTCGGCAGCCCCAACGGCAGTGCCTCGCCCGGCGCGCTGTGCGGCCTGACGGCACAACATCCGACCAACATGACACGCATCGCGGATGCACTGGTGCGCAAGAAACTGGCGACACGCGCGATCGACGCGAATGACCGGCGCCGCGTGATCCTGCGCATCACCGCGCGCGGCGAGCATCTCGCGCGCGCGCTGCTGCCGCAGTTGGGCGCCGAGATCCATGGCGCGCTTGCCGCGATGAGCACGCGCGACAAGCGGCAACTCGATCGTCTGTTGCAGCGAATGGCCGCATCGCTCGACACCCACATCGCGGAATCCCGCCAATGAACCCAGCCCGCGCCGCCGGCGTGATCGCATTGCTTGCCCTGCTCACTGGCTGCGCCGGGCTGCCGCCTGCGCTGCCGCCACCGCCGGCACTGCGCGGCGATGCACCGCTGCGCGGCTTGCCCAGTAGCGCGCAAACGGCATGGCCGGCGGCTGACTGGTGGCGCGATTTCGACGATGCGCAACTCGACGCGCTGATGCAGCAAGCGCTGCGCGGCTCTCCCGATCTTGTCGCGGCGCGCGCGCGCGTGCGCGCTGCCGCAGCGCTGGCCGGCCTCAGCGCTGCGGCGCGGCGACCACACATCGGCGCCAGCGCCGACCTGACGCGCCAGCGCTTGAGCGAAAACGGGCTGATTCCACCGCGCTTTCTCGGTTTCACCTGGTACACGCAAAGCGATCTCGGTGCGCAACTCGAATACAGCTTCGATTTCTGGGGCAAACAACACGCACAACTCGCCAGCCGCATCGATGACGTGCGTGCCGCGCGCGCCGAGGCCCAGGCTGTGCGCCTGGGCTTGACCACGGCCATCGCAAGCGCCTACTTCGCCTGGCAAACCGATCAGGCGCAACTGCGCGACGCCGATGCGCTGGTGAAGCTGCAACAGCAACTGCACGAACTCAGCGCCGCGCGCGTCCGCCAGGGTCTTGATCCTGAGGATCTCGACGCCGGCGCGCGACTGCGTTGGGCGCAGGCCAATGCCCAGCGCGAAGAACTCGCCGGCATCGCGCAGACGCAGCGCGCCGTGCTGGCGGCACTGGTCGGTGTGGCGCCGGCGCAATTGCCGCCGCTGCAGCCGCGCCCGTTGCCGGCGGTCAGCGCGGCCTTGCCGCACGATGCGCGCCTGCAATTACTGGCACGGCGCCCCGACCTGGTCGCACTGCGCTGGCAAGTCGAGGCCATGGGCGAGCAGGTACGCGCCGCGCGCGCCAGCTTCCTGCCCAATCTGAGCCTGGGTGCGATGGCAGGATTTTCCAGCATCGATTCCGGCAAGGCGCTGGCATTGGGCAGTCGCGTGTTCGATGTCGGCCCGGCGCTGAATCTGCCGTTGTTCGATGGCGGTGCACTCAAGGCGCGCTACGGCTATAGCGTGGCGCAGCTCGACGCCGCCGCCGCGCGCTACAACCAGGCCGTGCTCGATGCCGCGCGCGAAGTCGGCGTCGCGGTGCTGAACCTGCAGCGCCTCGGCGCGCAACGCATTAGCCAGCAGCGGGCGCTGATGGCGAGCGCCGAATTGTCGAGCCAGGCTGCCGCGCGCTTGCGTCAGGGTCTCACCGACGCCGCGCCCACCATCACCAGCGAAGCTTCGCTGATCGCACTGCATGCCACCTTGACAGCCTTGCACGGCCAGCAGCTTGCCGCCGAGATCGCGCTGATCCAGGCGCTGGGCGGCGGGTACCAGGACGACGACCACCTGCGCGCGACGAGCCCGGCCGCGGCCACCACAACCTCATCGACAGTCCCCGCCCACGTACCGGATGCCATGCCATGAGCGACGCGCAAATCCCGAACACGCCCGCGGCCGCGGGTGCAGGCACCGCGCCATCCAGGCGCCGCGCCATGCTGTTGGTCCTGGCTGGCGTATTCGTGCTGGGTGGACTGATCTGGCTGGCGCTGTGGTACTTCGTGTTCTCGCTGCGGGTGAGCACCGACGATGCCTACGTACACGGCAATCAGGTGAACGTGGCGGCCGCCGTTCCAGGCTCCATCGTCGCGGTCCTGGCCGACGACACCCAACTGGTGCGTGCCGGGCAGCCGCTGGTCAGGCTCGATCCGACCGATGCCGAGCTCAACCTGGCCAGCGCCCGCCATGCGCTGCAGCAGGCCGTGCGTGGTGTGGCCGCGCAATTCGCCCAGGTCGCCCAGGCGCAGGCTGAAATCGCCGCGCGTCAGGCGCAGCTGGCGCAGGCCGAGGACACCCTGCGCCGCAGTGCGCCGTTGCTCAAGCAGCGTGCCGTTGCCGCCGAACAAGTGACCCGGTTGCGCAACGCCGTGATCGCCGCGCGCGCCGCGCTGCACGCCGCCGTGCAACAGGAACGCGCCGCGCGCGCCGCCGTGCAGGGCGCCGACATCGCGCGCAATCCCGGCGTGCTGCGCGCGCGCGACGCCTTCCGCGCAGCGTGGATCAATCTGCAACGTCACGTGGTGCTGGCGCCGGTGACAGGCTATGTCGCGCAACGCACGGCGCAGCTCGGCCAGCGCATCCAGCCCGGTCAACCGCTGATGCAGGTGATTCCGCTCTCGCATCTGTGGGTGGATGCCAACTTCAAGGAAACCCAGCTCGCCGACATGCGCATCGGCCAGCCGACCACGATGACCAGCGACCTCTACGGCAGCGGCGTGGTGTTCCGTGGCAAGGTCGTGGGTCTGGGCGCCGGCACCGGCTCGGTGTTCGCGCTGCTGCCGCCACAGAATGCATCCGGCAACTGGATCAAGGTGGTGCAACGTCTGCCGGTGCGCATCTCGATCAACGCGAGCGATCTGGCGAAGCATCCGCTGCGGCTGGGCCTGTCGATGAATGTCGATGTCGATATCCGCGACCGCAAGGGCCAGGTACTGGCGCAACAGCCGAGCGCGCAACCCGCGGCCATCACCACGGTGTACGCGCATGAAATGACGGGTGCCGACGCCGCCGCAGCGCGCATCATCCAGGCCGCCGCGGCCGCCGCCACCGGAAACCCGGGCCCGCGCAAGCCATGAGTGCAATGCAGGAGGCGGCGCCCAACGCCTACGGCACGCCGCTGAAGGGCACGCCACTGGTGATCATGACCGCGGCGATTGCTTTCGCCACGTTCATGGAAGTGCTCGACCTGACCATCGTCAACGTGTCGGTACCGACCATCGCTGGCGCGCTCGGCGTCAGCCCCGAGGAAGGCACCTGGGCGATCAGCTCCTACGCACTGGCCAGCGCCATCATGCAGCCGCTCACCGGCTGGATCGCGCGGCGCTTCGGCGAGGTGCGCACCTTCACCATCTCGGTGCTGCTGTTCGTGGTGTTCTCGGGGCTATGCGGACTGTCCACCAGCATGCCCATGCTGGTGTTCTTCCGCCTGATGCAGGGCATGGTTTCCGGGCCGATGGTGCCGCTGTCGCTGACCTTGCTGTTCAGCATCTATCCGCGCGAGAAACAGGGCGTGGCGCTGGGCCTGTGGGCGATGACCGTGGTGATCGCGCCGATTTTCGGGCCGGTGCTGGGTGGCTACATCACCGACAACATGCATTGGTCGTGGATCTTTCTCATCAACATCCCGGTCGGCCTCGCCGCCGGGCTGCTCACCCTGACCCTGATGCGCGGGCGCGAATCGAAAACCTTCAAGGTGCCGATCGATATCGTCGGGCTGGTGCTGCTGGCTGCGGGCGTGGGCTCGCTGCAATTCATGCTCGACAACGGCAACAACATGGACTGGTTCGCCTCGCCGCTGATCCTGACGCTGGGCCTGACCGCGCTGGTGTGCCTGAGTTTCCTGATCGTGTGGGAACTCACCGACCGACACCCGGTGGTCGATTTGCGCCTGTTCAAGTCGCGCAATTTCAGCATCGGCGTGCTGTCGCTGACAGTCGGCATGTTCTGCTTTTTCGGCATCAACGTGGTGTATCCGCTGTGGCTGCAGACCACGCTGGGCTACACCGCCGAGTGGGCCGGGCTGGCCACCGCGCCGGTGGGTCTGCTGGCGGTGGTGCTGGCGCCGCTGGTGGGCAAAAACCTGCACCGCATGGACTTGCGCGTGGCGGTGAGCTTCGCCTTCGTCGTGTTCGCCTGGACCTCGTTCTGGTTCGCCGGCTTCAGCACCGATTCCACGTTCTGGCAACTGGTCGAGCCACGCATCGTGCAGGGCATCGCCATCGCGTTCTTCTTCATCCCGCTGAATCAGATCATCATCGCTGGGCTGCGCCCGGACCAGATCGCCTCGGCCTCCGGACTGGCCAATTTTTTCCGCACGCTGGCCTCGAGCGTGTCCACCGCGGCGACGGTGACGTTGTGGCAGCACCGCGCCGAATATCACCACGCCGTGCTCGCCGAACACGTCAGCCTGGGCAATCCCGGCGCGGTGGATTACATCGACAAGGTGCATGCCCTGGGACTGCATGGACCACCAGCTTTCGGCCTGATCGATCTGATCGTCAACAAGGAGGCCTATACGCTGGCGGTGAACGACGTGTTCTGGCTGTTCGGCTGGTTGTTCCTCGTGATCATCCCGCTGGTGTGGCTGGCGCGACCGCCGTTCAACGCCGCGGCTGGCGCGGGCATGCATTAGCGGATACCAAAGCGGAAAGCGGATCGGTGCCGCATCAACGCAGCGCGCGAATGTGTGTTGCAGCCTGCTGCTGCGCTAGCGCAGCAGCAGTTCCAGCGTCTTGCCCGCGGCGGCCATGCCGAAACTGGCGGTGACATGCATCACCGAGCCCAGACCGCCGCCGCAATCGAGGCTGCCAGGTTCACAGGCCGCATCGGCATCCGGCGCGCGCCGCACGTTTTCCATCGAGTACACGGCGGCGATGCCGAAATAGCGCTCGGGGTTGCGCGGAAAGCCGTGTTGCTGGCGCAGGCGTTTGCGCACCAGCGCCAGCAAGGCATCGTGCTCGGTGCGCGAAAGATCACGCACCTGCACGCGCACCGCGTCGCTGCGCCCACCGGCCGAGCCCACCGTGACCACCGGCTGTTTGTTGCGGCGGCAGTGCGCGATCAACGCCACTTTCACCGCCAGCGCATCGCAGGCATCGAGCACCACATCGCAATCGGCGAGCAGGTCCATGCGCTCGGTGGTGAGGAAATGTTGCACCCGTTGCAGGCGCAGCGCGGGATTGATCGCGTGCAACCGCTCGCCCAGCACCGCCACCTTGGGCTTGCCGTAGTTGCCGTCCAGCGCGTGCGACTGACGGTTGGTGTTGCCGATGCACACCTCGTCGGCGTCGATCAGGCGCAACGTGCCAACGCCGCTGCGCGCCAGCGCCTCGGCCGCCCACGAGCCGACGCCGCCGACGCCGACCACGGCGACGCGCGCAGCGGCAAGGCGCTGCAAGGCCGCTGCGCCATACAGGCGCATGACACCGGCAAAGCGTGGATCGGATGCAGGCATGGGCGGGCGAGGCTAACAGCGTCGCGGCACCATGCAAAGCCGTGCAGCGCACGCAAACCTGGTGCAAGGTACGGACGGTTATGCTTGCGCATCGGTTCCACGTCACACCGGAGGTTGCATGCGCTACGCGCTCGTCCTGATCCTCGGCATCGCCATCGGCGCCCTGGCGATGAGCCAGGTCGGCAAAATCCTGGCCGCGCGCGACGCCTACCCGCGTGGCGTGATGGCCGTCATGCAGCAGCACTACGGCGCACTGCGCCGCAGCCTCGACACGGGCGCATGCAAGGCCGCGGACAACCAGAACAATCTGGCATGGGTGGCGCGCATGAGCACGCAGATCAACCCGGCGCTGAATCCTCACGCCGCCGACCTGCGCTTCGACACCTACGTGCGCAAGCTCGACGCGCGCATCGCCGCTGCGCAGGCGATCGCGCCAAACGACTGCCCCGCGCTGCGCATGGCCGCGCAACACATCGGCGCCGCCTGCAGCGCCTGCCACGAGGTTTACCGCTGAGGCTGTCTCTACAGACGCACTTTGCCGCGCAGCACATCGGCGAACATGCGCCAGTCGCCGAGCAGGCTGTACCACGGGTGCTGGAACGTCGCCGGGCGATTTTTCTCGAACACGAAATGCCCGACCCAGGCAAAGCCATAGCCCACCAATGGAACCAGCAGCAGCCACCACGCATCGCGTGTCAGCAACGCCGTCAGCAGCAGCAACAGCACGATGCAACTACCGGCGAAATGCAGTTGCCGGCACACACGGTGGCGATGCTCGCCCAGATAGAACGGATAGAACTCGGCAAAGCTGCGGAAACGCGCCATGTGCGGCCTCGGCGGTGTGAATCGGTGCGAAACACACCCTAGCGCGAGCGGAACCGCATCGCCACACACGGGTCCATAGCGGCATTCTTTGGCCGTCGAGGAACCCATCATGCAACGTACCCTGTTGTTCGTGGCGCTGGCTGTCGCCGCCGCCACCGCGAGCGCCGCCACTCTTCCCGCCATCCTGTCCGGCCACGACTGGGCAGCCATCAACCAAGCGCCCGCGCGGCTGCTGCACGCGCTGCGCGGTGACCGCAATCTGGATTGCCGACTCGAGCACTACGCCGGCGGCAGCACGCTGGACTGCGTGGCGCGCCAGCCGGTGCGCGTGCTTGGTCTGGACGTGGAGGAGTTTTATCTGCTGCACAACGCCAACGGCGAACGCATGCTCAAGCTGGTTTCGCCGAGTGGCGTGGCGGCGATGCGCCGAGCCGCACACGCCCATTTTCCGCAGGCCAGACTGGTATCCACCGGCGTCCTGCAGTGGAAGGCAGACCTCGGCGGCAAACACGAGTTGCAGGTCAGCCAACGCAATGACCTGGCCGGTGAACTCGCCTTCGTGAACTGGATGCCCGTGGCCCCTGGCGCACGCAAGGCCGGCGCCAGCATCGACACCGGCGTGCTCGAAGGCGCGATCCGTGCGCGCGGACATGATCCACTGCGCGTCTGCGCGGTCAATGCCGAAGCCGGACCGAGCCGTTGTGTCGCCGTGCCGGTCGGCAGCAACCACTACCGCATCGATGGACTGCATGCAGGCAGCTATTTCGCCATCGGCTACGCCAGCAACGACCGCTGGCATCCAGCGCACGCGCACCAGTGGTCCAACTGCAAGCCCACACGCAGCAACGATTGCACCAATGGCATCCTCAAGGCGCTGCGCGTGAACCCAGGCGAGGTCGTGCACGCCGCGCTCAACCACGCCTTCACGCAGCTACCGGGCACGCTGAGCCAGGCACCGATCAGCACGTGATCGATATCGGTCGTTGGCGCGGTGCGCGCGCGCAGGGAGCCATCAGCGCGGCGGCAGCGGGATGAACTCGTGCTCGCCGGGCACGCTGCCCATGCGTCCCGCGGACCAGTCACGCTTGGCTTGCTCGATGCGCGCGTGCTCGCCGGCAACGAAGTTCCACCATAGGTGCGGCGGCGTGCCGTAGGATGCGCCGCCGAACAGCATCGCCAGCACTGGCGTGCGTGCGCGCAGGCGCCCAGGCGTGCCGCCGATCTCGATCGCCAGCTCGCCAGCGTGGATGGGACTGCCTTCCAGTTCAGCACTGCCATCGAGCACATACACCGCGCGTTCGGCATGTTCGGCGGGCAGCAGCAGTTCGGCGCCCGTCTGCGCCACGCAGGCCAGATCGAACAACGCCCCGAAAACCCGCACCGGCGCGTGGTGGCCATAAGCACTGCCCGCGATCAGGCGCAACTGCACGCCATCCTGCTGCCAGGATGGCAGCGCCACGGCGGCGTGATGCTGGAACGAAGGCGCGCATTCCGCTGCATCGGGCGGCAGCGCCACCCAGGTCTGGATGCCGTGCACGCGCTGCCCTGCCGCGCGCTGCGTCGGCGGCGTGCGCTCGGAATGCACGATGCCGCGCCCCGCGGTCATCCAGTTGACCGCGCCGGGCTCGATATCCTGCACGCTGCCCACGCTGTCGCGATGACGCAACACGCCCTCGAACAGGTAGGTCACCGTGGCCAGGCCGATATGCGGATGCGGGCGCACATCGAGGCCCTGACCCGGCGCGCAATCGACCGGTCCGAGATGATCGAAAAATACGAACGGCCCGACCATGCGCCGCTGCACATCGGGCAGCAGGCGCCGCACCGTGAAACCGTCACCCAGATCATGCTGACGACCACTGATCAGCCAGCGTTGCGTGGTTTGCATCGGCACTCCTCAGTCGACCGGGATTCTCGCGAGCTCACCAGGCACGCGCATATTGCTGCGGCGGCACGAGCGTGATTCCCAGCGCCTGCGCGGCACGGCGCGGAAAGTACGGATCGCGCAGCAACTCGCGCGCCAGCAGGATCACATCTGCCTGCCGCGTGGCAAGGATGGTCTCGGCCTGCTGCGCGTCGGTGATCATGCCCACCGCGCCAGTCGCGATGCCGGCCTCGGCGCGGATGCGCGCGGCGAGTTCAACCTGGTACCCGGGCCCCGGTTCGATCTGCTGGCGCATATCCAGACCACCGGAAGATACATCGATCAGATCCACGCCGAGCTCGCGCAACTGCCGGCACAGCGCGATGCTTTGCTCGATGTCCCAGCCACCTGCAACCCAATCGCTGGCCGAAATGCGCACCCACAGCGGCTTGTGCGCTGGCCATGCCGCGCGCGTCGCGGCGGTCACTTCCAGCAGCAGGCGGATGCGATTGTCGAAGCTGCCGCCATAACGATCGCTGCGCTGGTTGCTCAGCGGCGAGAGGAACTGGTGCAGCAAGTAGCCGTGCGCGGCGTGCAGCTCGATCAGGCCGAAACCCGCGGCATCCGCGCGCCGTGCCGCTGCCGCGAACTGCTGCACCAGCGCGGCGATATCGGTGTCATCGAGTGCGCGCGGCTGACGATAATCGGCGCGAAATGCCAGCGCGCTGGGCGCCAGCAGCTGCCAGCCGCCAGCGGCATCGTCCACACCCTTGCCTCCATCCCATGGTGCAGCGGTGCTGGCCTTGCGCCCGGCATGCGCCAGTTGCATCGCCGGGATCGCGCCCTGTGCGCTGATGAATGCCGCGATGCGCGCCCATGCATGCTGCTGCGTGTCGTTCCAGATTCCCGTGTCCGCCGGCGAGATGCGGCCACGTGGCTCCACTGCCGTGGCCTCGGTGAACACCACTGCGGCACCGCCAACGGCACGCGTGCCCAGATGCACGAAATGCCAGTCGTCCGGCACACCATCGCGCGCCGAGTACTGGCACATCGGCGAAACCACGATGCGATTGCGCAGTTTCAGTGCGCGCTGCTGGAACGTGGAGAACAAAAGCATGCGAGCTCCTGGGTCAGGATATCCGGACAGCGATCCGGCGCGCGCGCTGGTGTTGCGGTTTTCAAGCCGACCGAGCTGCGTGCGCTGGCGTCATGCATGAAGTATCGCAGCCATGGCCGGCGCGGCGCGGGACGACCATTGCCGGAGACAAAACACACCATTGATCAGTTTGCAAAACCGGGCATCCTGCCGCGGTTTGCAAAACAAACGGGCGCG
>DZBX01000317.1 GCA_022730075.1 Rhodanobacter sp. | reverse complement strand
GTTTCACGGACACCCGGTTAAGCGGTTTACTACCGCCCCACCGAGGTGAACGATGACGAAGAAGAAGGTACCGTCCCCAGCCAAGGCCGTGCGCACGCGCCACAGCCCTGAGTTCAAGCAACAAGCCCTGCTGCGCGCCATGAAGGACGGCGTGCCGGTAGCTGCGCGTGATCTTGGCCTGGAGCCAGCGCAGCTCTATGCGTGGCGCATCAAGGCCCAGCAACACGGCCAAGATGCCGAAGCGCAGCGTTTGCAGCAGGCAGAGACGGCGCGATTGAAGCGCGAACTGGCGCGCCTGGAAGAGGAAAACGCATTCCTAAAAAAAGCGGCGGCGTACTTCGCGAAGCAACCGAAGTGAAGTACGCGACGATGAAGACGTGCGAAGGCGAGTTCCGGGTGCGGCTGATGTGCCGGGTGCTGTCGGTGTCGGCCAGTGGCTATTACGCGTGGCGCAAGCGGACGCCATCGAAGCAGGGGCAGGCACGTGCCGCGCTGGACGCGCAGGTCAAGGCCGCGTTTGAGACCCGCAAGCGTCGCGCCGGCGCACCGCGCCTGTCCCGCCACCTGCGGCGCGGTCGCCGGCAAGTGGCGCAAAGTCTGCGCCGGCAGGGCTTGCGAGCCAAGGCAGCGCGCAAGTACAAAGCCACGACGAACTCGAACCACACGCTGCCGGTGGCGGAAAACCTGCTCAAGCAGAACTTCACCGCCCAGCGCCCCAACCAGGTCTGGGTTGGCGACATCACCTACATCGGCACCGACGAAGGCTGGCTGTATCTGGCGGTGGTGCTCGACCTGTATTCGCGCAAGGTGGTGGGCTGGTCGATGGGCGAGCGGATGCCGACGTCGCTGGTGTGCGATGCGCTGCGCATGGCGCTGTTCCAGCGCAAGATGCCGCGCGGCGTCATCATGCATACCGATCGCGGCAGCCAGTACTGCTCGCACGAGCATCGCGCCCTATTGGACGAACACGGGCTCATCGCCAGCATGAGCGCCCGGGGCAACTGCTACGACAATGCAGCGATGGAGAGCTGGAACCACAGCCTGAAGGTCGAGGCGATCCACGGCGAACGTTTCGCCACGCGCGAACACGCACGCGCGCACGTGTTCGAGTACATCGAGATTGACTACAATCGAACCCGGCTTCACTCGACGCTGGGCTATCTCAGCCCAGAGCAGTTCGAGCTGGCCAACGTTGCTTAACCGGG
>DZBX01000316.1 GCA_022730075.1 Rhodanobacter sp. | reverse complement strand
AGGTTCTGGAAGCGGAGATGGCCAGTTTTCTTGGCGCCGAGAGCTATCAACGAAACGAGGTGCGGCGGGGCTGGCGCAACGGATACAAGCCGCGCACGTTGAAGACGCGGGTGGGCGAGATGGAATTGATGGTTCCCAAGGACCGCGATGGAGAGTTTCAGACCGAGCTGTTCGAGCGCTACCAGCGCAGCGAGAAGGCGCTGGTACTGGCCATGTTGCAGATGTATGTGGAAGGCGTATCGACGCGCAAGGTAAGCGCGATCACCGAGGCGCTGTGCGGGCTGGAGGTAAGCAAGAGCCAGGTGTCGGCGCTGAGCCAGAAGCTGGATGCGGAGGTTGCCCAGTGGCGCGCCCGGCCGCTCACCGAGGCGTATCCGTACCTGGTGATCGATGCGCGGTATGAGAAGGTCCGGCGCGGCGGCGCGGTGGTGAGCCAGGGCGTGTTGGTGGCCATCGGCATCAGCGCGGCGGGGTACCGCGAGGTGCTGGGCGTATGGATGGCGGAGTCGGAGTCGGAGGCCAGTTGGGGCGCGGTCTTCAGCGAACTGAAGCAGCGCGGCTTGCGCGCTGTCGAGTATGTGGTGAGCGACGATCATGCGGGCATGGTGAAGGCCATCGAGCGGCACTTTCAGGGCGCGGTGTGGCAGCGCTGCCAGGTACACTTTGTGCGCAACGCGTTGAGTCTGTGCAGTCGTCAGCAGCGTCCGCAGGTGCTGCGGCTGATGAAAACGGTGACGGATGCCGCGACGCGCGAAGCGGCCAGCACGGCGCTCGCAGCGGCCATCACGGAGATGGAGAAAAAAGCTCCTCGGGTGGCGCGGTTGCTGGAAGAACACGGCGAAGAGATCCTGGGCGTTTACGCGCTGCCGGAGGCGCATCGAAAGCGGATGCGCACGACGAATATGCTGGAGCGGCAGAATCAAGAGTTAAAGCGGCGGACGAGAGTTATCCGGGTGTTTCCCCATGAGCAGTCGTGCCTGAGACTGGTGTGCGCCCTGTTGATGGAAACCAACCAGGAGTGGATGGAGCGGATGTACCTGCGTATGGAAGAGGAACCAGTCAGCATAACCGATGCCCCGGCAGTGGCCGCCTGACGGGCCAGCTCGCTCCGGGCTACGCCCTCCGCGAGCTGGCCCGTCAACCAGCAAAAACAAGTACTAACTACCCTGAGGAATAGAATTCTACAGAAAATTTCGGACTTGACT
>DZBX01000139.1 GCA_022730075.1 Rhodanobacter sp. | reverse complement strand
CGGCGCTGTACGCGCGTCGCTGGAACGTCGAACTGGACCTGCGCAACCTCAAGACGCCAGGACCAGCCACAGCACGCATGCGGCCAGGATGCCTAGCATGACGTGGGTACCGGTGCCAGCGTGCTTTGCCTCGGCATCCAGGTAGCCCAGGAGGACAATGTCGATGACCGCCATCGCCAACGTGGCCAGGATCGCCCACCACACGGTGGAAGTTGGCGGTGCGCAGCGCTCGGCGAATGCGGTCCGGCTTGTGCTGGTCGTGTTGACGCTGGTGTTCATCGCGGACGAAAACGCGTTCGAGGCGCCCATCGCGTATCCGGATCCGGTACCGCTGGCTGTGCCTTTGGTGGTCGTCGTGACGGTGCCTTGTTCGTGTGCGACGGAGCACAGCAGGACGTTCTGCGATTGGCATTTCGGGCATTGCATCATCGGGCTCCTCGTGATTCGGCGATGGGTGAAAAAAGTGGGCGTCAGTGCAGCGCAGCGCCGTTCGGCAGCGTCAAAACTGCGTGGCACCCGCGTTCTTCGCGGCTTCTTTCACCTGCGCGGCGCGGCGTGCGGCATCCATGGCTTTCAGGCCGTTCTCGGTATCGGTCAACAGCTTGTAGCCGGCAGCCCCGTCCACCACGCCGATATCCACGAACCTGCCGAGCGCCGGGTTGTCGCGCATCGATACCACTTGAGCCACGATGGTGACTCCGCAATCGGGGGACAGGTTCGCGCCTTGATCCGGGCTCCATATGCCGGAGCAGGACGAGCCAACGACGGGCCGGCCCTGCGGATCGTAGGCCCAACTTAGCGCGCGGTCCCCGCTGCCCATGTCTTGATTGGCGCTTGGGGTGCCGTATTTTTTGGTCAGGGCCTGAATGACACTTGCCATCGTCGGGTTCTTGCCTTTCGCAAACCACTCCTCGCGTGCGGCGCTGACCACGCGCTCCTTGCCGGGCGGGCCCATGGTGCTGACGAACCACCTCGACTGTCCGGGCTGCAGGTGCCGCGTTGCGTTGTTCTCGCGGTCCATGAATTCCTGTTGCATTTCATGCATGGTTTGTTGCGCGGTCTTCTCCACCCGCGGTTCGGCCAGCAGCGCGTTGAAGCCCTGACGGATGGTCTGGCCGTAGGTCTGGATGTCGTAGCCACGGTTGGTGACGGGGGTGACGACCAGCAACGGGCTGCTGCACATCACGGCGTTGGCGGCCTGCTCGTACGTCAGGCCCGGACGCACGCCGACGATGTCGTCGACCGGCGTGCCTGCCGGCGCAGCCGGCGCATCGGCGGGGCAATGCACGTTGCCGCGCATGTGGGAAGCGACTTGTTCGGCGGAAGCGTTGGCGGGAAGGCTGGCCGCCGCCGCCTTGCTGGCTGCGACGGATGAAGAGGGCGACGGGCCCGATCCGCCGCAGGCAGCGAGCGTGCTTGCGAGCGCGATGGCAATGCATGGCTGGATGATTCGCATGGTGTTCTCTCCTGGTCGAAGTGGCGCGGTGGTCGCCGGAGCACGCTCGGATGTCTATTTCTTCTTGCTGAGCGTGATGCCCATCGGGCCGGAAATGGAGCCGTCTTTCTGGAGGGTCATGACTTGCATCGGCCCACCCTTGATTCCGATCTTCACCTGCTTGCCATCGACTTCGTAGTGCATTTCGGCCGTCGCACCCATGGCGCCCACTTCGACGACTCCCCCCGGCTTGAACGTGTAGCTACTCACGCCCATGGGGTCGGTGTAGGTACCGCTGAGCCCGGAGCCGCAAGCGGCGAGCAACAGCGTGGCAAGCAGGGGTGCGAGAAATTTGCTGCGGATGCTCATGCTGGTTCTCCGGTGTGAAGCGGGATGGGGTGCGGCGCATTCGGCATGGCAGCGTTGCGCAACGGATCGGCGAGGTTGCCGGACCGGCATCGTCGGACGCCTACGAGCCGGAGCCCGCGTCAGTCTTCGTCAGTGTTCCTCCATATTGAACGTGGAGCGTGCCGTCCTTGTTGCGGGTGAGCTGCAGATGGCCTCCAGGGCCGTCGACGATGATCTTGTCGCCGTCCACCTTGTAGGTGGCTTCTTTCGTTTCCATTGAGCCCAGGCCGGTCACATATGCCTTGCCCGACGACTCGAATTTGACCTTCAGGGCGCTGTCGTTTTCAGCGTAGGTGCCGCTCATGCCGCCGCTGCAGGCGGCAAGGGCCAAGACGGCGAGCAGGGGGCCGAGCAATCGGATGCGGATATTCATGCTGGTTCTCCGGTTGGAAGATGAGGTAGGTCGTTGCACGTTTGGGTTGCGGACACGCCTGTGTTGCGGACACGCCTTCAGGCGCGCGCGGGTCACGCTGCGCTCAAGAACCGCTTGACCCCGAGCCCCGCCAGCACGAGCGCGGCGGCCAGCGACAGATAGAAGCCGAAGCTGATGTGGAAGACGTCGCCCATCCCGCTGCTGACCTGGTCGCCGAGGGAGTTGATGGTGTGGATCGTAGAGAAAATGGCCCACAGCACCGCGAGCAGTGGCACCGCCAGTACCAGCCATGCACGCCGGTCACGCCAGAACAGCGGCACCGCGATGCTGGCGTAGCCCACCAGCAACAACACCTTGATCATGCCGCCGCCTCCGGCCCCCATCTGACTCATCAGGCTGGCGATGTCGAACAGCGACTTGCCGATGCTGGCGCCCATCATCGACATCGAAACCGCATTGAAAGCAAGGGTGCCAAGCAGGAACAGCACCCACGCTCCCAGCGTCAACTTGCCGTAGCGTTCGATGACCGAATTGACGGTGATGGCACCACCCGGCGCGGGGCCATTGGCCGCAGCGTCCGATGATGCGCCGTTCGACGCCGGGATCGATGCGCGCAGCTTGTTCAACGACGCACCGAACTTGCCGCCGAGTTCCGCGGCCTTTTCCTTGAGCAGCACGTCATCGCCCACGGCCGTAACCGCCGTGACAGCATCGCCGTCGGCGACGAATTCGACGGTCTTGTTGATGGCGGGTGCGCTGTCGCCGCGCCAACTCGTCAGCGCGAAGCGGTACTGTTTGCCTTCGGCAACGAGGGTCCCGCTGCCGTCGGCGCCGTTGTACTGGATGATCTTGCCACGCATGATCGTTTCTCCTGGTGGTGGTGAAGTCGAAACTGGTTGCGCCCGTGTGTTCAGTGGTAGTGGTAGCAACCCGCAAGCGCGGCGCGGGTCGCCGCGGTCGAATCCTGCATGGAAATTTGCCCCTGCATCTCGCCGTTGATGCGCAGGTACGAGTGGGTGATGTTCGGCGCGATCTGGCGCGTGGTGGCGTCGAAGCCGCGGTGCGCCAGCCATTGCGGCACCTGCGAGTGCGAGAGATCGGCCATCCACAAGTTGCTGTTGGTGACGTTGCGCTGCATCGGCACGTTCACGATCCAGCCGTTGAACACGAAGGTCAGTGTCTTGGAACCCGCCGCCAGCGGTTGCTTGGTCAGCAGCATCAGCAGTGGCCGCTCCTGTTCGCAGGCCACGAACAATCGCTTGATCACGGAGTCGATCGGCGTTGCGTACGCCATCAACGGGTGGCCCGGCGCCTGGGCCGTCTTCCACGGCAACGCGTTGGACTTCGGCAGGTCGGCCTTGGGGATGTCGTACTCGCTGCCGGTCCACCGCCAGATCGGGCTGTCGCCATCGAATTGCAGGTCGTGCATGCCGTGGTGCATCGCGGGCAGCACGGCGAGTGTGCTGAAATTCGGCAGATCGATGGCCTTGTGCGCGTACCCTTTTGCGGTCGCCATCAAGATGATGCCGCTGCAGCCCGCCGAGCCGCAGTTGCCGGAGGCGTAAGTCGACTGGACGATCAGGTCGGCGCGGCCGTCACCGTTGAGATCGGCCAGTGCCAGCGTGTAAAGCGGCTCGCCGGCGTGTCCCGGCAACGGTTGCGCCGGGGCGTCCCCGGCTACGCGCCTGATCGCGGCTTCCTGCGCCGGCGTCGGCTTGACCGCGGCCTGGTCGAAGTCGACCTTCACTGGCGCGGCCGTCGTTTTCGGTGCGGGTTGCGCCGACGCCGCATTGGGTGGTGGTGCGTGCAGGTGCACGCTGCCGGGCTCCGCGAGACTGCGAGGCTGCTGCTGCGGAAAGCCCATGTCGGCCCGCACGGCCCATTCGCGCAGGCGGCGTGGCAAGGAATCCCAGCGCGGCGAAGCCGCGCGCTGGTCCACAAGCACGTAAACGTCGATGCGGCCACCGGCGTGGATCGCGACAATGGCCGTCCCGGACACGAGGTCCACATCCAGCATCGCGTCCTGCTCGGTGCCCATGTGCGCTGCGTTGCCCGACACCACGAGGTGGCAACCGGAGAGTTCGATCGGCCCCGACACGTCGAGGTTGCGCTTGAGGCGCGCGCGCTCGTTCTCCGGCAGGCGTTGCAGCAGCACGGCCACAGCGGGCGCGGCAAGCAGGTTGTCGGTGGCGAGGTACTTGCCAGCGTACGACTGCAACGATGCAAGTTTGCCGGCGCAGGCGGCCTGCGCGGTAAATGGCATCAGCGCCAGCACCAGCAGCACTGCGAATGCAGCGGATCGTAGTGCGATGCCAATGCGCGACCAAGGCCGTGACATGATCGGGTGTGTATTCATGTGATTTCCTTCCTTAGCGTCGTCGTCAGTTCCACGGCCATCCCGCCATCAACGCGCAGGAGGTCGGCAAGCCGATCAG
Organism: Rhodanobacter sp.; assembly: GCA_022730075.1. GTDB lineage: Bacteria > Pseudomonadota > Gammaproteobacteria > Xanthomonadales > Rhodanobacteraceae > Metallibacterium. The sequence goes on along the minus strand of DZBX01000139.1, from coordinate 694 downwards.
CAACAGCAGCAACGCCGCGATCAGGTAGCGGGCGGCGCCGGGGCGCGAAGACACGTGGTAGCGGACGAATTCGGCTTCCCGCAGGCGCGTTTCGGCGGTGTCCATGCGGTCGCGGCGCATCCGTGCGTAGGCGAGGTACGCAGCGCGCCTGCCCCGGCCGCGGTGGTGCCACGACCAGGCCAGCCAAGCTTTCAAGCCGAGGGCCAAAGCCCCGGCGGTGCACGCCAGCATCAGCCATGTACCGATCATGTCCCGTGGTCCCTTGCATCACCGTGGGTGCCTCTCCGGTCTTGGCGTTGGCCGTTTCCGGCCCCGCTGCCATTGGGCGCCCGGACACAGGGAAAAATCGTCACGGCGGTCTAACGGATCGCTAACGGCGTCTCCTCGACACTGCGGAAACCCACGCGCTGGGCACGTGGATGGGGCATATAACTGCCCCAACTGTCGAAGGGGACAGACGTGGACAGCGTGGCTCACTCCGATCGGCCGCTGTATCGCTATCGCTTCGACGACGCCGAGTTCGATGAGGCGCGTGCGTCGCTGCATGTCGCCGGCCAACGGGTCGAACTGGAACAGCGTCCGCTGAAGGTGTTGGCGCTGCTGCTGCAATGCGTGGACGAAGTGGTGCCGCGCGAACGCCTGTTCGAGACGGTGTGGGAAGGCCGCCCCACCGTGGACAACGTGCTTGCGAACG
>DZBX01000315.1 GCA_022730075.1 Rhodanobacter sp. | reverse complement strand
CACGTTGCCTGCATGACACGACGCGCGACGGCGCGTGATTTCGACATCCGCGCCGTTCACCGTGCGCGCAAAGCGCAAGTCCGATCAGGCAGCGCGACGCGCGCGGCGGCAACATGGCGCCTGTCCACACCACGCATTCCTTCGCGCAGCACACACGCATCATGCCGACCACCGCCACCCAACGCTACACGCAACGCTTCGACCGCGTGCTGCTCCACATCGAGCAGCACCTCGACGAGGCGTTGACCCTCGATGCGCTGTGCGCGTTGGCGCATTACTCACCTTTTCATTTTCACCGCGCCTTCTCGGCTTACGTGGGGGTGAGCGTGGGACGCTACGTGCAGCGCATGCGGCTGCGACGCGCCTCCTTGCGGTTGCGCGCTGAGCCGCAGGCGCCGGTGCTGGACATCGCGCTGCAGGCCGGCTTCGACAGCGGCGAGGCATTTGCCCGCGCTTTCAAACGCGCCTTTGGCCAGAGTCCGTCCGTCTTCCGCCGCGCGCCGCTGTGGCAGGCGTGGAATGCGGCCTTCGTGTTTCCAACCTTTATCTGGAGCGTCATCATGCAAGTCGACATCGTGCAGTTTCCCGCCACCCGCATCGCCGCGCTCGAACATCGCGGGCCGACCCGTGATGTTCCGCGCAGCGTGCAGGTGTTCATCGCCTGGCGCCGGCGCAGCGGCGTCTCGCCGGTGGATCGGCGCCGCAGCTTCGGCATCCCGTACGGCAACCCCGACACCACGCCACCGGCGGACTTCCGCTTCGACCTCTGTGGCGAACTGGGCGAGGGTGAGGCCGTCGCCGCCAACCCCGAGGGCGTGGTAGAGAAAACCATTCCGGCAGGGCGCTGCGCCCTTGTGCGCCACCTCGGCCGCCGCGACCGCCTGGGTGAAACCATCTACCCGCTATACCGCGACTGGCTACCCGCCAGCGGCGAGACGCCGCGCGACTTCCCGCTGTTCTTCCACTACCTCACCATCGACCCCGGTCCGGATTCGGAGAACGACGTGACCGACATCTACCTGCCCTTGCGCTAGACCGGGTGGTGGCCAGCGCGGCAAGCACTCGGGCTGATGCGCGGCCTGCGCCGACACCCCCAACCGTTCTACTGGATGCCGCCTTCACCCCGTGCGGCGCTGCGCCAGGCCAGCATCTGTCGTTTTTCAGCGGCGGGGAAACCCATGGCCTGAGCAACACGTCGCGCCGCTCAGCG
>DZBX01000029.1 GCA_022730075.1 Rhodanobacter sp. | reverse complement strand
TCAGCCGCGTCATCATGGTCTGGTATTCGTAGATCAGCTGCAGCGTGCCCTGGCTGGCCTCGGCCTGGTACGGCGTGTAGGCCGAATAAAACTCGCCACGCGAGACGATCTGCCATACCGCCGCCGGAATGTGGTGCTCGTAAGCGCCGGCGCCGGCGAAATTGAGCACGCCCGCGTCCTGCGCGGCGTGGCCGCGCATGAGCCGCGCCACATCCATCTCGGACAAGCCATCAGGCACGTGCTGCAGCGTCCGCGCCTTGAGTTCGGCCGGGATCTCGTCGAACAAATCCTCGATCTGGTCAACGCCGATGGCCGCGAGCATGGCGCGAACATCGGATTCGGAGTGCGGGATGAAAGGCATGGCGGTTTCCGTAAACGCAAAGCGCCCGGCCGGAGCCGGGCGCGAAAATCAATCGTCCCCACTCAGTGCGCGTCTTCTTCGTCGAGCAGCTCGGCGTAGGCATCGGGATCGAGCAACGCCTCCATGTCCTCGGGGTTGCTGGGCTTGACCGCGAAGATCCAGCCCTCGCCATAGGAATCCTCGTTGATCGTCTCGGGCTTGTCGGTCAGCGCCTCGTTGACCTCGACCACGGTGCCGGAGACCGGCGTGTACACATCCGAGGCGGCCTTGACCGATTCGACCACGGCGCAGGCGTTGCCGACCGTCACCGTGTCGCCGACGCCAGGCAGCTCGACGTAGACCAGATCACCCAGTTGGCTTTGCGCGTGCTCGGAAATGCCGACGCGCACGAGGCCGTCGTCTTCGAGGCGCGCCCACTCGTGGGACTTGAGAAACTTGAGGTCGCCGGGGATCTCGCTCATGGGAAAGGTTCCGGTTGATGGATTGGATGCGCGGACAATTCTAGCAAGCAGACAGCGGCACGAACGTCAAATGCCGGCGCAGGCCTGCCCATTGCGCACGAAAGGGTACCTGACCACGCGCGCGGCCAGCTGACGGCCGCGGATATCGACACTGACCGCGCCCGGATCGCCGGCCGGAATGCGCGCGAACGCCACCGCCTTGCCCAGCGTCGGCGCGAAAGTGCCGGAAAGGATCTCGCCGACGCCCTGCGTGGTGTGCACGCGCTGGCCATGGCGCAGCACGCCCTTTTCGTCCAGCACCAGGCCGATCATCTGCCGCGGCACGCCGTCGCGCTGCTGGCGCTCGAGCGCGGCACGGCCGATGAAATCGCGACCCGCGTCGATGCTCACCGTCCACGCAAGGCCGGCTTCGAAGGGCGTGGTGCGTTCGTCCATGTCCTGGCCGTAGAGGTTCATGCCGGCCTCCAGGCGCAGGGTGTCACGCGCACCCAGTCCGCAGGGCTGCACACCGGCGTCCTGCAGGCGCCGCCAGAATGCGGCGGCCTCGGTACCCAGCAGGGTGATCTCGAAACCATCCTCGCCGGTGTAGCCGGTGCGCGCGATGAACAGCGCGCCCTCGCGGGTGGCGCTGAAGGGTTTGAGGGCCAACGCGCGTGCCGCCAATTCCGCGGGCCACAGACTGGCGGCCTTGGCGCGCGCATGCGGACCTTGCACGGCGATCATGGCCAATTCCGGGTGATGCTCGACCTGCACGCCGAAGCGCGCGGCGTGCTGGCGTATCCAGGCCAGGTCCTTGTCGCGCGTGGCGGCATTGACCACCAGACGAAAATAGTCGTCCTCGAGGAAATACACGATCAAGTCATCGATGACCCCACCCTCGGCATTGAGCATGCAGGAATACAGCGCCTTGCCCGAGACCTTGAGCTTGTCCACGCTATTGGCCAGCAACTGGCGCAGGAATTCACGCACGCGCACGCCGCGCAGGTCGACCACGGTCATGTGCGACACATCGAACATGCCGGCGTCCGTACGCACCGCGTGGTGCTCCTCGATCTGCGAGCCGTAGCTGATCGGCATGTCCCAACCGCCGAAGTCGACCATCTTCGCGCCGAGCGCGCGGTGGATGGGGTTGAGCACGGTCATCTCGGTCATGGAGGCATTGCCGGGTGGAAAACGCGGATTATCCGTCCTTGCGGGTCGCGACACCAAATGCGAGGCATATCGGGTGGACTCCGCCCTCTGCGGAAATTCCGGTCATGCATGCTCGCCCCCTTATCCATGGCAATGGACAGCACGCAGCCTGGACAGCGCCGGCAACCACGCGCAGCGCCCGACCCGTCAGGCACTGACGGCACGACTCAGGCAGACTTGCCGGCACGATCATCCACGCGCAGGGGGCCAGCGGCATGAGCGACACGGTGACAGCGAGCGCTACTTACCTGCGCCGCATGGGTGGATTTTCCTCGACCTTGCTGGTGGTCGGCGGTGTGATCGGCGCGGGGATTTTTCTCAACCCCGCGGTGGTCGCCGCGCATACGCATTCAGGCGCCCAGCTGCTGCTGGCCTGGGTGCTGGGCGGTGTGCTGACCATGCTGGGCGCGCTGTGCTTCGCCGAGCTGGGCGCGCGCCGACCCGAGGCGGGCGGCAGCTATCTGTACATCTTCGAGGCGTTCGGGCCGCTGCTGGCGTTCCTGTTCGGCTGGACCATGCTGATCGCCGACCTGCCCGGCTCGCTGGCCGCGGTGGCGCTGATCTTCGGCCGTTACGCGGCCACCGCGACCGGCCTGCCGCTGCACAGCGCGCCGGCGCTGGGCAGCAGCGCGCTGGTGCTGATCGCACTGGTGCACGCGCGCGGCATCAGCACCGGCGCGGCACTGCAAAACGTGCTCAGCCTGCTCAAGCTGGGCGCGGTGGCGGCGCTGGCCGGCACCGGCCTGTGGCTGGCGGCGCCGCATCTGCCCGCCGCGCTGGCCGCCGACCCCACCATCGGCCAGCCGAATTTCGCCATGGCGCTGCTGCCGGTGCTGTTCGCCTACGGCGGCTTCGCTTATCTCAACGCGCTGGCCGGCGAGGTACGCGATCCGTTGCGCACGCTGCCGCGCGCGCTGATCGGCGGCCTGCTGCTGGTGATGCTGGTCTACGTGCTGGTCAACCTGGGCTATCTGGCGGCGCTCGGCCACGCCGGCCTGGCACACAGCGGCGCGCCGGCCGCCGCGGTGATGCGGCAGGCATTCGGGCCACTGGGCGAACGCCTGATCGCCGCCGGCATCGCCGCGTCGACGTTTGGCTACTGCGCGGTGGCACTGGGCGGCGCCGCGCGCGTGCTGCAGACCATCGCCGCGCAGGGTCTGTTTTTCCGCAGTCTGGGCGTGCTGCATCCGCGTCGGCGCACGCCGCAACGCGCGCTGATCGTGCTGGCCGGCTGGGCGATCGTGCTGGCCCTCAGCGGCAGCTTCGCCTGGCTGCTCAACTACACCACGGTGGTGGACTGGCTGGGCTACGCCGCGACCATCGCGGCATTGTTCTGGTATCGGCGCCGGCAAAGCGACTACCGGGGATTCCGCACACCGCTGTATCCGCTGGAGCCGGTGCTGTTCATCGCGCTGGTACTGGCGGTGATCGTGGTCACCGTGGCCTACAGCCCGAGCAATGCCGGCATGGGTCTGCTGGTGATGGCGCTGGGGCTGCCGGTGTACTGGTTCTGGAGCCGACGCAAGCCGGCTTGATCGCGCGCCACGAGACCACCATGTCGGTGCCATGAGTCGCGCCTTCACCAAAGAAACCGATGCGCCCGAGACGCTGCCCGAGCGCACGCTGAGCACGCATCGCAACAACGTCACCGCACGCGGTTTGGCGCAATTGCGCGCACGCGCCGACAGCGTGCGCAACGAGTTGCACGCCGCGCGCACGCGCGCCGATACGGCCCTCGCACTAACCCTGGCACGCGATCTGCGCTGGCTGGATGCGCGCATCGCCAGCGCCATCGTGGTCAATCCCGCCGCGCAGCCGCCGCAGCGCGTGGCCTTCGGTGCCGAGGTCACGGTGCAAGACGAAACGGGTGCCACGCAGCGCTGGCAGATCGTGGGCGAGGACGAGGCCGATGCCAGTGCCGGCAAGGTCAGTTGGGTATCGCCGCTGGCGCGCGCGCTGCTCGATGCGCAGGTCGGCGACGAGGTGATCTGGCAACGCCCGGCCGGCGCGCGGACGCTCAGGGTCATGCGCATCGCGTATCCGCGCTGAACCGCGCCGGCGGCGGTGGACAGACCAGGCACTGAACCGCGCGCCGCTCAATGCGAGAATGGGCGCTGTCCACGAGATCCGCGCCATGGCTCCATTGCCCCCGCAAGTCCCGCCCGCGCACATCACGCCGCAACCCAGGCGCGAAGGCATCCATCTGCAGGTCAATGGCAAGCCCTACCTGCATGCCGGCGACCCGGACATGCCGCTGCTGTGGTGGCTGCGCGATTACCTGCAACTGACCGGCACCAAGTATGCCTGCGGCATCGGCGACTGCGGCGCATGCAGCGTGCTGGTCGACGGCGAGCCGGTGCACGCCTGCCTGACTCCGATGCAAACCCTCGCTGGGCGCAAGGTGACCACCGTGGAGGGCCTGGCCCTGGCCGATGGCAGTCCCGGCGCATTGCAGCAGGCGTGGATCAACGAAGATGCGATCCTCTGCGGCTATTGTCAGGCCGGCCAACTCATCGCCGCGCACGCACTGCTGCAGCGTCATCCGCGGCCCAGCGAGGCCGATCTCGACACCCTGCCCAACCTGTGCCGCTGCGGCAGCTATCCGCGCATCCGCAAGGCGATCCTGCGCGCGGCGCGCGCCCGGGCGGGCAAGCCGGAGAATCCGGCATGAGCGAGCTGGATCGGCGCCGATTCCTGAAGGTCATGCTGGGCGCTGGCGGCGCGCTGATCGTCGGCCTGCCGTTGCGCGCGCTGCACGCGGCCACGCCGCCGCTGCCGCTGGCGCTGCTCGGCGACAACTGGACGCGACTCAGCGCCTTCGTCAGCATCGAGCCCAACGGCCGCACCCTGATCGGCGCACGCGCGCCGGACACGGGTCAGGGTGTGCGCACGTCGCTGCCGCGCATCATCGCCGACGAGCTCGACGCCGACTGGGCGCGCGTCGAAGTGCTGGCGATGCCGCTGGGCGTCGAGGACGACAATGGCAAGCCGCGCTGGCTGTATGGACCGCAGCACGCCGGTGGCAGCCGCAACATCGCCGAGGCGTGGCAGGACTTGCGCAGCATCGGCGCCGCCGCGCGCTGGCTGCTGCGCCAGGCCGCCGCGCAACGCTGGAATCTGCCCGCCGAGCGCCTCGGCACGCACGCCGGCTGGGTGATCGCGCCGGACGGCCGGCGCCTGGATTACGGCGAACTGGCCGCGGCCGCCGCGCAGTTGCAGTTGCCCGACGCCGGCGTGGCGCCGAAACCGGCCAGCGACTACAAGCTCATCGGCCAGCCGGCCGGGGATGTCGATGCCCGCGCCATGGTCGAGGGCCGTCAGGCCTTCGCCTTCGACCAGACCTGGGGCGATGGCTATGTGGCGGTGATCGCGCGCTGCCCCTACGCCGAGGGCGAACTGGCGCACCTCGACGACAGCGCCGCGCGCGCCGTGGCGGGCGTGGAAAAAATCATCCCCATCAGCGTGCGTGAAGCCAGCGGACTGATCGGCGACGTGCCGTTGGCGCCTGGCATCGCGGTGCTGGCGCGCGATACCTGGGCGGCGCTGAAGGGCCGCACGCAACTGGCGCTGCGCTGGCGCGCGCGTCACGGCGGCGACGCATCCACCGCCGCGCTGACGCAGCAGGCCGAGCTGCTGCTGAAAGGCGCACCGACCACGCCGGTGCGCAACGACGGCGATTTCACCAAGGCGTTCAAGGCCGCCGCGCATCGCGTCGAGGCCGAATACCACGTGCCCTTCGTCGCGCACGCGACCATGGAGCCGATGAGCTGCATGGCGCTGATCACCAGCGATCGCGCACATCTGATCGCGCCCACGCAGAGCCCGCGCCGCGCGCTTGGCATCGTGCAAAGGCTCACCGGGCTGGATGCCGGCAGCATTCTCATCGAGATGCCACGCATCGGCGGCGGCTATGGACGACGGCTGGATGACGACTACATCGCCGAGGCGGTGCTGCTGGCGCAGGCCGCAGGCAAGCCGATCAAGCTGTTGTGGATGCGCGAGGACGACATGACCCATGATGTCTATCGCCCGTTCGGCGTGCATCGTCTGGCCGCCGGCACCGATCGCAAGGGCCGCGTCGAGGCCTGGCAACACCATCTCGCCAGCACCTCGCGGCTGTGGCACCGCGGCGTGCCCGCCAGCCAACTGTGGACCTCGGAGATGCAGTCCGATGCGCTGCCCGCCGGGCTGGTGCCCAACTTCCAGCTCGGCTGGTACGCGCTGGATTTCCCGCTGTGGCGCGGCGCGTGGCGCGCGCCCTCGCACGATTCCAATACGTTCGCCATCGAGAGTTTTCTCGACGAGATCGCGCACGCCACGCACCAGGACCCGCTCAAGCTGCGCCTGGCGCTGCTGGGCGCCGCGCGGCAATGGCAGGTGCAGGGCGTCACCTTCGACAGCGGTCGCCTCGCCGCGGCGCTGCAACGCGCCGCCACGGAAATCGGCTGGGGTACGCGCGTGCCGGCCGGCCACGGTCGCGGGCTGGCTTGCGCGTTCAGCGCCGGCGGCTATTGCGCGCACGCCATGGAAGTATCGGTGCAAGGCGGCAAGGTGCATTTCCATCGCGCCGTCGCCGTGGTCGATGTCGGGCGCGTGGTCAATCCGCTGGGCGTGGACGCGCAAATCATGGGCGGCACGCTGGATGCCCTGTCCACCGCGCTGAAGCTGGAGATCACCGTCAAGGACGGTCAGGTACAGCAGCAGAATTTTCCCGAATACCCGATCGCGCGCATGCGCGAGCTGCCGCGCGCGGTCGAGGTCATCGCCATCGCATCCGGCGCCACGCCGGTGGGCGCCGAGGACCTCGGCGTGCCCAGCGCCGCGCCGGCGCTGGCCAATGCCATCTTCGCGGCCACCGGCAAACGCCTGCGGCGCATGCCCTTCGCCGCGCAATTGGCGCGCATGGGTTAGGCCTGCGCAGCCCGTCGCGCATGCCAGGCGCGACTTTCGCCTCAGCGCTGCGGCGGCACGCTGGACGCGGGTGCGGGCCCGCCGCGGCTGGCGGGCGCCGCAGGCACCAGCGGCGTTGCCGGAAGCATCTGGATGGTGCTCGCATTCGCCGGTGCGGTGAAGTGCGATAGCTGCCTGGGCCCGGCGATGCCGCAGGCGCCACCCGGTGGAAACGGCAGGATCACGCACTTGATCCGGGTGTTGCCGGGCAGGCGCACCGGCACGGTGATTTCCTGCATGGTCTTGCGCACGTATTTCTGCAACAGGTTTTCGTCCTTCGGCACCCATGCGTTGGAAAAAACCGTGTGCCGCGGCGGCGCGATGACGACGCGCGGGTTGAGATCGACGTTGGCACTTGGCGGCCGCGCGACGAATGCGGCGATCGGCTGCCGCACCGTGGATCGCGGCAACACCAGCGTGCCGCCAGGCGAATACAAGCGCAGCGTGCCGGCCGGCGTGCTGCTCGGCACGGGCACCGCCGGCGGCGCGCGGCGCGCGGCGGGCGGCGCCGGGCGCGGCGGCGCATGCGCAGCGGGCAGGGGCGCGGTCAGCGGCGGCGGCAGCGTGATCGGCGGCGGCGGCGGCAGTGGCCGCGTGGCGGAAATCAGGCGCACGATCAGCGCCGCACCCGGCGCTCGCGGGGCGCTGATCGGATACGGCCGCGAGGCCACCCACAGCCACCATCCCAGCAGCACGTGCAGCAGCAGGACCAGCGCCAGGCTGATCCAGCGCAGACGCGGATCGGGACGGCGCCGCTCGCGCAGCGCGCGCAGCAGCGCATGACCCTCACGGTCGAACACGCGCGGCCGACCTCCACGCACGTCCGCCGCGCGTCCCCGCGCAGGGCGATAGGCGTAAGCATCATCGGGCTGGGGCAAATCGGTATGCATGCGGCTCCGGCGGTGAACGATGCCGCGACAAGACTAACGGTATGCCGAAACGGTGCCGCCCTGCACTGTCCGCATGCCGTGCCCGTGGCGCGACGGCACATGCGCTCGATGGGCCGTGGGCATGCGTGGCACGGGCGCCGCCAGGGCGACGGCGCGCGGCATGCAGCGCGTGCAAGCAGTGGGACGCTGCGAGCCTGGTCGGGTGCGGGCACCCGCAAGCCGAACCGATGTCGTCGATACCTATCGCAAGCATGCGAGCGGTTTGCACGAGCGACACAGCTTCCTCAACGAATGACGGGGCGCCAGGCGCCCCGTCGATTGCCGTGCCTGGAGCCACCAGGCTCAATTGCCGTATCGACCACCGCGCTCGCCGCCACCATGACCGCCAGGTGGCCATGGGATCTGATCGGCACGCAGGCGGATACGCTCGCCAGGCGCATAGCGGGTGCGGGTACGGAAGTCATCACCGCGCCAGCGGTAGGTCACGTCATAGCCGATCACCCGTTCGCTCTGGCGCCAGCCCTGCTGCACCTGGCAATCCTGGTAGCCGGGCTGATAGCTCTGCTGCTGACTGTAGTAGCCGGGCCCGCGCGTGGCGTTGTTGCCGATGGCGCCGCCGACCACCGCGCCGGCGATGGTGGCCGCCGTGCGGCCGCCGCCGTGACCGACCTGGTTGCCCAGCGCGCCGCCGATCACCGCGCCCAGCAATGTTCCGGCCGTGCTGCCCGAGCCGGAGTGGTAGCGCTCCTGCGAAACGACATAGCCTGGCTGCTGCTCGCAGGCCTCGCGCCGCACCGGGTAAGCGCTGCGCGCGTAGATCGGCGTGACGCGCTCGACCCGCGCCCAGACGTAACCCGGAGCGTCGCCATCATGGTGATCGCGCCAGCCATGCGCAGGCGCCCAATCCGGTGGATCCGCAAACGCGGGGGCCGCGAGCGCGGCCAATGCGCAACCCAGCAACATGGAACGCATCAAGGTGTTCATGGACTCCTCCGATGTGACCGTGAATGGCAGAGGCGCGCAAGTTGCGCGCGACGCCAAGCTAGCCGAAAGCGCTGAATTGGTGTTGAACCGACTTCACGCATCAATGCATCAAGGCCACGCGCAGCACGCGCACATCGGCACGGCCGTGATCATCGACCACGCGCAGGGTGTAATCACCGGCCACGCGCGGACGCCAGAACAGCGTGCGTCCTGGCGGGCTGCGACCGATGTAGCTGCGATCGGCGAACCAGTACAGCGCGCGCACATCGGCGTCGGCCGTGGCGTTGAGCGCGATCTCGCCCTGCAGCGTCCGGCCCACGCGCAGCGAATACACCGCGCCCAGCAGCGGCGAGGTGATGCGCGGCGCCTGCCCGGCCACGGCCTCGGCATTCGGGCACGCCGGGTTCTGCGGCGGCGTGCGGCGCGGGATGCCGGCGGCGCGAAACACCTGTTGCAGATCGGTGGGCCAGAACTCGAATACGTGTTGTTTGTCGTAGCGCGGATCGTAGGGCGGGCACACCGCCTTGCCGCTGCGCGTATCGATCATCACCGGCCGATACACGGTGTCCACCTTGATCGGCGAGACCCCCGGAATGAACCAGGTTTCACCGCGACGCGGACACCACACCGTCGGCAGCGCGCCACTGGACAGGCACACGCTGACCCGGCGCAGGCGCGCCGGCACAGGCCGCGGCGGATAGGCGCGCAGCGTCGGACGCACGGCCTCCAGCGCGTGCACGATATTGAAGAACAGAGGCGCCGCGGCCTCGCCACCGATCAACGCGGGATTGGAGCTGCCGTCGAAGTTGCCCACCCACACCACCAGCACGTAGGGGCCGAACACGCCCGCGCTCCAGGCATCGCGGAACGCCGAGGAGGTGCCGGTTTTCCACGCCACCGGCAGCCGCGCCGGCTGCCCCACCGAGGCGCCATCGGGCGGCGGATTGTGTTGCAGCACATCCAGCACCATGTAGCTGGCCGCCGCGCTGAGCATCGGCGTGCCGTGCCCCGGCCTGGCATCGGCGCGCCAGCGCAGGCGATGCAACACGCCGCGATTGGCCAGCAGCGCGTACAGCCTGGCCATCTCCTGCATGGTCACATCGCCGCCGCCCAGCACCAGCGCCAGCCCGTAGTGCTGCTCGGGCGCCAGATCGCTGATGCCGGCGACGCGCAGAAAATCGTAGAAGTCGGGATGACTCAGACGCGCAGCGATGTCCACCGCGGGAATATTGCGGCTGCGGATCAGCGCATCCGCGGCTGTCACCGGACCGAGAAAGCGCCCGTCGAAGTTTTCCGGCGTGTACGCCCCGAACGCGGTCGGCACATCGCGCAACACCGTGGCCGGGGTGATTTCGCCCTGATCGAATGCCAGCCCGTAGATGAAGGGTTTCAGCGCCGATCCGGGCGAGCGCTTGGCGTTGGTGCCGTTGACCTGGCCATCGATGCTGCGGCTGAAGTAATCGGCCGAACCGACCATGGCCTTGATGCCCATGTCGCGCGTATCCACCAGCAACGCGGCGGCGTTGTCGATGCCTTGCTGACGGCGCTGTTGCGCGAACAGTTGCACCTGGCGCATGAGCACGCGCTGCAGGTCGAGGTCCAGCGAGGTGCGCAACCAGGTGTTGTCATGCCCGCTGGCACTGCGCTGCGCCAGCAGCTGGTCGACGAACCACGGCGCGCGGAACGGCAGTCGCTGCGTGCCGCGCATGACCAATGGCAGGCGGAACAGCGCGGCATCACGGCCTGCCCGCGGGTGCCGCGCGACCCAATGCCGGTACAGCGCATCGCGGGCGGCGATCAGGCTCGGATTGGCCAGGCCATGGACGATGACGCCGCGACCGCTGGGGTTCTGCGGCAGCACCGCCAGGGTCAGCGCCTCCGGCAGGCTGAGTGCCGCTGGCGGCTGATCGAAATAAATCAGGCTGGCCGCGCCGACGCCCTGCACGTTGCCGCCGAAGGGCGCGTAATTCAGATACGCCTCCAGGATATCGCGCTTGGAATAGCAGGCCTCCAGCTGCACCGCGCGCGCGATCTGCTTGAGCTTGCCCCAGGGCGTGCGCGTATCCATGCGCCACAACAGACGCGCGAGCTGCATGGTCAGTGTGGAGCCACCCTGCGGATGGCGATGCAGCACATAGGTCACCCAGGCGCCGCGCAGCAGGCTGACCGGATTGAAACCCGGCTCCCACCAGAAATGCCGGTCCTCATGCAGCAACACCGCCCGCACCAGCAGTGGCGAGATCCGATCGAGCGGCGTCCACAGCCGGTACTGGCCATCGGCGGCCAGGGTCAGACGCAGCAGGTGGCCGTGGGCATCGAGCACCGCGGTCGATGAAGGCAGCCGCGCCGACAGCGGTGCGCGCGGCCATAGCCGCACCGCCACCAGCACGGCGCAGCCAATCAGCAGCAGCGCCGCGAGACGCAGCGCGCGCCGCAGCCAGAGCCGATCCGACGCGCCGCATGCCGCCATCAGCGCGTCTCGAATACCCTTTCGAGGCACGCCGCGTGACCAGGCTGCCATGCTTCGAGCATCACGGCTTCGCCGGCTGCGGCGGCAGCACGCGCAGCGTGCCGCTGCCCGGCGTGTATGCGCGCAGGGTGCGGTCGTACATCGACGCGGCGTAGATCGGCGGGATCACGTAATCGCCGACGTTGGTCGGGCGCAGCCGATACACGAACTGTTGCACCGAGCGCGTGGCGGTGGCGTAGATCAACACACGATCCTCGCGCGGCTCGACGTAGTCGGTCTGCAGCGTGGTGCCAGGCTGCGCCAGCAGGTCGGGCAGCGCGGAGGCCGCTTCATCACCGCCCTCCAGCGCAGCGCCGTCCGACGCGTCGGCGTCGGCAGTATCTGCCGCGGCCTGCGCCGGGCTGCGCTGCACCGCCTCGAAGCCGCCGGGCAGGATATCGACGATGGCGACGTCGCCCACCGCGCGGTCACCCAACGCGCGGATGCTGATGCGCTCCTCGACCTCTTGGCCCAGATGCACCGAGGTCAACGCATGACCCTGGGTGTCGGTGTATTCGCGCACGATCTCCAGCCCATCCTTGATGGTGCGCGTCGGCGCGACGCGATCGAAACCGCTCTGGGTCAGCGCGTACCACGCCGGCGCGCTGCCGGTGTTGTCCAGCCTCAGCGCCGTGGCCGCGGGCGGATAACTGCCACTGAGCAGCGCCCCGCTCGGCGCACCGAACGCCTGCAGGCGTCCGGGCGCGATCTCGGCAAGCGCGTGCAGGTCGCCCGGCGCGGGGGTCGCGCCGCGCTGGTCGCCTTCCAGCGCCAGCAGCGTCAACGCCGCCGACAACGAGTTGTAGTGACCGCGTCGCAGCGGCTCGAGGATGTTGTCCAGCGTCTGCTGCGGCAACTGCGCGGCCTGTTGCGGAAACACCGTCTCCAGCACCAGCAGCATGCTGGCATCGCGGATCAGCGGGTCGTAGTAATCGCTGTAGCTCCACGGCAGGCTCGGCGGCGGCGGCGTGGCGAGCACCTTGAGCGGACCTTGCAGCAGGCGTTGTGCCTCGGCGTCCTGCTTCAGCAATTGATAGCTGGCGGCGAGATATGCCGCGGCGAGATCGTCTTTCCAGGCATCCGGGTAGCGCCGCTGCAGGCGCTGCTGGATGCCGGCGATCAGGTTGCTGGTGACCATGCCCGATTGCGTCAGCAACAGGGTGGCGAATGCCCGCGCGCGCAGCCCGGCCAGCGAATCGAGACTGTCGTCGGCGGCCATCGATCGCAGATAGTTGAAACCCGACTCCAGCATGCCGTTTGGCACCGTCACTCCGCTGCCGCGCGCGTACAGCAGGAATTGCATGGCGTAATCGGACACATATGGATCGGACACCGGCGTCGCGGTCCACACGCCGAAACCGCCCTCGGCATTCTGGCGCGCGCGCAGCGCATCGACCGCCTGCTTCAGACTGGCATCGGCATGGGCCACGTTGCCCAGCGTGGCGGCCAGCTGCGGCTGTGCATGCAGAAGCAGGGCCGGGGTGGCGGCGCTGACGATCTGCTCGGTGCAGCGGTTGGGGTAATCGACCAGGAATGTACTCAGGCCACCAGCCAGCACCACGGGCGTATGCGCCAGCAACAACGTGCGCTGTGCATGCTCGGGATACATCGCGCGCAACGGCTGCACGCTCAGCACTTGCCCAGCGGCCAGGCGGCCGAAGCGGACGTCGCTCTGCAACGGCAGCGGCGGACGCACCGACAGCGTGGTGCCGCGCTGCGCTTGCTTGTCGCCGTAGCGCGCGGTGAAACGCAGATCCGCCGAGCCCGGCAGCGCATTGGCGCGCAGCTCGAACTGCAGCGTCCCCGCATGGCCTGGCGCCACGCGCAGCGTTTGCGCGAGCGGCGAAAGCGCGGTCAGCGCCGGCGTGGGCGCCAGACTCACGCTGATCGGCAACGGCGCCGTGCCCACGCCGGTGAGGTTGTTGGCCACGTCCAGGCTGACCGTGAAGGTATCGCCCGGCGCCACCGCCAACGGCGCATTCGGCGAGAGCACGAAATCACCGCGTACCGTGGTCTGGCTCTGGGCGATGCCGATGCGCTGCGGCGTCACTGCCATGGCCATGACGCGCAGCGCGCCATTGAAGCTGTCCGGCACGGCGTAATCGAACGTGTGACTGCCGTCGACCGTGGTGATGCCCGACCAGTAGGCCACCGGCTGTTCGTGCTTGCGCCGGAACGGATTGAGCTGCTGGCTGCGCAGCGCGTTCTCGTCGCCACCGGGCGTGGACATAGCCATCAGTTTGTCGAACGCGGGCAGGATCAGATCGAGAATCTGCGCGGTGCTGACTTGCAGCATGCGCTTGCGGAAGAAGAAATCCAGCGGGTCTTCGAGCTTGTAACCGGCGACTTGCAGGATGCCCTCGTCGACCGCGAACACGACCACTTGCGCGCGGTCCGGCGTATGCACGGTCATGTGCAGGGTTTGCCCCGGCTTGATCAGCGTCGGGGAATCCAGCGTCAGCGGCTCGCGGCGCGCGCCCAGGTCCACCGAGAACGGCGCCACGCCGTAGCTCAACGGACTCATGTAAATCGCGTCCGAGGACGGATCGCGCACGAACTGCACGTTGATGTAGCCGTTGCCTTCGAAATCCTTGGGCAGAGTGATGTGCTGCACCGAACTGCTGGTGTCGCTGTGGAACCATGTCCACGCATAGACCTTGTCGCGCTCGATGGTGATCAAACCGCTACCCGCATAGGGCGCGCGAATCGCCACGTCGATGGTTTCGCCCGGCTTGTAATCGGTCTTGTCGAGTGCCAACTGCAACTCGGCGTTGCGCTCCAGCGAACGCGTCAGGTTGCCGCTGCCGGCCACCGCGTAGTCGACGCGGTTGAGCACCTGGCCCTTGGCATTTTCCACCGCGAAAGCGTAACTGCCAGGCGTGGCGGTCGGCAGATCGAACGTGCCGCCGGCGGCGGCGATGGTCAGTGGCGTGCTGCTGATCGGCGTCTCGCGCAAACGCGATTCGTACTTGTACACGCCCGATTGCTGGCGCGTGAGCACCGAGACGTAGTGGCGTTCGAAGATCACCGCCTTGAGTCCCGTTGCCGCGATCGGCTCGACCTCGGGATCGATCGCCAGCAAGCGCAGCTTGCGCGACGTGCCGCGGGGAATGTAGTCGAGCGCGCCATCGGCTTTCACGCCGATCAGGTAATCGGCGCTGGACACCAGCGTCGACGCGGCAGCAGCGACGTTGCGCCCGCTGTCGGCCTCGAATACCTGCGCGTAAAAACGCAACTGGTAAGTGGCGCTGGCGTACTTGCCCAGGTCCAGATCGAAGCTGGCTTCGCCTTTGGCGTCGGTGGTCTGCGCCTGCAAGGTTTCGCTGTAGCCCTCGCGCGCGCGCTGCGGATCGTAGAAGTGAAACTCGGGATACGCCGCGAACGACGGAAACGCAGGCCGCAGCGTGAGCGTGGCCTGCACGCGACGTCCCGCCGCCGGCGTGCCGTACAGGTTCTGTGCCGTGATCAGCGCGCGCAGCTTGTCCGGCTTCACCCAGCCCGCGGCCGTCGCGGGCTGCAGGCGCGCGCTGACGCGCATGCGATCGGGCTCGAACTCGCGCACGATCACGTTGGTCGAGCCGATCAGGCTGTCGCGGTGCTGGTCCTTGACCAGGTACAGATTGGCCGTCCAGTTGCCGGTGGGCGCGGTCGCGGCGGTGGTGTAGCGCCAATCGGCGAAGCCGCTGGCATCGGGCGTGACCATGTGCTTGGCCACGCTCATGCCGCGCGCGTCCAGCAGTTCCAGTTCGAGCGGAACCCCGGCGATGCTTTGCGCCCAGTTGGCCGCGCGCACGATCATGCCGATGTGCAGGGTGTCGCCGGGCCGGTACAGACCGCGATCCGAAAACAGATAGGCGCCGAGCTGTCCGGCGCTGGCGGCGCTGGGCGCGCCGCCGACATCGAAGCGCGAGAAGTTCAGGCGCCGGTCGCTGGCGCCAATCGGCAGGAACGAATAATCCTCGCCCTTGCTCACCGTGTACATCACCGGCGTGTTCTCGCGGGTGTAGCCCTTGAGCGTGGCGAAGTGGACATGGCCATCAGCGCCGGTTTCACTGCCGAGCAGCGTGCCGCCGTTCTCGGCGATCACCTTCACCGTGGCGCCCGCCACCGGCTGGCCGGTCTTGATCGACTGCACGAACACGTCCTGGCTGCCGTCGAGATTGCGCTTGACGATCAGGCCCAGATCCGTGATCACGATCATGCGCGAATCGCCGACCTGCGCGGGGTCGTAACCGCCGCTGTTGCTGTCGAACGGGCTGCTCTGGTCGCTGTAGTCGCCGTTCTGGTCCTTGGGCCCCGCCGGATTCCACGGCTGCAGCCGCACCAGGAACACGCCGCGCCGCGGTTGCTCGCCGGCATTCAGATACTTGCCCAGATCGACACCGGCGTAGGTGGCCTTGACCGGATCGGACGCCGCCAGCGGCATGCGCTCGATGGTGCGCGTGGTGATGTGATCGGGCCCGAAGGCGCTGAGCACGGGGTGCTCGAAGCTACCCTGATTGAACGCTGCCAGGTGCTGCAGCTGATCGGGCAACACGCGCGCCACGCTGACACGCATGCCGGGAACGTTGCGCGCCACCACCGACAGGCGCTCATCGCCGCTCATCGACAGCAGCGAACCCTGACCCATGAAGCGCAGCAACTGTGGATACTGCGGCACCCGCAGCACCGTGGCATAGGGCTTGCCCAGCACATACCCGCCGAACGCACTCAGACCGCGCTGCACCTGCACATACACGTAACGACCGGGCGGCGCCTGCAGCGCCAGGCCGTGCATGCTCTCGTATTCGCGCTCGCCGGGTTTGGGACTCAGCGTCAGCGGCGTGGCTTCGCTCAGCAACTGCTGGCTGACCTCGGCCAGGTACCAGGCGTGCGGCGGCTTGTGATCGGCTCGCGCCTGCGGCTCGCCCGTAAGCAGCGGCCCGAAACCCGTGCCCGCCACGGGCTTGTGCAGCGGCAGCAGCCAGACGCGCACCCTGGGTGCCAGCTCGCTGTCGCGCACCGCGGCGCTGGTCTGCACGATCAGCACCTGCTCGGGCTCGTAGTGATCGTTCTCGACCAGGGTCAACGCGGCGCTGTCCACCGCGAGGCTGTACAGGCCGGGAATCTGCACGCGCGCGTCAAAACCATGCGCCGTGCCCGGACCGCCGCGCGCGCTCTTGATGCCGGCGGCGAATTTCGCCTGCAGGATGCGTGTGTCCTCGGGCACCCCCAATGGCGTCGAATGCACGAACGCGTTCAGATGGCGCGCGTCGTAGGTCACGCTGAAACCGTACTTCTGGCTGGGCTCACCCTTGGCATCCAGCATCGCCAACGCCACGCCGCGCTCGAAACTGGACGGATCCACCGGATAATCGAAGCGGACGCCGATGATCGCCGACTTCTGCAGCGGGTCCTGTGGATCCTGATAAAACTCGCGGCTGCTGACAGTGGCGGTGAACGGCGCGGTATCGAACTCCAGCGCGGGCGCGCTCAGGCGCACGCCCGCGGTGAGCAGCCGGTCGCGATCCAGCTCGATGCGGTAATGCTGCCCCACCGGCCAGTCGCCTTGCGGCATGAAACTCAGGGTATGGTCATCGCGCCACAGCCATGCGCCAGGCAGTTTCGGCGCCAGCGCGATGCCCGCCACGGGCGCCTTGCCAACCAGCGCGATCGGAGCCACCGAAGCGGAAAACCGCAGCACGAGCGGATGCACCACGATGGGCGTCTTGCCGTAGTCGGTGACCGCGGGTGCCTGCACGGCGAGCTCGACCTTGGGTGGCTCGAGCGGATGCGGGCGATTGACATACCAATGGTGCAGACCGTAGCCGGCGAGACCCAGCACCAGCAGCACGCCCAGCCCTCGCAATACGCGCCGCGGATGCTCGCGCAGCAGCATGACCAGTGCGCTCAACCAGCGCGGCGATTGCCACGAAATCGATCCGAACAGGCCGCGCCCCAGCGCCGCGATCGCCGTGCCCACGCGCGCATACATGCCGCGCGCGGTCCCGTCCTGCTGCTCAGTCGCCACGTCCCTTCCCCATGCGGCATCCCGCACCCACGACCTCGCGATTAGATCAGAAAATTCTGTAGATTTCGTATTGCATATCGACGCAGCCGCGCTGAAACAGGCTGTTTCAGTACTTCGGCGACTGTGGCGGCACCCCGCCAACCTGCGTCAGGCGCCAGTCCATCTGTCCGAATGCATTGGGCGTGGTTTGATAGCTGAGGATGGGTCCGCCGCCCGTCTGCACGCAGGCGGTGGAAGCGAACGCGTGCGCGGCTGGCCGCCACGCGCCGTATAGCACGCCGGCCTTGCCGGCCACGGTGCAAACACCCAGCGTGCGCAACTGGCGCTGCGGAACACCGTTGTACAAGGCGTCGATGAAGTTCTGCGCCATGGCGTCCGGCGTGGCGATATGGCGCTCGCTGCCCACCGCCGAGCCCTTGGAGGTGGCCGCGCCCTTCGGGCTCACGATCCACTCCTTGCCGCGGGCAAGCACGAAGGCAATCCCCGGCATGGCAGTGTCCTGCATGCGCCAGTTGTCGCTGGTCTGCACGCCGGAGGGACTGCCATCGGCAGTGAACGCCGCCTCGTGCACCCAGCCATGTGTGACGATCGTCATCAGATGACCTGGCATGCCGGCACTGATGCGCTCGGCATAGGTGTAATTGGCCAGCGCGCCCATGCGCGCCACGGTCAAGCGGCCGAAGTGGCGCGGCGGGTGGCGCTGTGTGGTGGCGTGCGCGCCGGCCGCGAGCACCGACAGCATGACGATGCACGAGGCGCGACCGCGCGCGCTCATCGCGCGGTCGCGGGCATGCGCAAGTGCACGTCGATGGCGCGCGCCGCCTCGCGGCCTTCGCGGATCGCCCACACCACCAGCGACTGGCCGCGGCGCGCGTCGCCAGCGGCGAATACGCGCGGCACGCTGGTGGCGTGGGCGCCCTGCGCGCCGGCGTCGGCCTTGATGTTGCCGCGCGCATCCGCGGCGACGCCGAAATCGCGCAGCAGCGACGCGCGCGGGTGGACGAAACCCAGCGCCAGCAGCACCAGCTCGGCGGGCATCTCGAAGACGCTGCCCGGCACTTCGTGCATGCGTCCGTCGCGCCACTCGACGCGACAGGCGCGCAACGCGCGCACGCGCCCCGCGGCCTCGCCCGCGCCCGGCACGAAGGCCTGCGTGGTCACGGCCCAGTCACGTGCGCAGCCTTCCTCGTGACTACTGGAGGTGCGCAGACGGATCGGCCAGTACGGCCAGACCAGCGGCTTGTTTTCGTGCTGCGCGGGCTGCGGCAGCAGCTCGAACTGCACGACGCTGTGCGCGCCCTGGCGGTTGCTGGTGCCGACGCAGTCACTGCCGGTGTCGCCACCGCCGATGACCACGACCTGCTTGCCCGCCGCCGTGGGACCGGGCGCGCCCGGCTCGCCGGCGTTGGCGCGGTTCTGCGGGGCGAGGAAGTCCATGGCGAAATGGACGCCATCCAGCGCGCGGCCCGGCACCGACAGGTCGCGGGGCTCCTCGGCGCCGGCCGCCAGCAGCACCGCATCGAATTCCGCCAGCAGGCGCGCGGGTTCCGTCGCGCCGGGCGCCACACCCACCGCGACACCGCAACGGAATGCCACGCCTTCGGCTTCCATCTGCTGCAGGCGGCGATCGATCAGCACCTTGTCCAGCTTGAAGTCGGGGATGCCGTAGCGCAGCAGGCCGCCGGGGCGTGCGTTCTTCTCGAACACGGTCACCGCGTGGCCGGCACGGGCCAATTGCTGCGCGGCGGCCAGGCCCGCCGGCCCGGAGCCGACGATGGCCACGCTGCGCCCGCTGGCCGCGCGCGGCGGCTGCGCGCGCACCCAGCCCTGCGCCCAGCCGGTGTCGATGATGGCGTGCTCGAGCGCCTTGATGCCTACTGCCGCGGCGTGGATGCCCAGCGTGCAGGCCGCCTCGCACGGCGCCGGGCACACGCGTCCGGTGAACTCGGGAAAATTGTTGGTGGCGTGCAGCGCATCCAGCGCTTCGCGCCAGCGACCGTTCCACACCAGCTCGTTGAACTCGGGGATCAGGTTGTGCACCGGGCAACCGTTGTTGCAGAACGGAATGCCGCAGTCCATGCAACGCCCGGCCTGCGTGCGCGCGGCCGATGCATCCAGCGCCGGGGTGAACTCGCGCCAGTGGCGCACGCGCTCGGCCGGCGCCTCGTGCGGCTCGTCCTGGCGCGGATAGTCGAGGAATCCTGTGAGCTTGCCCATGTCCGCCTCACTGCACCGCGTTGCTGGCGCGTTCGAGTTGCTGCGCCGTCTCGTGGCGCGCGGCGAGGTCGCCCAGCGCGCGCCGGTATTCGTGCGGGAACACCTTGACGAAGCGCGCGCGCGCGGTCTCCCACTGCTGCAGTAGTTCACGCGCGCGCAACGAGCCAGTCCAGCGGTGGTGGGCTTCGAGCAGGCGCCGCACGCACGCCTCGTCACTCTCGCCGCCATGCCACAGCGCGCGCGGCAGCGTGTCGATCTGCTCGGCTTCGGGCAAGACTTTCTCCAGCGTCACCATGGCGGCGTTGCAGCGCTGCGCGAACGCGCCGTCGACATCGAACACATAGGCCACGCCGCCGCTCATGCCGGCGGCGAAGTTGCGTCCGCTGGCACCCAGCACGAGCACGCTGCCGCCGGTCATGTATTCGCAGCCGTGGTCGCCGCAGCCCTCGACCACCGCGCTGGCGCCGGAGTTGCGCACCGCGAAACGCTCGCCAGCCACGCCGCGCAAAAACGCCTCACCGGCGCTGGCGCCGTACAGCACGGCGTTGCCGACGATGATGTTGTCCTGCGCCTCGCCGCGGAAGTCGATGCTCGGACGCACCACCACGCGCCCGCCGGACAGGCCCTTGCCGGTGTAATCGTTGGCATCACCGATCAGGTACAGGGTGATGCCGTGCGCCAGGAACGCGGCGAAGCTCTGCCCGCCGCTGCCCTCCATCTGGATATGCAAGGTGTCGTCGGGCAGGCCCGCGCTGCCGAAACGCCGCGCCACTTCGCCCGACAGCATGGCGCCGACGCTGCGGTTGACGTTGCGCACGTCCTGGATGAAATGCACGCGCTCGCCCTGCTCCAGCGCGGCGCGCGCGCGTTCGATCAGCTTGTTGTCCAGGGCCTGCCCAAGGCCGTGATCCTGCGCAGATTCGTGGCGTCGCGCGCCCGCAGCGGGCGCCGCCAGCACGCGTTCGAGATCGAGCGCGTGCGCCTTCCAGTGCGGCACATTCGCGCGCGCATGCAGCAGCTCGACGCGACCGACCAGATCCTCGAAGCGGCGCACGCCGAGCTGCGCCATCAGGCCGCGCACGTCCTCGGCAAGAAAAAAGAAATAGTTGATGACGTGCTCGGGCGTGCCGCTGAACAGCTTGCGCAGGCGCGGATCCTGCGTGGCGATGCCCACCGGACAGGTGTTGAGGTGGCACTTGCGCATCATGATGCAGCCGGCCGCGACCAGCGGCGCGGTGGCGAAGCCGAACTCGTCGGCGCCCAGCAGCGCGGCGATCACCACGTCGCGCCCGGTGCGCAGCTGGCCGTCCACCTGCACGCGGATGCGCCCGCGCAGGCCGTTCTGCACCAGCGTCTGCTGGGTTTCCGCCAGACCGATCTCCCACGGCGCGCCAACGCGCTTGATGCTGGACAGCGGCGCCGCGCCGGTGCCGCCGTCATGACCGGCGATGACCACGTGGTCGGCCTTGGCCTTGGCCACGCCGGCGGCGATGGTGCCGACCCCGCTCTCGGACACCAGCTTGACGCTGATCGAAGCACGCGGATTGACGTTCTTCAGGTCGTGGATGAGCTGCGCCAGATCCTCGATCGAGTAGATGTCGTGGTGTGGCGGCGGCGAGATCAGGCCCACGCCCGGCACCGCATGGCGCAGATAGCCGATGTAGTCGCTGACCTTGCTGCCGGGCAACTGCCCGCCTTCGCCCGGCTTGGCGCCCTGCGCCATCTTGATCTGGATCTGCTCGGCGCTGGCCAGGTATTCGGCGCTGACGCCGAAACGCGCCGAGGCCACCTGCTTGATGCGCGAACGCAGTGAATCGCCGGCATGCAGCGGCTGGTCGGCCACCACCGCCTCGGCGCCCAGCACGCCCAGCAGCGTGTCGCCGTCCTGCAGGCCGGGCCCGCCTTGCAACTCGGCGCGATAGCGCGCCGGGTCCTCGCCGCCTTCGCCGGTGTTGCTGCGCCCGCCGATGCGGTTCATCGCCAGCGCCAGGGTGGTGTGCGCCTCGGTGGAGATCGAGCCCAGCGACATCGCGCCGGTGCTGAAGCGGGTGACGATGGACGCAGCCGGCTCGACCTCATCCAGCGGCACCGCGCCGGCGGCGGCGCAGCCGAATTCCAGCAGGCCGCGCAGGGTCAGCAACTGGCGCGAGTGCTCGTTGATCAGCGCGGCGTAGTCGCGATAGGTGTCGCCGTGGCCGCTGCGCACCGCGTGCTGCAACTTGGCCACGGCGTCGGGCGACCACAGGTGGTGCTCGCCCTGCGCGCGCCAGGCGTAGTCGCCCCCCTGTTGCGCGTCCGGCGCGGCGTTTTCATCCCAGGCGGCGCGGTGCAGACGCAGCGCCTCCTCACCCAGCTCGAACACATCCACGCCATCGACCGGCGCACGCGTGCCGCTGAAGTATTTGTCGACCAGCGCCTGCGCCAGACCGATCGCCTCGAAACACTGCGCGCCGCAATAGCTCATGAAGGTCGAGATGCCCATCTTCGACATCACCTTCAGCAGGCCCTTGCCGATCGCCTTGATGTAATTGCGCTGCGCCTGCTCGGCGCTCGGCGTCGCGGCGCCGGGCTCGCCCAGTTGCGACACCAGCGCGGCCACCGTGTGCAGCGCCAGGTAGGGATGCACGGCCTCGGCGCCGTAACCGGCGAGGCAGGCGAAATCGTGCACCTCGCGCGCGCTGCCGGTTTCCACCACCAGCCCGGTCTGCGTGCGCAGGCCGCGCGCGATCAGGTGCTGGTGCAGGGCAGATAGCGCCAGCAGAGCCGGGATCGCCACGCGCGCGGCGTCCTGGCTGCAGTCGGACACGATCAGGATGTTGTGGCCGCTGCCCAGCGCATCCACCGCCTCGGCGCACAACGAGGCCAGCCGTGCCTCGATGCCCTCGGCGCCCCACGCGGCCGGATAGCAGATGTCCAGCGTGTAACTGCGGAACTTGCCGTCGCTGATGCGCGCGATCTGGCGCAGCCGCGCCATGCCGGCAAAATCGAGGATGGGCTGGGCCACCTCCAGGCGCAGCGGCGGGTTGACCTGGTTGATGTCGAGCAAGTCCGGCTTGGGACCGATGAACGACAGCAGCGACATCACCAGTTGCTCGCGGATCGGATCGATCGGCGGATTGGTGACCTGCGCGAAGCGCTGCCGGAAATAGGCATACAGCGGCCGCGCGCGCTGCGACAGCACCGCCAGCGGCGCGTCGTCGCCCATCGAGCCGATGGCTTCCTCGGCGTTCAGCGCCATCGGTGCCAGCACCAGGCGCAAGTCCTCGCTGCTGTAACCGAAGGCGTGCTGGCGTGCCGCGAGATCATCCGGCGGCGGCGCTGCGGCAGCGTGCGCCTGCGGCGCGTCCAGCGCATCCAGACGCACGCGCAGCGCCTCCACCCACTGCCGGTAAGGCCGCGCCGAGGCCAACTGGGCTTTCAGTTCATCGTCGTCGATGATGCGCCCGGCGTCGGTGTCGATCAGCAGCATGCGCCCGGGCTGCAGCCGCCACTTGCGCACGATGCGACTCTCCGGCACCGGCAGCACACCCACCTCGGAGGCGAGAATCACGCGCTCGTCGTCGGTCAGGATGTAGCGCGCCGGGCGCAGTCCGTTGCGATCCAGCGTGGCGCCGATCTGGCGGCCGTCGGTGAAGGCGATCGCGGCGGGGCCGTCCCACGGCTCCATCATCGCCGCGTGGTACTCGTAGAACGCGCGCCGACGCGGGTCCATGTGCGCGTGCTGCTCCCAGGCCTCCGGGATCATCATCATCATCGCCTGCGCCAGCGGGTAGCCGGACATCAGCAGCAGTTCCAGCACGTTGTCGAAACAGGCGGTATCGGATTGCTCGGGATAGATCAGCGGCCACAGGCGTTGCAGATCCGCGCCCAGCAGCGGCGAGTGCACCGCGCCCTCGCGCGCGCGCATCCAGTTGTAGTTGCCGCGCACGGTGTTGATCTCGCCGTTGTGCGCGACCAGCCGATACGGATGCGCCAGCGCCCATTCGGGAAACGTGTTGGTGGAAAAGCGCTGGTGCACCAGCGCCA
>DZBX01000138.1 GCA_022730075.1 Rhodanobacter sp. | reverse complement strand
GCCGCGCCCGTTTGTTTGCAAACCGCGGCAGGATGCCCGGTTTTGCAAACTGATCGCTACAGGCTGCCGCCGCGGGGCGAATCAGCGTGGCACGCGATATCCGCCGGGCACGCCATTGGGTGACAGCGTGAGTTGCCACAACTGGTCGTGACGCGTGCGGAATACCGCCGCCGAGGTGCACAGATAGAAGTGCCACATGCGCTTGAAGCGCTCGTCGTAGTGCGCGGCAAGACGCGGCCACGCCGCATCGAAATTCCGCTTCCATGCGCACAGGGTGCGGTCGTAATCGGTGCCGAAGTTGTGCCAGTCCTCGACCACGAACAGCCCCTCCAGCGCCGTCGCCACCTGGCTCGCCGCAGGGATCATCGAGTTGGGGAAGATGTATTTCTCGATCCACGGATCGGGCGAGCTGGGCGAGTCGTTGTTGCCGATGCAGTGCAGCAGCGATAGCCCATCGGGTTTGAGGCACTTGCGCACGGTCTCGAAATACGTGCGGTAGTTGCGCGCGCCGACATGCTCGAACATGCCGATGGAATACACCGCATCGAAGGTCTCGCGGACTTCACGATAATCCTGCAGGCGGATCTCGATCGGCAGTCCGCGACACAGGTTCTGCGCCCACTCCGCCTGTGCCTTGGACACGGTGATGCCCACGCCGCTGACGCCGTAGCGCTCGGCGGCGAACTTCAGCGCTTCGCCCCAGCCGCAGCCGATGTCGAGCACGCGCATGCCGGGCTTGAGTTGCAGCTTGCGGCAAACCAGGTCGAGCTTGGCTTCCTGCGCGTCGTCCAGGTTGTCCGCAGCGGCCCAGTAGCCGCAGCTGTAGACCAGGCGCTTGCCGAGCATGGCCTCGAACAGGTCGTTGCCGGTGTCGTAGTGGCGCTTGCCGATTTCCCAGGCGCGGCGTCCGCGCTGCAGGTTGAGCCAGCGCGCGCGCAGGTGCGAGAACAGCGCGTCGAAAGTATGCAGTCGATCTTCCAGGCGTGCCTGCAGGATGCGCGTCAGCATCCCGGACAGATCCTCGACATCCCACCACCCATCCATGTAGGCCTCGCCCATGCCCAGCGAGCCGTGCGCGAACACGCGCGCATAGAAGCGCTCGTCGTGCACGACGGGGTCGTTACTGTCATCGCCATCGAGCGTGATGTCGGCAAGCCGCAGCAGCGCCTGCGCCTTGTCCTTCAGCGTGCCGGACCTGACGCTGGTGTGCGGGGATTGCGTACCCGAGTGCCTGCTGCGGTCTTGTGCTTCGCGGTATGCCATGAAGAAAAGCTCCTGTGTCTGTCGTGCGACGCGGAGTCGGCGGCCGGGGGCATCGTGGATGCACGACCCGAGCCGCGGAATCCGCGTGATCGGTAGGCATCATCAGCCGCTGGGGGCATGGATACGCGGGGAATGCCATCCCCTGCGGAATCATCGCGAAGACGTCACATCCAAGTCAAACAATCGGTGATAGAGGTCTTCGCCGAAACTCGTGCCGAGCGGTTCGCCGCGGCGGATGACGAAGCTGCGGCTGCCGTCGTCCTGGCGGTCCGCGCGCAGGAACAGCACGTCGCCGGCGCCGCGCGCGGCCAGCGACCGCGCCAGCGTGGCCAGGTGCGAGACGCAGCAGACGGCGATGTCGCGTTCGCGCAGGGCATCGAACACCTGCATGGCCACTTCGGAACCCTCGCGTTCGTTGGTCGTGGCGAAGGGTTCGTTGAACAGCACCAGTCCGCCGCGATGCACCTGGTCGGCGATGATCGCCATGCGTTGCAGCTCTTCGTCGAACTTGCCGCGTGCGAGCGTGGCGTCTTCCTCGCGCCGGGCATGGCTGAACACACCGCTGCGCAGCGTGCCCGCGTAGCGATCCGCGGCGACGAACAGGCCGGTGTGCAACATGACCTGGGCCAGGCCCAGCGCGCGCAGGAAGGTGGACTTGCCGCCCTGATTGGCGCCGGTGACCAGCAGCAGATCCATGCCGTCGGCGGCGCAGTCGCTGGCGACCACGCCGGACTGCGTGCATAGCGCGAGCACCGGGTTGCATAGCCCGGTTGCCTGCAGTTGGCACGAACCGATGGGAGCAAAGGCAGGCAGGCAGGTCGCCACCCCGGCGGCCTGCAGTCGCTCGTGCAGGTTGAGGGCGCCGACATAGAACGCCAGTTCCGCGCGCAAGGTCTCGAAGAAATGCAGTACGTGCTTGGCGGATTGCGCCAGCGTGCTGGCGGTGTCCGTGATGCCGCGGTCGCGGATGCCGCGCAGGATGCGCGCACCGGCTTCGTCGCGTTCGGCAAGCCGCCAGGTGTAGGCGGGCGGTGTCTGGCCCAGCAGGCGCTGCAGCCAGCGATGGGGCTCGGCGTGCGCCAGACGCAGGCGATAGGCGCTGCCGGTGTTGCCGGCACCCAGACGCGCGTCCAGCAGCACACCCTGACGGAAACGCAGCGTTTCGAGATGGGCATCGATCGCGGCGAGGTAGGCCGCGTCGATGTTCTCGCGCACGCTGGCGAACAATCCCGTGAATGCGGCGCTGCGAAAGTGGTCCTGCTGCGCGTCCACCAGATCGCGCAGCTTGCGCATCCAACCGACGAAAGTGTCCAGCAGTTCGATGGCGCCGAACAGCGCGCTGCTGGGCGCACGGTCGGACAGCTCGAAACCGAGGTAGTGCCTGCGGCGGCTGGCAACGGCTTCCATTGCCAGCGCATAGAGCGCACGCACCGCTTGCGCGTGTTCGAGCGCATCGGCGAGGCCGGCCTGGCGGTGCGCGATGCTCTGCGCATCACCCGCGCCGGTGGCCGCCAGCAGCACGGCTTGTGCCGTGGCGCGCAGGGTCTCGTCATCCGCGGCCATCGCCCCGATGACGATGTCCAGACCGAGGTCCTGCGCCACCGTCGCGGCTTGTGGTGGTGGCGCTGCCGACGGGTCGAAGTCGCGGTCGGGATGCAGCAGGCGGACCTTCATGGCGCGATGCGCTCGAGCAGTCGCGCGCGGGTGACGCCATATTTGGCGGCCAGCGTCATGGCGTACGAGCGGCCATCGGCCGCGCGCCGCACGAGCTTGAAGGTACGCACGGTCGGATCGTCGTCGGCGACGGTGCTGACCATGCTCACGGTGTGCGCGTCGAAATGCGCAAGCTCGGTGAGGAAGGTCACGTACACGGCGATGAGCTTGCGCGCGGCGAGCTGGGCCATGATGCGCCGCGCCAGTCCCAGCGCGTCATCCGCGGTGGTCGAGGAAAACATCTCGTTGAGGATGACCACGCTGCGTGGGGTGGCCTGCTGCAGGATGGCGCGCACGCGCAGCAGGTCGTCCTCGAGTTTGCCATGCGCGGCATCGGCCCGTTCCTCGCGCTCGAAGTGCGTGTGGATGGCATCGCAGAGGAACAACCGCACATCCTGGCCAGGCACCGGCAGACCCAGGCGCGCCAGGTAGTGCAGTTGGCCGAAGGTCCGCGCGAAGGTGGTCTTGCCGCCGTTGTTGGGCCCGGTGATGACGATGAAGCGCTCGTCGGTGCCCAGGCGCAGATCATTGCTCACCATGCGTTCGCCGCTGGCCACGCGTTGGCACGCCAGGGCCAGATCGAACGTTGCGCTCGCCCGTTCGCGCTGGTCTTGCGCATCCAGTCGCGGGTAATCGAAGGCCAGCCCGGCATCGCGCAGCGGCGCGATGAGGCACTGGTAGGCGCGATAAAAGCGCACCTCGCGATCGAAGCGCCGCAGCGACGGATCGAGCATGTCGGCATGCTGCGCGGCGAAATCGGCCAGGCGGGCGAACACATCGGGAAACAGCAGCGCGACGCGCTCGAGTATGGCGGCTTGCACGTGGTCGATGCGCTTGTGGCCCGCGGCCCGCGGTGCTTCGGCATGGGTCTCGATCTGGCTGAATCGGGCGAAGACGCGCGCGATTTCGGCGGCGTAGTCGGGTTCGCCGCGGTACTGCCGCACCGTCAGCGCGGCGTCATCGACCTGCACCGTGTAGCGCAGCGCTTCGAGATCGGCGGCGATCTGCCGCGCCGATTGCGTCCAGGCACGGTAGCCCTCGCTACTGACCAGACGATGCAAATGTGCCTGCAGCGCGCACAGGCCCGGCGCGGTAGGCGCGCTGCGCTGCAGGTCGTCGTGCAACGCGGCGCAGGCAGCGGCCACGGCCAAAGCGGCATCGAGCAGCCAGCGTGCGCGCGCGGGCGCGACATCGCATTCACGCGCACGCTCCTGCATGTCGCGCATGTCGCGGATGCGCTGGCAGAAAGCGTCCACGGCACTGCGCAACGGCTCGCATTCCAGCTCGCGCGCCGTGGCTTGCCGCCAGGCCACGGCATCGACCCGCTGCAGTGGCTGCCAGAAGCAGGCTTCGAGTTCCGCATCGGCCGGGTCGCGCAGGACACTGCGCACCACCTGATCCAGCCGCAGGTCAGGGAAACAGTCGGGTTGGCGCTCGGCGCCGTGCGCGCGTTCTTCGTCGGCATCGCGCCACAGGATGCTGTAGAAGTCGGTGGGAGAACTCACGGCGGTGCTCAGACGTAGGGATTGCGGAAGCCGGCGGCATCGCCCAGCTCGGCGTCGATTTCCAGCAGGCGGTTGTACTTGGCGAGGCGTTCGCTGCGCGCGAGCGAGCCCGACTTGATCTGCCCAGCGCCGGTTGCGACGGCGAAATCGGCGATGAAGGTGTCCTCGGTCTCGCCGCTGCGGTGCGAGACCACCGTGCCCCAGCCGGCCTGCTGGCACAGGCGCAAGGCGGCGATGGTCTCGCTGACGGTTCCGATCTGGTTGGGCTTGATCAGGGCCGCATTGGCCGTGCCTTGCTCGATGCCGCGCGAATCGAGGATTTCGAGTGCGTCGATCGACGCGATGGAAAGGTGCTGGGCAGTGTTCATCCGCGAGACTCCTGACGTGGCAAAGGCGTCGCGTCCAGGGCACGGGCAGGGCGTGGGTCTGCGGCACCTCGTCGGTGCAGTCCGCCCGGATTCGCCGGGCAAGCGCAGATCTCCATGGCCATGTTCCATACCCGCAAGGCGCACGACGCAGCGTGGACAGGAGTCATCAGCCCTGCGGGCATTACAGCCGGCGAACTCCATCGCCGCGAAACCACCATGGCGAGTCTAGCTGCTGCGCCGGCACGCGAGCGAGCAAGAAAAAACGCGTGCGTGGGCGTTGACATCGACACAGGCGGGGCATGTAATACGCCAAAGCACGACGGCGATGGAGTTCGCCTGGAATGTCCGCTCTGGGCTAATGACTCCTACGAGACCCACCACCGGGAGTGATGGCATGCCTCGCAGAAGTACGCTGGGTCGGGCGCACGGGGTTCACGCAGGCTTTTTTCGGGCCATCGCGCATGTCGTTGCGCGGAGTTCCGCGCATGCGTGACGTGCTGCTGCAGATCGGGCAGGTGCTGACGGTGCTGTTGCTGGCGC
>DZBX01000314.1 GCA_022730075.1 Rhodanobacter sp. | reverse complement strand
GTTGCAAGAATCAGGACCGCAGCACCCGGCAAGCATTACGACGGCCGCGGTTTGTACCTCGACGTGCAGCCATCCGGCGCGCGCTACTGGCGCATGAAATTTCGCTACGCGGGCCGCGAGAAGCTGCTCGCGTTCGGCGTGTTCCCCGAAGTCAGTCTGGCCGAAGCGCGGCGGCGTCGCGATGATGCACGCGCGATTCTGCGCGACGGTCGCGATCCCGCTGAATTGCGCGCGGCAATGAAGCAGGCGCAACAGATCACCGTCGCGGCCGACTTCCCCGCCGTGGCAATGCGCTGGCTCGAACGCAAGCGCCCCGAGTGGGCGGCCGAGACCTACCGCAAGGCCGAGTACGTCATCACGCAATCACTGATCCCTGCGCTGCGTGGTGAGTCCATCGCCACGCTGGCGACGCCGCGCGTGGTGGCTGTGCTGAATGAGATCGCCAGCCGCGCGCCGATGCTGGCCAACAAAGCGCGGCAATACCTGGGCGGCATCGTCACCTACGCGATCCAGCAGGGCTTGCGTGAAGATGGCCGGCTGCTATCGCTGCGCGGCGCCACGCCCAAGCATCACAAGGGCCACCTTGCCGCCGCGACCACACCACAGGAAATCACCGCCCTGTTGCGCGCGATCGATGCCGAGGCCACGCCGGTGATGCGCGCCGCGCTCAAGCTGGCCATGCTGACCGCGATGCGTCCTGGTGTGGTGGCATCCGCGCGCTGGGCCGAGTTCGACCTGCAGCAAGCCGAGTGGATCGTGCCAGGCGAGCGCATGAAAACCGGCCACGCGCACATCGTGCCGCTGCCGCATCAGGCGCTGGCCGTGTTGCAGGAAATGGCCGCCTACAGCGCCGGCCATGAGTACGTATTGCCGCCGCTGGCCCGGCAGAAAACACCGCACTTGCACCGCGATGCGATGAGCGCTGCATTGCGTCGCATGGGCTTTCGCGGGCGCCATTCGACGCACGGATTCCGCGGCATGCTGCGCACCGTGGCGCGCGAGCGCCTGGGCATCGATGCCGACGTGCTGGAAGCGCAGCTCGCGCACGCCAAGCGCGGCGACGTGCAGAAAGCCTATGACCGCACCACCTTCGGCGATGCGCGGCGCGTGGCGATGCAAGCCTGGGCCGACTATCTCGACCGGCTGCGCGCCGGCATCCATGACGCGGTGCCGTTGGCGCAGGCCAAGGCGGCCCGCGCGCGGCGCACGGCATGAAC
>DZBX01000137.1 GCA_022730075.1 Rhodanobacter sp. | reverse complement strand
GCGGATAAACCCGTCGAGCTTGCTGAAAGTGATCCGGTGGGCATGCTTGAAGTACCGGCGCTGAATGACCCGCTGCGCTGTTGAAAAGCGATCCCCGCCTGCGCGGGGATGACGAAAGACAAGGGTTTACGGCCACGCCTTCGCCAGGGCAGGCTCTGCGCCAGCGGGAAGGACGAAAGACAGAGGCCTCCGGCCACGTCTTCGCGGGTGCGGGCTCCGCGCGGGGATGACGAAAGGCAGGGACTTCCGCGGCGCCCGCCTGCACGGAGGCAGGCTCTGCCCGGGAGGGACGGCTTGATCATGCTCGATGTCTGATCGCGATTGCGCATGCGCGGGGTACTTGCCGAAGTGCGCAAGACACATCGCGATCAGGCCGCAATCAGGCCGCGGCCAAACCCGGCCAGAAACCGCGTATCCCCGCCACGCCCTGCGCGCCGAGTGCGCACGCGCGTTCGTGGTCGGCGGGGCTCAGGCCACCCAGCGCGTACACCGGCAACGCGGCCGTGGCGCACAACGCGGCAAAGCGCGGCCAGCCCAGCGCCGGAGCACCGGGGTGGCTGGGCGTTGGCAGTACCGGGCCCAGCACGGCGAAATCGCAGTCCAGCGACGCGGCACGCGCCAGATCCTGCGCGTCGTGGCACGACGCCCCGCACCATTGCGATTCTGGCAGCGGCCGCGCGCGCAGCGTCGCCAGTTGCCGCGCGTGCAACTGCAGCCCGCATCCCAGTTGCAGCGCGCCGTCGATATCGCCGCCCAGCACGATGTCGCCGTGGCGCGCTTGCGCGCGCAACAGCAATTGCGCCGCGAGCGCGCGCGACTCGGCTGGCGAGCGTTGCGGCAAGCGCAAGCGCAACAGGCAGCGCGGCCCGGACAGGGCGCGCTGCGCCGCGTCGGCCAACGCGCGCAGATCGCCGCTGTCGGGGGTGATCAGCAGCCGCGGCGGCAGGCGCAAGGCACGCACCGCCGGCCAGTCGGCAGCCGGCATGCCGGCACGCGTCAACTCCGCCAGCGGCGACCAGCGCAGCGCCTGGCCTTCCCGCGCCTGCGGCGTGCCTTGCCAGCGGTCGATCGTGTACACATCGAGCCGCAGCGCCTTGTCCGGGTAATGCCACGGCACGCGGATCAGCGGCGAGCTCTCCAGGGCGCTGACGCCCAGCTCCTCGCGCAGCTCGCGCAGCAGCGCCGACTCGGCGGATTCGCCCGCCTCGCGCTTGCCGCCCGGAAACTCCCACAGTCCGGCCAGAGCGTCGCCCGGCTTGCGTTGCGCCAGCAGCACGCGGCCCTGCGCATCGCGCAACACGCCGGCGACGACCTCGAGCACCGCGCTCACGCCCCGCGCCGCGTGTAATCGACGAAACTGAAAGCCCAACGATGGCGTGCATCCGGCGCGTGCGCGACGCGCCCCATCTCGATCCAGTCCTCAGGCGCGAACGCGGGAAAATGCGCGTCGGCGCCTTCGATCTCGGTGTCGACCTCGGTCAGATGCAGCGCCTGCGCATGCGCCATGGCCAGCGCGAACACTTCGCCACCGCCGATCACGCACAGATCGGGCTCGGCGACGCACACGGCATCGAAATCGCGCACGATCTCCTGCCCGGCATACGGCGCGTCGTGCACGCGACTGAGCACCAGATTGCGCCGCCCCGGCAGCGCGCGACCAATGGACAGCGCGGTGCGATGACCCATCAGCACCGGACGCCCCAGGGTCAGCGCCTTGAAACGCTTGAGGTCATCCGGCAGGTGCCAGGGCAGTTCATTACCGCGACCGATCGCGCGTTTGCGGTCACACGCCGCGATCACGCTGAGACGCCGCGCGCCCGGCAGCGGCGTGTTCACACCGCCACCGGCGCCCTGATCGCGGGATGCGGCGCGTAATCATGCAGCGCGATGTCCTCGGCGCGGAAGGCGAACAGATCGCGCACTTCGGGATTCAGTTGCAATCTCGGCAACGCCTTGGGCACGCGCGTCAATTGTTCGCGCGCCTGCTCGAGATGGTTGAGATACAAATGCGCATCGCCCAGCGTGTGCACGAACTCGCCCACCTGCAGGCCGCAGACCTGCGCGATCAGATGCGTGAGCAAGGCGTAACTGGCGATGTTGAACGGCACGCCCAGAAACACATCGCCCGAGCGCTGGTACAACTGGCACGAGAGCCGGCCTTCGGCCACGTAGAACTGGAACAGCGCATGGCAGGGCGCCAGCGCCATGCGCGGCAACTCGCCCACGTTCCAGGCGCTGACCAGCAGGCGGCGCGAATCGGGATTGCGCCGGATTTCCGCAACCACGGCGGCGATCTGATCGACCACGCTGCCATCGGCGCAGCCCCAGGCGCGCCACTGCCTGCCGTACACCGGACCCAGCTCGCCGTCGGCATCGGCCCACTCGTTCCAGATGCTCACGCCGTTCTCTTTCAGGTACGCGATGTTGGTGTCACCGCGCAGGAACCACAGCAGTTCGTGCAGCACCGACTTCCAGTGCACGCGCTTGGTGGTCAGCAGCGGGAAGCCCTGCGCCAGATCGAAACGCATCTGCCAGCCGAACAGGCTGAGCGTGCCGGTGCCGGTGCGGTCGTGCTTGCGCACGCCGCGTGTCAACACCTGCTCGAGCAATTCGAGATAAACCTGCATGCGCCGATTATGGCTTATCGACCATGCCCGGGCGCACGCCGACAACGCGCCGGTGCGACGCGCTGAGAGCCTGTGAAAAATTCACAGCCTCTCAGTCCGCCGCGGGCACGCCGGGCAAGTCCGTGACCACGGGTGCGGGCTGGCGCCGCGACAGCCACAGCAGGAACAGCCCCGCCACGATCAAGGGGATCGACAGCAGTTGGCCCATGGTCATCCAGCCGGTGTCCAGCAGGTAACCAAGCTGCGGGTCGGGATCGCGGATGAACTCGACGCTGAAGCGGAACACGCCGTACAGCAGCGCGAACCACCCCGAGATCGCATAGCGCTTGCGCGGCTTGCGCGAGTAGATCCACAGAAACACGAACAGCACGAAGCCTTCGAGAAAGCATTCCATCAACTGCGAGGGCTCGCGCGCGAAACTGTTGAGCGCGCCGGTGCGCCACAGCGCGCGAAACTGGGCGTCACTGAACCCGGCGAACTGCCCCGCTTCATGCAACTGCGCCGACGTGTAGTGCGCGCAAACCCAGTTTTTGGCGATCTGCTGCGGATCCATCGCCGCGCATTGCGAGGCCTCGCGCAGCGCGCGCGGGAAAATCATGCCCCACGGCTTGTCGGTCAGGTGTCCCCACAACTCGCCATTGATGAAGTTGCCGATGCGCCCCAGGCCGAGGCCGATCGGCACCAGCGGCGCGACGAAATCCACCGCGTCAAAGAATGGCACGCGGTACTTGCGCGACCAATACAGTCCACCCGCCAGCACGCCCAGCAAGCCGCCGTGAAAGCTCATGCCGCCGTCCCACAGCGCGAAGATCTGCAACGGATGCGCCACGTACAGGGGCAGGTTGTAAAACACGATGTAGCCGATGCGCCCACCCAGAATCACCCCGAGCATGCCGAAAAACAGCAGATCGGCGAAGCCGTCGCGGCTGACCGGCAGGCGGCCCTGCTTGCGCCGATGCTCGCCCAGCAGCCAGGCGGCAATGAACCCGCCCAGATACATCAGCCCATACCAGTGCACCGGTACCGGACCAATGTGGAAGGCAATGGCGTCAAGCGCGTCGAAATAGGGTAGATGCATGAAATGCCGGCTGGATCGAGTAGGGAATCAGGGAGTCGGACCACGCGAATGCGGGAAAGTGCCGCGACGATCGCGGCGCCCGTCAATCGGCGTTACGCCACCGCGAAACAGGCCGCAGCGGCGCAACCCGCGCCCGTCATGCGCGCGGTCGCGCCCGCGGGCCGACGGCGCGGGTCACGCCGGCAGCACACGGCACAGATAACCCTTGAGGTAATCGGTCTCGGCAATGGCCGGATGGATCGGATGGTCCGGCCCCTGCTGCAGCACTTCCAGCACCTGCACCTGGCGCTCCAGTTCGCGCGCGCCGGCCTGGATCGCGCCCAGCAGTTCGGCGCGCGGCAGATGATGCGAACACGAGCAACTGACCAGGATGCCGTCGGGCGCCAGCAACTGCATCGCCGCCATGTTGATGCGCCGGTAGGCCAGCCTGCCCTGGGCGAGGTCCTTCTTGCGCTTGACGAAGGCCGGCGGATCGACCACCACGACGTCGAAGCGCTCGCGCGCGGCGCGCAGCCCCTTGAGCACATCAAACGCATCGCCATGCGCGCCGTGCACGCGCTCGGCCAGGCCATTCGCGACGGCGGCCGCATCGAGCCGGTGCAGGGCGGCCTGCGATGAGTCCACGCACAGCACCTCGCGCGCGCCGGCCGCCGCCGCGCGCAAACCCCAGGCGCCGAGATAGCTGAAGACATCGAGCACGCGCTTGCCGGCGACGTGATGCACGAAGCGGTCGCGATTGGCATGCTGATCGTAGAACCAGCCGGTCTTCTGCCCGCCGATCACGTCCAGATCGAAGCGCAGCCCGGCCTCGCGCACCTGCACCGGCGCGGAAAGCTCGCCGAACGCGATGTCGGCATAGGCCGGCAGGCTTTCCAGCGCGCGGATGCCGGCATCGTTTTTCCAGATCATGGCGCGCGGCTTCAGCACCTTCCGCACCGCCGCCTCGACCTCGGGCTTGAGGCGCTCGATGCCGGCCGTGGCGGCCTGCGCCACGAGCACATCGTCGAAGCGGTCCAGGACCAGCCCCGGCACGCCATCGCTCTCACCATACAGCAGCCGGTAGTACGGCTCGGCGTACAGGCGCTCGCGCAGCGCCAGCGCCACGTTCAGGCGATGCACGAACAGGGACCGATCCAGCGCATGCGCGCTGCCGCGCACCACCAGTCGCGCCGCGATCAGCGAGGCCGGATTGACGTAGCCGACGCCCAGCGCGCGATCGCCCGCATCCACGATCACGCAAGCATCGCCCGGCGCGAACGCCGTCAACGGGCTGCGCTTCGTATCCACCTCGTTGGAGAACACCCATAGATGCCCGGCGCGCAGGCGCGCATCCTCGCCACGCTTGAGATACAACGGCGGCAGGGCCGTGGCGGCGTCGCCGAGGGGCGGCATGGGCAATCCAGGTCCGGGCAAGCCCCGCATCGTAACAGGCGCGATGCACGCGCCCGCGATCACCGCGGTCCACGACCCGTGCATCATCAGGACCAGACATTACGCAAACGTAAGAAACGAAATCGGCGGCATGCGGTCTATGCTTATCGGACGGCCCGAGGGGGCTGCAAGGAGCGCAAGTCGCCATGAAGACAATGTCATCCATTCTTTTTGCACTGATCGCCGGCCTGGCGCTGAGCTTGGCCGCGGTCGCGCCGGGCCTGGCCGCCGATGCGCCGGCAGCGAGCCCGGTCCCGGAATTGCCGGTCAGTGATTTCGCCAAGTTTCCGCTGCT
>DZBX01000313.1 GCA_022730075.1 Rhodanobacter sp. | reverse complement strand
GCTGGCGGCGCTGCTGTTTCCGCTGCTGGGCGTGTATCGCTCGTGGCGCGCGCGCGGCCTGCGCGCGCCGGCGGGGCAGGTGCTGCTGGGCTGGGTCGCGGTGTTCGTGCTGATCCTGCTGATGCTGGTGCTGACCAAGGACAGCGATCAGTTCTCGCGCTGGTGGATGGGTCTGTGGTTCCTGTCCACGGCCGCCGCGCTGCTGCTGCTGCGGGTCGGCCTGTATACGCTGCTGCACGCGCTGCGCGCGCGCGGCTACAACCTGCGCACGGCGGTCATCGTCGGCTGCGGCGCGCAGGCGCAGGCGCTGCTGCAGCGCGCGCGCGATCCGGCCTGGGCCGGCTTCGAGGTGGCCGCCGTGTTCGATCCGGGCATGGATGCCTGCGCGGTCGGCGGCGTCGCGGCACAACCACTGGATGCACTCGGCGCCTACCTCGCCGCCCACGCCGTCGACGAGGTGTGGATCAGCCTGCCGCTGGAGCAAAGCGCGCGACTGGAGCCGGTGCTGGCGCAACTGCGCAGCAGCACCGCCAACGTGCGCTACGTGCCGGACATGCTGGGCCTGTTCCTGCTCAACCATGGCGTCACCGAGGTCCTCGCCACGCCGATGCTGGACCTCACCGCGACGCCGATGCAGGGCTTCAACCGCGCGCTCAAGCGCGCCGAGGACGTGCTGCTCTCGCTGCTGATCCTGCTGCTGATCAGTCCGCTGCTGCTGACGATCGCGCTGGCGGTCAAGCTGACTTCACGCGGACCGATGCTGTTTCGGCAAAAGCGCCACGGCTGGGACGGGCGCGAGATCGAGGTATGGAAATTCCGCAGCATGCGCCTGCACCATGAGACACCCGGCGCGCTCACCCAGGCGCGGCGCGACGATCCGCGCCTGACCCGCTTCGGCGCGTTCCTGCGCCGCAGCAGCCTCGACGAGTTGCCGCAGTTCATCAACGTGCTCAAGGGCGACATGTCCATCGTCGGCCCGCGTCCGCACGCGCTCGAGCACAACGCGCTGTACATGGGCCTGATCGATCACTACGCGCTGCGGCACACGGTCAAGCCCGGCATCACCGGCTGGGCGCAGATCAATGGCTGGCGCGGCGAGACCGAAACCGTGGACAGGATGCAGGGCCGCATCGAGCACGACCTCTACTACATCGAGCACTGGTCGCTGGCCTTCGACCTGCGCATCATCGCGCTCACCCTGGTGCGCGGCTTCGTGCACAAGAATGC
>DZBX01000312.1 GCA_022730075.1 Rhodanobacter sp. | reverse complement strand
AGAGATGCGTGCCGTCGAAAGCGGTGCCGGCGTCGGCGGCGACGGCGAGTTCGCGAACCAGTTCGCCGCTATCGGGATCGAGCGCGACGATGCGCTCGCCGCTTGCGAACCAGACGCGCCCGCCGTCGAAGCTCACGCCAGCTACGTTCGGCTTGCCGGGGTAGGGGCCGTACTCGCGCACGATCTCCGCCTGCACGGATTTGATCTTGTCTGTCTTTGACATGACCCTCACCTGTTAGTTCCAGTTGTCGATCTTGACATCGTCGGGGCTGGGGGCGCCTTTGCCCGTTTCCACGAACGCTTTCAGGCTCATCAGAAAAATCGCCCACTTGGTGCTGCAATGGTGCATGAAATCCACCGGCTCGCGCCAATCCAGGTGCTTGAACTGCACGGTGGTGTAGTCGCCGTCCTGCGTTAGCTCCCAGCGGATTGTGGTGCCGATCCATTCTTCGGGGCCGTCGACCACCTGCCAGCGTACGAGCCTGTTGGGATCGAGTTCGCGTACCCGCATGTCGAAGCCGCCCAGTTCGCTGCCGTCGGGACGGTGAAATCGGAAGCGGATCGTTTCATCGATTGCGCTGTTGCCCTGGGTGTCGCGCGTCCACCAGCCGGCGAGGCCGTCGCGGGTGGCGAGTGCTGTGTAAACATCCTTCACGGACGCGTTTTTGATGCCGATGCGATGCAGTATTTCAGACATGGTGTGACTCCTGGTTGCGTTGAAATTGAACGGCACGCAGGCCGTACTGCAAGCCTAGCCAAGCGGCAGCACACCAGGGAGTAACAAGTTTGTCGTGAATTCGCCGAGACCGGGCGCGAGCCAGCGCCGGGCGCGGCCGTGCCCGATGGCGCGTACCGCCACGCCTGCTTCGAGCTGAAGCAAGGCGCGCTGAACGGTACGCTGGCTTGTGCCAAGTGCGCGCGCGAGCGCCGACGTGGACCAGGTCTCGCCGCCTTCGAGCAAGGCGAGGATCGCACCGGCAGGCCCCTCGGTTGGCGGCGCCAGCACGACGATGGCCGGCGCATCAATCGGGGCGATGGCGAAGCCACGCGGCGTCGCTTCGATGCGGGCAAGCGGGCGCAGCGCGGCACGCAGGCGACTGAGCTCGACCCGAAGCCGGGCGCGGTGCGACTCGTCCGGATGGCGTGTGCGGAACACGCGTTCGATGAGGCGATCGCGCGCGACATCCGTCGGCCAGGCTTCGGCGAGGGTGCTTGCCAGCGCGAACAAAAT
>DZBX01000136.1 GCA_022730075.1 Rhodanobacter sp. | reverse complement strand
TCCTGTTCGTCATCCCCGCGCAGGCGGGGATCCAGCGCAGCGTGCAATTTCCTCGATGACCAGCTTCGCTGTTGCTCTGGCCTTGTTGCTGGCGTTGCTGCCGGCGCTGGCGCAGGCCTCGGTGCGGCTGCAGATCAGCGGCATCGACAAACCCCTGGCCGCGGCGGTGCGCGCCAATCTGGCGCTGACGCCCTATGCCGACCGCGCGGTCAGCGAGCCACAGATGCGCCGCCTGTACGCCAGCGTGCCCGACGAGGTGCGCAAGGCGCTGGAGCCCTACGGCTATTTCGGTGCACGGCTCGTTGCGGGCAGCTACAAACGCGCAACCGGCAAGACCGCCGATGAAAACTGGACGGTGACGCTGCGTATCGCCGCCGGCACGCCGGTGCGCGTCACCGCGCTGCATCTGCAGATGCCCGCCGACGCCTTGCGACTGCCGGCGATCCGCCGCGCCGTGCGCGCATTCGTACCGAGGACCGGTGCGATCCTCGATCAAGCCCTGTACGCGCGCTCCAAGCAGGCCGTGATGGCGGCGCTGCAGGCCGATGGCTATCTCGATGCCCGCGCCACGCAGCACGAGATCGCGGTGAATACCGCAACGCACGGCGCGGTGATCACGCTCGCCTGGGCGCCCGGGCCACGCTACAAACTTGGCGCGGTCAGCTTCACCGGTTCGCAGTTCGTGCCCGGATTCCTGCAGCGCTACGTGCCCTGGCGGGCGGGCGAGTACTACAGCCAGGACGCGCTGCTGCAGTTGCAGCAGGGCCTGACCGGCGCGGATTATTTCGCCATGGTCGAGGTGGATCCCGAACCGCGCCAGGCGCGCGATCTCATCGTGCCGGTGGCGGTGCGCGTCGCGCCCGCCAAGCGCACCGTGTACAGCGCCGGCCTACTGTACGGCACCGACACCGGCGCCGGCATCGAGGGCGGCGTGCGCCGGCGCTGGCTGAATCGTCACGGGCACAAGGTCGCGTTCGATACGCTGCTGGCGCAGCGCCTGAAAACCGCCGCGCTCACCTACACCATCCCGCGCCCGGGCCAGGACAACAAGGCATTCAACTTCGGCGCCAACTGGCTGGACTCCAACACCGCGACCTCGCGCTCGCGCACGCTCGGGCTGGTGGCCAACGAATCGCGCGAGTGGCGCGGCTTCAGCAGCAGCTTCGGGCTCGATGCGCTGTCCGGCGACTATGTGGTCGGCGGCGAAAACGGCAACTCCACGCTGCTCTACGCCGAGGCCAGCCTGGGCAAGAAAAAGGGTGCGAACCCGGTTTACGTGCGCAACGGCTGGGCGCTCAGCGCCGTCGGCCGCGCCGGCGGACCGCTGTCGACCACGGCGTTCACGCAACTGGCGCTGGATGGCACCTGGATCCACAGTTTGGCGCCGCGCAATCGCCTCATCCTGCGCGGCGCCGCCGGCGCCACCTGGGTGCAGGATTTCAACGCGCTGCCGCCGCAGCTCCGCTTCTTCGCCGGCGGCGACCGCTCGATCCGCGGCTACGGCTACCAGACCGTCGGCCCGCGCAACGCACAGGGACTGGTGATCGGCGGGCGCAACCTGCTGGTGGCCAGCGCGACGTACGAGCACTACTTCCTGCCCAAGTGGGGCGTGGCGCTGTTCGCCGATGGCGGCGATGCCTTCAACGGCAGCGCCTTCCGGATGCACCAGGCGATCGGCTTCGGCCTGCGCTGGATCTCGCCGGTGGGGCCGGTGCGCGTGGATTTCGGCTTTCCCATCGGCGACCGCTACGCGCACGGGCTGAGCCTGCACATCAGCATCGGGCCGGATTTGTGAGCGCGCCGCGATGAGCACGCTGCCCGCATCCGCGCGCACTGCCGAGGCACCGCCGCCACGGCGTAGGCGCTGGCTGCTGCGCGCGCTGGGCGTGCTGTTGCTGCTGCTGATAGCCGCCGGCGCCTGGCTGCTGGGCACGCAAGGCGGGCTGGACTTCGCGCTGGCGCGTGCGCGCGCGTTCACGCACGGCGCGCTCAGCGTGCAGCAGGCGCAGGGGCGGCTGTGGGGATCGCTGCGATTGCGTGGTGTGCAGTGGCGCAGCGCCGATGGCTTGCGCGTGACCATCGCCAGCGTGCGCATCGACTACGCGCCGCTGGCGCTGTTGCGCAAACGCCTGGACATCACCCGGCTCGACGCCAGCGGCCTGCGCGTCAGCCTGCCCGCGCCGCAACCGCCGAGCAACGCGCCGCCGGACCTGCATGCGCCACTGGCGATCCACATTGTCGAGGCCACGCTGCACGATGCGTTGATCCTGCGCCAGCAGCAACGCGTGTTCGCCGTGAACACGCTCAGCCTGCGCGACGCGGCGTGGACGCACAGCCAGCTCGCCCTCGGCGCACTCGATCTGGACGCGCCGCAACTGGCGCTGCAACTGCATGGTCAACTCGGCCTGGACGGCGGCTGGCCCGGCACGCTCGTCGCGCGACTGCGCGTGCCACGTCAACCCCAGGCGCTGGCGTTGACGCTGCATGCGCGCAGCGATGGCCGCAGCGCGACGCTGGACGCGCGCGTCGCCGCGCCCTTCACCGCCACGCTGCACGCGCAACTGGCCACGCGCGCGCCGTATGCATGGCGGGGCACGCTGCGCGTACCGCGCTTCGCGCTGGCCATGCTGCTGCCGGGCAACGCGCGCACGCTCGCGCTGAATCTGGTTGGTCACGGCGACGCCACGCAGGCGCTGCTGGCCGGCACGCTCGATGTCGATGCCTGGCCGCTGCGGCTGCGCGTGCTCGAGGTGCAGCGCACGGGCGACACCCTGCAACTCAGACAGCTCGCGCTGGCCTCGCCGCGCATGCCCGGCAGCCTCGACGCGCAAGGCCATATCGCGCTCGCCGCGCACCCCGTCAGCGCCGATCTGGCGCTGCGCTGGGGCGGCGTGCAGTTGCCTGCCGCGCTGCTCGGGCAGGCGCTGGCCAGCGCCGGCAGTGCGCACGTGCAGGGCAACACGCAGGCCTACCGTGTGCAGTCGGATTTCAGCCTCGCTGCCAG
This sequence comes from Rhodanobacter sp., assembly GCA_022730075.1. Classification (GTDB taxonomy): domain Bacteria; phylum Pseudomonadota; class Gammaproteobacteria; order Xanthomonadales; family Rhodanobacteraceae; genus Metallibacterium. The sequence goes on along the minus strand of DZBX01000136.1, from coordinate 2,481 downwards.
TGGCAAGCAGCACGCGCAGGTCACGCTGGCCGTGCACGGTGACACGCGCACGCTGGAGGTGGACCAACTGCGCCTGCAGCAGGCGCGCGGCGACATCGAGCTGAAAGGCGACGTGGCGCTGGCCGCGCCGCAGGCCTGGCGCATCGCCGCCCGCGCGACGCACTTCGATCCCGCGCTGCTGGCGCCGGCCTGGCCGGGCGATCTGGATTTCGCGCTGGGCAGCAGCGGTCGGCTCGATGCGCACGGGCCCATCGGCACGCTGGTGTTGCACGACCTGCACGGCACCTTGCGTGGACGCGCGCTGCGCGGCAGCGCCAAGCTTGGCGTGCACGGGCGGCGATTGCCACAGGGCACGCTGGACCTGGCCGCGGGCGCCAGCACGCTGCGCTATGTCGGCACGCAGCGTGGCGCGCAGGCGCGCATCGACCTGCGCAGCCTCGCCGATTTCCTACCGCAAGCCAGCGGCAGCCTGCACGGCAGCATCAGCGCACGCGGCGTCTGGCCGACGCTCGATCTCGATGCGCAGCTCAGTGCGAGCGATCTGCGCGACGCCACGCTGCGGCTGGGCAGTGCCATGTTGCGCGCACGAGTGCATAACCTCGCCGCACCGCAGGGCACGCTGCAGCTCGATGCGCGCGCATTGCAACTGGGCACGCTGCAGCTCGACACCCTGGGCGCGCGCCTCACCGGCCGCCAGCAGGCGCTCACGCTGCATGTGGACACCCGCGCCCGGGCCGGCCAGCTCGCGCTGGACGCCAGCGCCAGCGGCAAGACCCTGCGCGACTGGCAGGGCGAACTGCGCCGTCTGCAGCTCACGCCCACGGGGCAGCCCGCATGGACGCTGCAGGCACCCGTCGCGTGGCGCGAGCACGCCGGCGCCTTCAGCCTGGCCGATGCCTGTCTGGCGCAGGGTGCCGCGCGCCTGTGCGTGGGCGGCAGCCGCGCCGCTGACGGCAGCGGCACGCTCGATTACCGCCTCGCCGCCGTGCCGCTGGGCAGCCTCGCCGCACTGGTCACGCTGCCCGAGGGTGCGCGCGTGCAGGGCACCCTCGATGGCGCGGGCGCGCTGCGCTTCGATGCCGCGCTGCATCTGCGCGGCCATGCGCAACTGCAATCGCCCAGCGGCAAGCTGAGTCTGCCGGGCGTTGATGCGCAGCCGCTGGGCTGGCGCGACTTGCGCATACAGGCCGACATCGGCGCGCAGTCCGGGCGATTCGGCGCGCACGCGGCGCTGCTGCCGGCGGGCATGCTGGATGCCGAGGCCACGCTTGGCGGCACGCAACAGGTGCTGGGCGGACGCATCCGCATAAGCCTGCCGCAGTTGCACGTGCTCGAGCCCTTCGTGCCGCAACTGGCACGCGTCGCCGGTGCGCTGTCCGCCGACTTCACGCTGGCCGGCACGCTGCGCGCGCCCGTGCTCAACGGCCAGGCGCGCGTGAGTGATTTCTCCGCCGAGCTGCCCGTGCTCGGCCTGCACTTCAAGCAGGGCAGCCTGACGGTCGCGCGCGCCGGAAATGGCGTGCTCGACATCGGCGGCAGCGTGCAATCCGGCGCCGGCACGCTGACCATCGCCGGCAGCGGCAGCACGCAGGATTTCGCGCTCACGCTCAAGGGCCAGAACATCCTCGCCGCCGATCTGCCCGCCGCGCGCGTGCAGGTGAGCCCGGACCTGCGCTTCGCGCGCAGCGCGACCGGCTACGTGCTGGACGGCTCGGTGCTGATTCCCGCCGCGCAGGTGGACCTGGCCAAGCTGCCCGGCGCCGGCGCCGCGCGGGCATCCCCGGATGTGGTCATCGTCAACGCGCCGCCGCCGGTGAAGTCGGCGCCCTTGCCGCTGCGCGCCAGCGTGCTGGTCAAGCTGGGCGACGCGGTGAAGCTGCGCGGCTTCGGCCTCGACGGCGCGCTGAGCGGGCAACTGCGCGTGGACGAGCAACCCGGCCGGGCATCCAGCGGCCGCGGCGAGATCGGCGTCAGCGGCACCTACCGCGCCTATGGTCAGGACCTGAGCATCAAGCAAGGTCGCCTGCTGTTCGCCGGCACGCCGCTGGACAACCCGGGCCTCGACATCACCGCCGTGCGCGTGCTGCCCGAGGTGACCCCGGGACTGCGCATCAGCGGCACCGCGCTGCGTCCGGTGCTGCAGGTGTTCTCCACGCCGGCCATGCAGCAGAGTGAGGCGCTGTCGTATCTGATCACCGGCAAGCCGCTGTCGGCGCTGAAGAGCGGCCAGGGCGACATGCTGAATTCCGCCGCGCAGGCGCTGGGCAGCGCCGGCGGCGACCTGCTGGCCAAGGAGATCGGCGCGCGCATCGGCGTCGACGCCAGCGTCGGCGACAACGCCGCGCTAGGCGGCGCCGCGCTGACCGTGGGCAAATACCTATCCCCGCGCCTGTACGTGGGCTACGGCGTCGGCCTGTTCACGCCGGGTCAGATCGTGAGCCTGCGCTACAAGCTCTCGCGCCTGTTCGAATTCGAGGCGCA
>DZBX01000311.1 GCA_022730075.1 Rhodanobacter sp. | reverse complement strand
GCCGCGCCACCTTTGTCGCGACAAGCACTTGCGTGCTCGTCGCGGCGGCACATCCGTGTGCCGGAGCGGTTTTGCAAACCGCTCCATTCACGCCCGCCGCTGGATCCACGCAGCAATGGCACGCGCGACCGGTTGTGGTGCCTGCATCCAGCCGAAATGTCCGACTGCGGCCATGCCGAAGTCCGCGGCATCCAGGTCGATTTGTTCGCGCGCCGCATTGGGCAGCTTGGCCAGCAAGTGGTCGATCGCCGCTTGCGGTACCAGCCGGTCATCACGCGCATGCAGCACAAGCACGGGTTGGTGCACGTTCGCCAGCGCAGCCTCGACATCGGAATGCTGCCCCGAGATCGCATAGCGGCCACTGCGCGCACTGCGGGTCCAGTCACGGATCACGCCGCGCGACTCATTGCCGCCGAAACCGAGACGGCGTCCCGGGTAATAGCCCCATGCAGCGGCGACCACGGGCGCCAACGTGAACGCGGCACGCAAAGGCCAGCGCTGCGGCCAGCGGAAATTTCGCCAGTACGGTGTGCCGCTGCCGATCAGCACCAAGCCATCGACAGGTGCGCGGTTCTGGCAGGCAAAAAGCAGAGCCAGTTGCCCGCCGAGGCTGTGGCCACCCAGCGACCAGATCAGGCCCGGCGACGCCGCGCGCGCGGCGTCGAGGCTGGCGCCAATGTCGCGCAACAGCTCGCGATAACTCCAATCCCGAGTCCGCCCGGCACGCAGCGAACTGCTGCCGATGCCGCGCCACTCGTGCATGGCGCACGCCATGCCTTGCTCAGCGCAATGCGCAGCCAAGGGTACATAGTGCCGCGCCGCGACGCCCATGGCCGGGAGCCACAACAGTCCTTGCCGCGCGCCATCCGGCAGCGTCAGACTCATTTCCGTCGTCGCGCCGTCCGCAGCTTCGACCAGAATCGGCTTGGCGGTAGCGGGCAGCGTGATCGTCGTCATGATTTAGGAAGGCATCAACTGCAGGCATTGCAACCGGCGCAAAACGGCACGCGACTTGCTTGAAACATGCCGAACCACGTAGAGCGGTTTGCAAAACCGCTCCGGCACAAGAATGTGCCGCCGCGACGAGCACGCAAGTGCTTGTCGCGACAAAGGTGGCGCGGCTCTGCCGCGACCGTTTGTTTTGCAAACCGCGGCAGGATGCCCGGTTTTGCAAACCGATCTAAAGAGTTTCCATTGTGTCCTTACTGCACTCCAAATCAAAACGGATTTTGCTGG
>DZBX01000310.1 GCA_022730075.1 Rhodanobacter sp. | reverse complement strand
GAGGATGCGCCATGAACCGAATCGCGATTGCCATGTGTCTGGTCCTGCTTGCAGCGTCCACCTGGGCCGCCGATGCGGCCACCGCACCGCCGCCAGCCCGCTCCGCTGCATCCGTGCTCGACCTGCAGTTGCCGATGCAGTCCTACGCCAGCGTGCTGGCCGCGCCGGCGCCGGCTTCATCCACCACCGCCACACCCACGGATACGCGCGTATCTCCCGCCGCTGCGGCACAGTCGCAAGCAGCAGCATCGCTGGATGGTTCCAAGCCGCTGGTGTGGGGCAGCCTGTCCACGGGTGTGGGTTATGCCAAGGGTTGGGGCAGCAGCAGCTGGCAAAGCGCCAACGTCAATGCCACCAAGCTGTTCGGCAGCCCCGAGCACCCGTGGTCGGTGACCGGCAGCGTCGCCGGTGGCCTGGGTTACAGCCACGTCTTCGGCACCTCGCAGTGGGAAGGCGCCAGCGTGCAGATGAGCAAGGCCTTTGGCAGCGCCAGACATCCGTTCATATTCAGCATGGGTGTCAGCACCACGCACTGGCGCACGCTGGGCAACGGCAACTGGCCCGACAACCCCTGATGCCTGCGCCTGCATGGCGCCCGCGAGCGGTTCCGCGGCGGGGTCCGGCAATGCGGTGATGCGCGGTCGTCAACCCGGATGTAGCGGGTGATCGTGCCGCGCACACCATGACTGCAACGTAGCCCGTGCGTCAGCGAGATCGCGCACGGCTTGCACATCCGCCGCAGGCGCGGGTGCCTGGCCGGCATCGCCGCGCAGCAGCAGCAACAGCCCCACGCCGGCGCGGCGACCGGCTTCGATATCGCTGGGGTTGTCGCCCAGCACGGCGGAGCGCGCAAGGTCCAGCCCGAGATCGCGCGCGGCCTGCAGGATCATGCCCGGCGCGGGTTTGCGGCAGGCACAGGCGCGCCGCCAGGCGCCGACGCCGGATTCGGGATGGTGCGGGCAGTGATAGATGCCATCCAGCAGCACGCCCTGCGCGGCCATGACGCCGCGTAGCCAGCCGCTATAGGCGTGGTATTGCGCCGTGTCGTAGTAGCCGCGTGCGATGCCGGCCTGGTTGGTGACGATGACCAGCGCGCAGCCCGCGGCCTGCGCGTCGCGGCACAGTTCGAAAATGCCGGGCACGAACTGCGTGTCCTCGGCGCGGTGCACGTAGCCGTGATTGACATTGACCACGCCATCGCGGTCGAGGAACAAGGCAGGGCGTAGCGCGGCGGCAG
>DZBX01000309.1 GCA_022730075.1 Rhodanobacter sp. | reverse complement strand
GCCGCTTGGCCATGCGTTGGCCTTCGGCTTCGATCTGCGCGATGGTGTCCTTGCGCGCCGTGCGCTGCGCCAGGGCGCGTTCGTCGTCATGCGCGATGACGAGGCGCCGCGACTGCCACGTGGTCTCGCCCAAGCCATCGCGCAGCTTGGTCTTGGCGATGAGGTCGGCAAACTCGCCATAGCGACGCCCAGGCACCGCCAGGATGTAGTCCACCGGCTGGCCGTCAGGCGTCTTCAAGGCCTCGATCTCGGCCAGATTGTCCAGGCTCAACAAGCCACGATCGGCCACCAGTACGACCCGCTTGATCGGGTAGCGCGCCAGCGTCGCCTGGATCATCGGAATCAGGGTACCCACTTCGCCGGTGTTGCCCGCGTGCACCTGATGGGCAATCGGCAGGCCCTCGGCGGTCTGCACCACCCCCAGCACGAACTGGCGGGCGATGCCGCCGGTGTCCTTGCTCAGGCCATAGGCCCGCACATCCCCATCGACGCTGCCGGTACCGCTGATGCGGATCGTGGTCAGGTCGTAGAACACCACCGACAACGTGGTATCGAGCAACGGGCGCAACTGCGCGGCGATCGCCTTCTCGACCGGTGCTACGCGATCCATCAGCGCATCCATGGCACGCAGCAACTGATCGTGGCTGATCGCTTCGGGCATACCCGGCATCGCCACCGTGTCCAGCCAGCGCAGCACGCCGAGTTTGGATTGCGGCTCGCACAGGCGATTGAACACCATCGCCCGGATCAGCGCGGCCGCATCAAACTGGCGGCGCGACGAGCGCAGTGCCCGCGCCAGCGCTGCCGACAGCCCCAGCTCGTCCCACAGCGCGTGCAAGACAAACAGATCACCAAAGGCCTTGGACGATTCGAACACCACCGCGGGCGCAGGCGAAGGTGCGCGCCCCAGCGCCCGTTCCAGTCCACCGATCAGCGGTTGCAGATCCTTGTCCGAAAGCTGATCCAGACGCCCGAGATTGGCGACCACGCGCTGGCGCGGCGCACCGCTCTCATTGCGATAGGCCTCGACCAATTGCAGGTAGGCGCGGCCACCGGAGCGCGATACACGTGTGAACATGCAACTACGTTACAGGACGCGCATACTTCGCGCAATGCCTGTCAACAATAAGCGTGTGACTACACGACTATCGCACCAGCCATGCCCCAAGTACCTGAAAAACCATGCACACCGCAGCCTGCCGACCGCCGGAAACTGCCGAATCGGCACACGAAGTGCGGAACTTGGG
>DZBX01000135.1 GCA_022730075.1 Rhodanobacter sp. | reverse complement strand
TGCAGCAGGATCCGGAAGCCTGGTTCAAGCAAACCGCGCCGGGCAACGCGCTGGATACGACGCGCATCGAGGCGCTGATCGCGCAACGCGACGCCGCGCGCGCCACGCGCGACTTTGCCCGTGCCGACGCCGTGCGCGGCGAGCTGGCCGCGCTCGGCATCGCCATCGAGGATGGCCCGCACGGCACGCGCTGGAAGGTCGCCACACCATGAACGCATGGCAACAAGCCACCCCGCAAGAACCCAGCGCCGCTGCCGCCGCGCAGGCCATCGTCGAGGAGTTCGCCCTGTTCAGCGACTGGTCCGAGCGTTACCAGTACCTGATCGACCTGGGCAAGAAACTGCCGGACCTGCCAGACGCGATGAAGACCGAGGAGCACCGCGTGCACGGCTGCCAGTCGCTGGTGTGGATGGTGAGCGAAGGCGACGCGGCGCGGCTGGACATTCGCGCGATCAGCGATTCGGCCATCGTCTCCGGCCTGATCGCGCTGTTGCTGCGCGTGTATTCGGGGCGCGGCGCGCGCGAGATCCTCGACACCGAGCCCGGCTTCATCCGCGACATCGGTCTGGCCAAGGCGCTGTCGCCGACCCGCGCCAACGGCTTGGCGGCGATGCTCGCGCGCATCCGCGCACAGGCCGCCGCGCAATTGCAGTCGCATTGACCGCGGCGCGCGCGGACACTGCAGTGCCGCGCATCGGCGCACGATCACGGCGCGCTGACGGAATCGCAAAACCGACCCGCGCGCGGGCATGCCATCATGCGCCCGCCCGCATCGAGGAGCGCCCATGTCCAGCCCGCCGCCCGAAAAGCCGCTGATCGCAGAACGCTGGTGGGCGCCGCTGGGCCTGCTCGGCGTGCTGCTGGTCGCGGCGTGGGCCTACTGGCCGGGCCTGAAAGGGCCGTTCCTGTTCGATGATTTCGGCACCCTGCCCGCGCTCGGCGAATTCGGGCCGGTGCATACCTGGCCGATCTTCTGGCGCTACCTCACCTCCGGCGGCGGCGACCCCACCGGACGGCCGCTCGCCCTGCTGAGTTTCCTGATCGACGCGCGCAACTGGCCGGCCGCGCCGTGGCCATTCAAGTTCACCAACCTGCTGCTGCAACTGATCAACGGCACGCTGTTGGCGGCGCTGCTGTGGCGTCTCGGCCGCGTGCTCGAGCCGCATGGCACGCGCGCGGCACGCGCCGCGGTGCTGGGCGCGGCACTGTGGCTGCTGTCGCCGCTGTTCGTATCGGCGACGCTGTACGTGGTGCAGCGCGAAGCCATGCTGGCGGCGTTTTTCGTGCTGCTGGGGCTGCTCGCCTACACGCGCGGGCGGCGCCTGATGCTGGCCGGGCACAGCAGGCGCGGCATCGCCTGGGCGCTGCTCGGGCTGGTCGGCTGCACGTTCCTGGCGACATTCTCCAAGGCCAACGGCGCATTGCTGCCGGCACTGGCGCTGGTGCTGGAAGCCACGATCTACACGCGCGCGCCGCTGGCCGCCGCGCAGCGGCGCAACTGGCGCGTGATGCTGTGGATTTTCGCCGCGCTGCCGGCACTGCTGCTGCTGGCGTATTTTCTGTGGACCGGCGTGCAGGCCACGCTGCACCACCCCGAGGTGCGCCGCTGGACCGAGCCGCAGCGCCTGCTCACCGAGCCGCGCGTGCTGTGGGATTACCTCAAGCTGCTGTGGCTGCCGCGGCCGTTCACCAGCGGGCTGTTCAATGACGCCTTCGTGGTCTCGCGCAGCCTGTGGCATCCGGCCGACACGCTGCCGGCGCTGCTCGGCATCATCGCGCTGATCGTGCTCGGCTGGCGCTGGCGCATCGCGCATCCGTTGCTGGCGCTGGCGATCCTGTTCTACTTCACCGGCATGGCCATGGAATCGACCACGATTCCGCTGGAGCTGTACTTCGAGCACCGCAATTACCTGCCGGCGCTGCCGATGTTCTGGCCGCTGGCGTGGTGGCTCAGCGATTTGCGCCGCCTGCGCGGCTTCAAGGCCACGCTCAGCCTGGCGCTGCCGGTACTGCTGGCGTTGATGACCCTGCAGCGCGCCACGCTGTGGGGCCACGCCGACCAGCAGGCCATGCTGTGGGCGCAGATCAACCCGCACTCGCCGCGCGCGCAGGCCTACGCCGCGCAGTTCGAGGCCGGCAATGGCCAGCCACTGGATGCGCAGCGCCGCCTGCTGCCGCTGCTGGCGGCGCATCCCGACCAGGTGCAGCTCGCCTTCAACCTGCTCAACGTGCAGTGTCAACTGGGCGGCGTGACGCCGGCCGCCGCCGCCAGCGCGCGCACCGCGATGGCCACCATGCGCAATCCCGGCACGCTGCTGACCAGCTGGTTCGGCCGCGCGCTGGGTGTGGCGCAGGCCGGGCACTGCCCGGGATTCGACCTGCCGCTGCTGCAAAGCCTGGTCGATGCGGGCCTGGGCAATGCGCGGCTGCGCAGCAACGCGGGGCGCCAGCAGGACCTTTATTACGTGGACGGGCAGATCGCGCTGGCACGCGCTGACGTCGCCACGGCACAAGCCGATTTCGAGCACGCGCTCAGCCTCGATGTGCGCCCCGGCTTCGCCGCCGAGGTCGCCGCGCAACTGGGCTCGGCCGGGCATCCACGCCACGCGCTGGCGCTGCTCGATCGCTACCAGCGGATCGCCGCGCAGCAGCCGGCGCCCGGCCTCGGCATGGGCATGGTCCACGCGTGGGTGCTGCGCGAGCAGGACTACTGGCCGCGCCAACTCGGGCACCTGCGCGCCGCGCTGGCCGCCGCCGCCGCGCAGCCTGCGGCGCCCCGCATCGCGGCAGATCCAACCGGGTCGCGCGGATGACGTGCTATGGTGCTTTGGTGTTTTCATGCCGGATCGTGCCATGAGCCGTTTGACCATCACCCTGTCGGAGACGCGCTACCGCGCGCTCAAGGAAGCATCCGCCAAACGCGACAAGACCATTGGCCAGTTGATCGATGAAAGCCTCGAGCAGTACGGCATCAAGACCCGCGATGAGGCGGCGGATCTGGTGCGCAAGGCCCGCGCACACAGCGGCCTGACCGAACCTCAGGCCATCGCTGCCGCCACTGCCGAAGTGCGTGCCGCGCGTCGCGCGTGAAATTCGTCATCGATACCAATATCGTCGTGGCCGGATTGTTGACTGGCCGCAGCAACTCGCCCGTTGCACGTGTGCTCGACGCCATGCTGTCCGCGCGGTTTCGTTACGTGCTTTCCAGCGCGCTGCTCGCCGAATATCTCGAAGTGCTGAGCCGCCCGGCGCTGCGCAGGCTGCATGGACTGACCCGCGCGGAAATCGACACCGTGGTCACCACGCTGGCCGAGCATGCGATGCTGGTCGCACCCGGATCGGGGCCACCCGCGCCCGATCCCGGTGACCAACACGTGTGGAACTTGCTGGCCGCCGATGCCGCGCTGGTGCTGGTCACTGGCGACAAGCGCCTGCTGAACGCCCCATCCCACCGCGCGAGGGTGATCACGGCACAGGACTTGGCCGCACGCTGGGGTAGCGGGGCCACCGGGCAGCCATGACGAACACCCGGCTCACGCCTGCGCATGCAGCGCACGCGCTCGCGGTCGGCGCGCGCCGCATGTCACACTTGCGCCATCCCGCGCCTGCCCGCGTACCGGTATCCGGAGCCCCGCCTTGAGTTCGCACAACAGCCTGCGCCAGCGCCTGACCCCGTTCCTGTTTCCGCTGTTCATGCTGCTGACGCTAGCGGTGTACTGGCCGGGCCTGTATGGCGGCTACACCTTCGACGACTACCCCAACATCGTCGACAACAGCGCGCTGCGTCCCGCGCATGTGGACCTCAAGACCCTGCTTGCCGCGGCCTTGTCCTCGCCGTCCAGCCAGTTCAAACGCCCGCTGTCCTCGCTGACGTTCACCGCCAATTGGCTGCTGACCGGCACGGACCCGTTCTGGTTCAAGCTGACCAACGTGCTGATCCATCTCGGCAACGGCGTACTGCTGTTCTGGCTGACGCGGCGCCTGCTGCGCGCGGCCAAGCCCGGCATCGAGCCACATCACGAGCTGTGGATCGCCACGCTGATCGCCGGCGGCTGGCTGCTGCTGCCGGTCAACCTCACCGCGGTGCTGTACGTGGTGCAGCGCATGGAGAGCCTGGGCACCCTGTTCGTGCTGGCCGCGCTGCTGGGCTACGTGCGCGGACGCATGCGCATGCAGCGCGACGGGCGCGGTTTCACAGGTGCGGCGGTCTCGCTGGCGATGTTCACCGCGATCGGTTTCACCGCCAAGGAAGACGCGGCGATGGCGCCGTTCTACGCGCTGCTGATCGAGTGGCTGCTGTTTCATGGCCGCAGCTACGCCGACCAGCGCCGCGATCACCGCATCGACTGGCTGTTCGCGGTCGTGCTGCTGTTGCCGGGCGTGATTGGCCTGGCCTGGCTGCTGCCCGGCATCATGGACCCGGTGACCTGGGCGACGCGCGATTTCACCCTCGGCCAGCGCCTGATGACCGAAGCGCGCATCGTCATGGATTACCTCGCATGGATCATCGTGCCGACGCCGCACGAGCTGAGTTTTTATCACGACGACATCCACATCTCGACCGGACTGCTCAGCCCATGGACCACGCTGGCGGCGATGGCCGGCATCGCCGCGCTGATCGCCTTCGCGCTGGCGGTGCGCAAGCGCCTGCCGCTGGTCGCGCTGGGCATCGCGCTGTTCTTCGCCGGGCAACTGATGACCGGCACCGTCATCCCGCTGGAACTGGTGTTCGAGCAGCGCAACTACTTTCCCAGCTTCGCCGTGCTGCTGGCCATCGTGCCGCTGCTGGCCGCGCCGGGCGCGGCGCTGCCGCTGGCGCGCGGCACTTTGCTGGGCGCCCTGTTCGCGCTGTGGATCGGCATGACCGCGCTCACGTCGTGGGCCTGGGGCAACCCGCTGCGCCTGGCGCAGCAACTGGTGCTGCGCGCGCCGGATTCGCCGCGCGCGCAGTACGAGCTGGGCCGCACCTATATCGTGATGTCCGATTACAACCCCGATTCGCCGTTCACGCCGCTGGCCTACGCGCCGCTGCAGCGCGCGATGAACCTGCCCGATTCGTCGATCCTGCCCGAGCAGGCGCTGATCTTCTTCAACGCGCGCCTGCACCGGCCCATCCAGCAGGAATGGTGGACGCGCATGATCGCGCACCTCACCCATCACACCCCCGGCGTGCAGGAGGAAAGCTCGCTGCAGGCGCTGACCACCTGCGCGCGCCAGGGCCTGTGTGACTTGCCCAGGCACGATATGGTCGCCGCGTTCCAGGCCGCCCTCGACCACCACCGCCAGTCCGGGCGCATCCTGCAGGTGTATGGCGACTACACACTCAACGTGCTGCACGACACCGCCGCGGCGATGGCGCTGTTCCGCCGTTCGGTGGACGTGTCGCCGGGCGAGCCGATTTACCGCGTCACCCTGGTGCGCCTGCTGGCCGTCACCGGACACCTCGATGCCGCGCGCCGCGAGTTCGCCAAAATTCGCCCCGACCAGCGCCTGATGCTCGGCCCCGCCACCGTGCGCCAGCTCGAATCCTGTCTGGCGCCCGGGCAAAGCGGTGCGGGCTGTGCCAA
>DZBX01000134.1 GCA_022730075.1 Rhodanobacter sp. | reverse complement strand
TCAAGAGCCTGCAGCGCCGCGCTGACCAGTTTTGCCCGGCCTAGGCACCGGCTGATCCCCGGCGCTGAAAGTCTGCCGCCCTGGGCAGATTGGCCGGGCATCCAATGACAGGGCGCGCATGTGGGATGCCGCGATGGACAAAAAAACCCGAAATCGACTGGTGCAGCGCATCCGAGAAATCGACAGAATGTCGCAGCGTCGGAGCGAATGGGTGCCGGAAGATCGCGCAGAGCTTAAGAGACTTGCAGGCGCGATAGAAGACCTTCAGCGCCATTTAGAGAACAGTCCGCAAGCGTGGGCGCTGGAAGACGTTCACGAGCGGATGCAAGGCCCGCAAGCATTCGAAGTGGCGCTACACCACCTGCGCGACTTGGCCGAGGCCGCGCGCCTGGCTGCGGAGCAGCTACCGCCCGCGCAAAGCCGCCCGGCGCTGGGTTTTGCCGCCGCGAGCTGGGTGCACTTCAAGTCATTCGAGGCGAACGGCCCGCCGCCATTAGCCGATGCCGGGCCAGACGTTGCGGAGCTGTCCGCGCTTTGCAAAGAAGCCGGGCTGCTGCGCTCGGACGCCTCGATACGCAGCGCGCTGAGCCGAGCCGTCAAGGCGTTTGACCTGAACTGTCCTTCTGACGAACTGAGCGCCTTCCTAGCCGAGTTAGGGCGCATTGTCTAGGGAAAAGTCTCTGACGATTTAACGCAGATTCTTTTACCTAGGCACGGCGCAACACCGCTGCTGCAATGGTCTCCATCGCAACCCGCTATGGAGACGCCCAAATGCAGCAAAACCCCACAACGCCCGCCGACCGTCTGCTGAGATTGCCCGAAGTCGAGAGTCTCGTCGGGCTACGCAAGAGCGCGATTTATGCCCGGCTGAAGACCGGCGAATTCCCGCCGTGCGTCAAACTCGGGCCGCGCGCTGCCGCCTGGCCTGAGTCTGAAATTCAAGCCTGGATTTCGGCCAGAATTCGCGCGTCACGCAAGGTGCACCCATGAGCGGCGCGCCTGACCTGCACGATTTGATCGAATGGGAATGTCGCGTTCTTCAATCGAAGACTTCGCCGGGAGGAGGCTACTTGACCGACTACCCGAATGCCCTGGCCTTGATCGACTCCGCAATTGCCGCCCTTGAAAAAAACGTTCCCGATAGTTTTGAGCACGAGGGGCGAACTTACCGCTTGACCGTCATGCTCCGGCGCATCGACCTAGGGATCAACGCCGACGCAGTGAGCAGGAAGCCACTGCTTCGCCTGGAGACGGAAAGCCTGCGCTGGTGCGGCTATCGGCCTGGCCATTGATCAAGCGCCGCCATGCGAGAAATCCTTTCCATTGACCAAGCCAGCGCCGCCCTGAACCATATTCCTGCGGATTTGCCGCGCGCCGATTGGGCGAAGGTCGCCATGTCGCTGAAATCCGAGTTTGGAGAACCCGGCTTCGACCTGTTCGACGACTGGAGCAAGGGCGCTGCGAACTATGATTTCCGGGCTGTGCGCGACACTTGGCGCAGCGTCAAGGCCGGGGGCCGCGTCACCATCGGCACCCTGCTGCACCTAGCGCAGCAGCACGGTTTCAAGCGCTCTGAGCCTGCCGCGCCCCCCAGCCCCGAAGCACACGCGGCGCAAGCCGCAGCACGCGCCGAACTCGACCAGCAAGAGCAGGCCGCACGCCAAGCCGCGCAGGCCAAGGCGGCGCAAGAGGCGCAACGCCGCTTCAGCGAGGCCAGCGACACCGGCGCAAGCCCTTATCTCGACCGCAAGGGCGTGGGCGCGCATGGCGTGCGCCACACGCCAGACGGGGCGCTGCGGGTTCCCATGCGCAGCCTGCACGGCGAGCTGCGCAACCTGCAGACCATCAGGCCCGATGGAACAAAGCGCTACCTGCCCGGCGGGCAAAAATCCGGCCTGCTGCATTGGATCGGCAACCCCGAAGGCGCGCCGGTGCTGATTTTGGCCGAAGGCTACGCCACGGCGGCATCGGCCCATGAGGCCACCGCGCGGCCCGTGGCCTGCTGCTTCGATGCCTCGAACCTGCCGCATGTGGCGCGTGGCCTGCGCAACCACTATGGCCCGGGCGTGCTGCTGCTGATCGCAGCCGACAACGACCGAGAAACCGAGACCCGCACCGGCAAGAATTCGGGCCGCATCGCCGCCGAAACCACCGCGCGCAGGGTGGGCGGTTTTGTGACGCTGCCCGATGCCCCTGAAGGTCAAAACGTGGACTTCAACGATTGGGCCGCAAGCGCCGGTCTTGACGCTGTTAAGGCCCGCATCGAAGCCACCATTGCGCAGGCGTTGGCGCAGCCCGCAGCCGAGCCAGAGGCACCCGCCGAAGCCCCTGCGCAGAGCAGCAAAGCGGCAGCCCCTGAGCATGACCGCTTCCGCCTCGATAGCGCTGGCGTATGGTTTGCCGAGGTCGATTCCGAAGGCCGCCCGAAGCCGCCGCTATGGGTTTGTAGCCGACTTGAAGTCACGGCGCAGACCCGCGATGCGGACAGCCGCGAATGGGGCTTTCTGCTGGAGTTTGATGACCCGGCGGGCAATCACCGGCAATGGGCCGCGCCCGCGAAAATGCTTGCCGCAGACGGCGCAGAGTTCAGGGGGGTGCTGCTCTCGCTGGGCCTGCGAATCAGCTCGGCAAGCCGCGCCCGGCAATTGTTGGCGAGCTATGTTCAAACTCGCCAGCCCGAAGCCCTGGCGCGCTGTGTTGACCGCCTGGGCTGGCACCCCGGCGGGGTCTATGTGCTGCCGGATGAAGTGGTCGGACAGGCCAGCGAACGGCTGATTTTTCAAGCCGAGGTTGCCACAGAAAACACCTTGCGCCAGCGGGGCACGCTCGACCAGTGGCGAAGCCGTGTGGCGTCTTATGCCGTGGGCAACAGCCGCTTAACGTTTGCCATCAGCACGGCTTTCGCAGGCATGGTGCTGCGGCCTTCTGGCGAGAGCGGCGGCGGGTTTCACATGTTGGGCGCGAGCAGTAGCGGCAAGTCCACCGCCCTGCGCCTTACCGCTTCGGTGTACGGCCCTGCCGCCTATGCGCAGTCCTGGCGCGCTACGGCAAACGCCATCGAGGGCACGGCTGCGGCGCACTGTGACCGCACGCTGATCCTCGACGAAGTCGGTCAGATTGACGCCCGCGAGGTGGGCGAATGTGCCTACATGTTGAGCAACGGCATGGGCAAGAGCCGCGCCAGTCGCACCGGACAACCCCGCCCGCGCCTGCAGTGGATGCTGCTGCTGCTGAGTGCTGGCGAAGTCGGCATTGCGCAGCACATGCAATCGGTAGGCAAGACTGCCCGCGCAGGCCAAGAGTTGCGCCTGGTCGATCTGCCCGCCGATGCGGGGGCGAACATGGGCCTATTCGAAAACCTGCACGACAAGGACAGCCCGCAGGCGCTGGCGCAATACCTGGGCAAGGCCGCCGATGCGTACCACGGAACCGCAGGCCGCGCCTTCCTTGAGAACATCGTTAGCCGGGCCGACACCCTGCGCGAGCACATGCGCAGCGCTGTGGATCGCTTGACGGCGCAATGGGTGCCTGAGGCTGCGAGTGGTCAGGTTCACCGCGTGGCCCGGCGCTTTGCTGTCGTTGGCGCTGCGGGCGAGCTGGCCACCGCTGCGGGCCTAACTGGCTGGCCCACTGGCGAGGCCGAACGCGCCGCCCGGCGGTGTTTTCAAGATTGGCTTGAATCGCGCGGCGGGCTGGGCAATTCCGAGGATCGTCAGATGCTCGCTCAGGTGCGCCGCTTCCTTGAGCTTCACGGTGAAGGTCGCTTCTCCGATTGGAATCGGGCCGATGATGACCACGCCCCCCGCACCCTGAGCCGGGCCGGGTATCGTAGGGCCACCAAGGATGCGGCGGGGGGCGTGGAATCGTGGAGCTACTTTGTTCTGCCCGAAGTCTTCCGGGTTGAAATTGCGGCGGGTTTTGATCCCAAGGCCGTGCTGCGCGTCCTGCGTGATCGTGACCACCTGGTGCCCGACAAGGGTCGCCCGTTTGACTGCACAGCCCGTCTGCCGGGTCTAGGCCGGGCGGTTGTTTACCACGTTAAGCCCAGCATCTTTGAGGCTGAAGATGATTGACCGGCAACGCCTCAAGGCCGATGCGCCGCGCCCGGCGGAGGGGCGCGGCAGAGCTTTTTTCGCGCGGCTAACTGTGGGCAAAAACACCGATCCAGAAACGACACAAGCCCGACGCTTTTTCTTCTGCGAACGCCAGCGGACAGATTTGTCTGCAGTGTCTGCAGTCTTTTTCGGTTTGTCTGCAGTCCGACTGCAGACAGAAAAACCATTGCATATCAACAAGTTAGAAGCGTTTTTCCGGCTGTCTGCAGTGTCTGCAGTTTTTTTTGCGCGGAAGCCGAAAGGGCAAGACGCTTCGCCCCATTTTCACCACTCCCAGAACCGGCGGCGGGCCGGTTTCCGGGGACATTCCTCCCGCCGTTTCACCGGAGAAAATCATGAACAGAGCAGCAGCCCTGCGTTATCTGAAAGTACACCAGCCTGACAGCCCCTGGAGTTTCGAGCCGCCGACCAAAGCGCAAGTCCGCAGCCACCTGCAAGGCTTGGCCGCGCGCGGTGCACCCGCCGATTTGGTGCGCACGCAGGCCGCGCTACTCGGCCAAGCCTTGCAGGCTGGCCGCAAGCTGCCGCCGCATTTGGTCGCGTCGGTCTGCCACCCCAGGGGGGTAGCAAAAGTTTGAGCCGCCTCCGCCGAAACCGTGCGCCTCGTCAGATTTTTACGGCGCATAGTTTTGGAGGGGGGGGTATTGTCTGCATCTGCATCATCAACCGGAAAAAATCATGACCTCAACTCGTTTGAAAACGAATGAAACCGATCCGAACCAGTTCAACCTGAACGCGGAAGATTACCCGCCCGTCCGCGCTCTACGCGAAGAGCAGGCCGCCATCAATGTTCGACTGGCGACAACCATCGCCCGGCGGGATGACTGCTGGAGTCGGCTGTGCTCACCACGCGCCGCGCCCGAGGAAGAAGGCGTCCTGGCGAGAACGCGACGCCTGTTGGCAGGCGACGCCACAGCCGCCCGATCTGGCGCTGGAAGTCCCGCACCGGAAGAGCTGGCGCTTGAGCATCGCCAACACCTTC
Source organism: Rhodanobacter sp. (assembly GCA_022730075.1). Taxonomy (GTDB): domain Bacteria; phylum Pseudomonadota; class Gammaproteobacteria; order Xanthomonadales; family Rhodanobacteraceae; genus Metallibacterium. The sequence continues at coordinate 484 of DZBX01000134.1, read as the reverse complement.
GGGAGGAGCAGCTTCTCAACGCCGCGCAGTCGAAAATCTCCACCCAGCTCGACCGTGAAGTCAGCCGGGCAACGCAACATCGCAAGGCGCAGCCCGACTTCGAGCTGGCCCGCGAAGCGCTGGCGAACGCTGCGATGAACCTGCTGGAAATCCACCGGGCCGGGTTCGAGCTGGCCGAGCGTGTCGCCGCCCAGGGGTTCGATCTGAGCGAGGCCACGGACGGCTGGTCTGGTGCGCATTTGCCAAGGGAGCTAGCCGAGAGTCTCGAAAGGGTTGTGGGCGGAGAAAGGGTTATCCCGCTTGACATGCAGCGCTTCACTGTGCAACTCATAAACCGCACCCTGACGGCCAGGCGCGCACCCGATAAGCCCAGCTACCGTTAAGCAACGCAAGCCCGGCTTCTGCTGGGCTTTTTCTGGTGTCTGACGCGGGGGCAGCATCGCTCTGGTGGGGGCATATTTGGGGGCATTTTTGAAAATCGCTT
>DZBX01000308.1 GCA_022730075.1 Rhodanobacter sp. | reverse complement strand
CGCAGGCACGTACGGACCTGTGCCGGACGTGCCGATGAAAAATTCCGCACGACGCGGAATTTTTCACAGGCTCTGAGCCGCGGCGCGCTTCTTTTTGCCGCGGCGACGCTGCTACAATGCCGCGCTCTGGAATCGTGTCGGGGCGTAGCGCAGCCTGGTAGCGCACCACAATGGGGTTGTGGGGGTCGCGAGTTCGATTCTCGCCGCCCCGACCAGTTCCGGTCATCATGCGGCGCCACGGGGCGCCGCATGCATTTCGGGGGATCGAAATGTCGAGCAGGAGGTTCAGCGCAATGTCCGACGCACGCCGCAGTCTTTACCCCGAGATCGAACCCTACGCCACGGGCCAGTTGCAGGTTTCCGCGCTGCATACGCTGTACTACGAACAATGCGGCAACCCGCAGGGCAAGCCCGTGGTGTTCCTGCACGGCGGTCCGGGTGGTGGCTGCAACGCGCGCTGCCGGCAGTTTTTCGACCCGGCGGCCTATCGCATCGTGCTGTTCGATCAGCGCGGCTGCGGGCGCTCCACGCCGCACGCCGAGCTGCGTGAAAACACCACCTGGGACCTGGTCGCCGACATCGAGCGTCTGCGCGCGCATCTGGGCATCGAGCGGTGGCAGGTATTCGGCGGCTCATGGGGCTCGACGCTGGCGCTGGCCTATGCGCAAAGCCATCCCGCGCGCGTCACCGAGCTGGTGCTGCGCGGCATCTTCCTGCTGCGCCGCTGGGAGCTCGAGTGGTTCTACCAGCAAGGGTGCGACGCGCTGTTTCCCGATGCCTGGGAGAAATATCTCGACGCCATCCCTGTGGTCGAACGCGGTGATCTGATCAGCGCCTACCACCGCCGCCTGACCCATGCGGATGCCGACGTGCGTCTGGCCGCAGCGCGCGCATGGTCGGTATGGGAAGGCGCCACCAGTTTTCTGTATCAGGATCCCGCGCACATCGAGTCCAGCGGCGCCGATGCCTTCGCGCTGGCCTTCGCGCGCATCGAGTGCCACTACTTCATCCACGGCGGATTTCTGCGCGTGGACGATCAATTGCTGCGCGATGTCGAGCGCATCCGCCACATCCCGGCGACCATCGTGCAGGGACGCTACGACGTGGTGTGCCCGCTGCGTTCGGCCTGGGACCTGCATCGCGCCTGGCCCGAGGCAAGCCTGGAGATCGTGCCCGATGCCGGCCACTCGGCGTTCGAGCCGGGCAATATCGATGCGCTGATCCGCGCCACCGAGCGCTACCGCGGTTAAGGCG
>DZBX01000028.1:16103-24273 GCA_022730075.1 Rhodanobacter sp. | reverse complement strand
CGCCGGCTTCCACTTGATCGAGCATCCCATCGACGGGTACTGCTGCGGCAGCGGCAACTGGCCCGCGGCGATGCGGCGCATGGCCTCGAACAACTCGCGCGGCGCGTCTTCGAGCGGCTGCTTGCGACCCGCATCCAGACGCCCGCGGTAGCGCAGATGCAGGGCGGCGTCGTAGCCGAAGAAATCCGGCGTGCACACGGCGCCATAGGCGCGCGCGACCTGCTGCGTTTCGTCATGCAGATAGGGGAAGGGCCAGTCGCCGGCCGCCGCGACCATGCGCTCGAAGCTGTCTTCGGGATAGGCCACGGCGTCGTTGGAATTGATGGCGATGAAACGCACGCCCAGCGGCGACAGTTCGCGCGCGTCGCGCAGCAGGCGCGGCAGCACCGCCTGCACGTAGGGGCAATGGTTGCAGATGAAGGCGAGCACGGTGCCGCGCTCGCCGCGCGCCGCGGCCAGCGTGTGCATGCGGCCGTCGGTGCCGCGCAGGGTGAACGCCGGCGCCGCGGCGCCGAGGCGGGTTGCAGGGCTCTCGACGGCCATGGGCGATTCCTCAGCGGTAGCGTTTGGCCATGGCTTCCAGCGGCAGCGGCTTGATCTTCGGCGCCTGGCCGGCGCAGCCGAAGGCCTCGAAGCGCAGTTTGCAGATGCCGCGCGCGGCCTTCTTCGCCGCCAGCATGGCCTTGCGCGGATCGAACTCGCCGGGCTGCGTGGCGAACAGCTGACGCATCGCGCCGGTCATGGCCAGGCGGATGTCGGTATCGATGTTGACCTTGCGCACGCCGCTGCCGATGCCGCGCACGATCTCCTCGACGGGCACGCCGTAGGTTTCCTTGATGTCGCCGCCATGCTGGCGAATGATCGCCAGCCACTCCTGCGGCACGCTGGAGCTGCCGTGCATCACCAGGTGCGTGTCGGGCACCGCGGCATGGATGGCGGCGATGCGTTCGATGGCGAGGATGTCGCCGGTGGGCTGGCGCGTGAACTTGTAGGCGCCGTGGCTGGTGCCGATGGCGATGGCCAGCGCGTCCACGCCGGTCTGCGCCACAAAATCCCTGGCCTGCGCCGGGTCGGTCAGCAGCATGTCGTGGCTGAGCTTGCCGGCGGCGCCGACGCCGTCCTCCTCGCCCGCCTCGCCGGTTTCCAGCGAGCCCAGGCAACCCAGCTCGCCTTCCACCGACACGCCGACCCAGTGCGCGAGCTCGCACACCGTGCGCGTGACCTGGACGTTGTAGTCGTAGGACGCGGGCGTCCTGGCGTCCTCGCGCAGGGAACCATCCATCATCACGCTGCTGAAGCCGGAACGGATCGAGGCCTGACAGACCGCGGGCGTGGCGCCATGGTCCTGGTGCAGCACCACCGGAATCTCCGGATGGGTCTCGATGGCGGCCAGCACCATGTGGCGCAGGTAGGCCTCGCCGGCGTAACTGCGCGCGCCGGCCGAGGCCTGCAGGATCACCGGCGCCTGCACGTCCTGCGCGGCCTCCATGATCGCCTGGATCTGCTCCATGTCGTTGACGTTGAACGCGGGTACGCCGTAGCCGTGCTCGGCGGCGTGGTCCAGCAGTTGGCGTAGCGAAACGAGGGCCATGGGTGGTCTCTCCGTTGGGTCTCAGTGGGTGACGGTGCCGCGGTGCCGGGGCGCCGCGGAAGGGGCCAGCGCGGCGTCCGCGATGGCGGGGAAACTCGCGAACAGGCGCGTGGGCGCATGCCGCGCGATGGGCGTGCCGGCGTTGTAGCCCCAGGGCACGGCCCAGTCGGCCACACCGGCGTTGCGCGCGGCGGCGAGGTCGATCTGCGAATCACCGACGTGCGCGGCCTGCGCCGGCTGGCTGCCCAGCGCGGCGACGACGTGGCGCAACACGCGCGCGTCGGGCTTTTTCCAGGCCAGCGTGTCACCGCCGACCAGCAACTCGAAGTACGGCGTCAGCGCGGTGGCGTCGAGCACGCGTTGCGCGTGACGCTGCTCCTTGTTGGTCACGCAGGCCAGGCGCAAGCCGGCCGCGCGCAGGCGCTGCAGGGTCGCCACGCAACCGGGATAGGGCTGCGCCGTGCTGCCGGCCTGCGCGGCGTAGTGTTGCTCGAAACGCTGCATCAGCGCGGCGTGATCCAGCGCCCGCGCGGCATCAATCTGCGCCAGCACGCGCCGCATCAGTTCGTGCGCGCCGGCGCCGATCAGTGTTTCGATCGCCGCTTGCGCCAGCGGCGCGCGGTCAAAATCGCGCAGCGTCAAGTTGACCGCCGCGGCGATCTCGCCGCCGGTGTCCACCAGCGTGCCGTCGAGATCGAAGCTGAGCGCCTCGATCATGCGCCCAGCACTTCGCGCACGCGCGCCACCACGCGCTCGGGCAGCAGACCGAAATGCGCGAACACCTTCGGGCCCGGCGCGGATTCACCGAAGGTATCCACGCCCAGTGCTGCCACGCAGCCGTACTGCGCCCAGAACACGCTTACGCCCGCCTCGATGCCGATGCGCGGCAGTTCACCCAGCACCTGTTGGCGGTAGCCGGCATCCTGGCGATCGAAACGCGTGCTGCTGGGCATGGAGACCACGCGCACGGCGATGCCCTGCTCGGCCAGCAGCTTCTGCGCCTGCATGGCCAGGCCCACTTCCGAGCCGCTGGCCAGCAGCGTGGCGCGCGCCGCGGCGGGCGCGCTCAGCAGATAGGCGCCGCGCGCCACCTGTGCGGCATCCGCCGCCGTGTGCATCTGCGCCGGCAGATTCTGCCGCGACAGCAGCAAGGCGCTCGGGCGCTGCGCATCGGCCACGGCCTCGGTCCAGGCCACGGCGGTTTCGAAGCTGTCGCAGGGGCGCCAGACCTCGAGGTTGGGAATCAGGCGCAGGCTGGCAGCATGCTCGACCGGCTGGTGCGTGGGGCCGTCCTCGCCCAGGCCGATGGAATCGTGGGTGAACACGTGGATCACGCGCAGTTTCATCAGCGCCGCCATGCGAATGGCATTGCGCGCGTAATCGCTGAAGGTGAGGAAAGTCCCGCCGTAGGGGATGTAGCCGCCGTGCGCGGCCATGCCGTTCATCAACGCGGCCATGCCGAACTCGCGCACGCCGAAGTGGTGATAACGCGCACCGGCATCGGGGAAATCGGTGAGGTTCGAGCCGGTCAGATCGGCGCTGCCGCCGACCAGTTCGGACAGCGCCGGCCCCAGCTTGGCCAACACCTGCTGCGAACACTTGCGCGTGGCGAGGCTGTCCTGCGCAACGGCGGCCGCCTGCAACACCGCAGCGCGCAGCGTCGGCCAGTCGGCCGGCAGTTCATCCCGCATGCGGCGTTCGCAAGCCGCCGCCAGATCGGGATGCGCCTTGCGGTACGCCTCGAAGCGCCGCCGCCAGTCGCCGCTGAGTTCGGCACCGCGCGCGCGCGCGTCCCATTGCGCGCGCACCTGCTCGGGCACCACGAACGGCGCATGTTCCCAGCCCAGCGCCTTGCGCGTGGCGGCGACTTCCTCGGCGCCCAGCGGCTCGCCGTGCGCCTTGGCCGTGCCGCTGCGGTTGGGCGCACCGGCGCCGATGGTCGTGCGACAGAGGATGAAGGTCGGCTTGCCGTTGCCGCGTTGCGCGGCGGCCAGCGCGGCATCCACCGCCTCGATGCTGTGGCCGTCGATCGGGCCGATGACGTTCCAGCCGTAGGCGCGCAGGCGCGCAGCGGTATCGTCGCGGAACCAGCCCCGCACCGCGCCGTCGATGCTGATGCCGTTGTCGTCGTACAGCACGATGAGCTTTTCCAGGCCCAGCACGCCGGCCAGCGACAGCGACTCGTGGCTGATGCCCTCCATCAGGCAGCCATCGCCCAGAAACACGTAGGTGTGATGGTTGACGATGTCGTGACCGGAGCGGTTGAACTCGCGCGCCAGCATCTGTTCGGCCAGCGCCATGCCCACGGCATTGCCGATGCCCTGCCCCAGCGGCCCGGTGGTGGTCTCGACGCCGGGTGTCATGCCGCGCTCGGGATGCCCCGGCGTGCGGCTGTGCAACTGGCGGAAATTCTCGATTTCGCTCATCGGCAAGTCATAGCCGGTGAGGTTCAGCACTGCGTACAGCAGCATCGAGGCATGACCATTGCTGAGCACGAAGCGATCGCGATCGGGCCAGCGCGGATCGACCGGATCGTGGCGCAGGTGCCTGCTCCACAGCGCCACCGCCATTTCAGCCATGCCCATCGGTGCACCAGGATGGCCGATGTTGGCTTTCTGCACCGCGTCCATCGCCAGCGCGCGCAGCACGGTGGCGCGCGGGTCGTGCGAAGGGCTGCCGTTGAGGACGCGGTCGTCGGAACTGCTGGCCATCACATCGCTCCCAATGCTCGTTTGCGACGCTCCATCATGCGCCAGATGAAGGGTGTCAGGATCATCTGCATGGCCAGCTCCATCTTGCCGCCTGGCACCACGATGGTGTTGGCGCGCGACATCCACGAGTCGTGGATCATGCTTTGCAGGTAGGGCAAATCGATGCCCTTGGGATTGCGGAATCGGATCACGCAGATGCTCTCGTCGGCGGAGGGAATGTAGCGCGCGATGAAGGGATTGGAGGTATCCACCACCGGCACGCGCTGGAAGTTGATGTCGGTGCGCGAAAACTGCGGGCAGATGTAGTTCACGTAGTCCGGCATGCGCCGCAGAATGGTATTGGTGACGGCCTCGGCCGAATAGCCGCGCACGTGCTTGTCGCGGTAAAGCTTCTGGATCCACTCCAGGTTGATCACCGGCACCACGCCGATCAGCAGGTCCGGATGCCGCGCGACATCGGCTCCGGGCACGCTGACCGCGCCATGCAGCCCCTCGTAATAGAGCAGGTCGGTGCCGGGCGGCAGCTCCTCCCAGGGCGTGAAGGTGCCGGGCTCCTGCCGGTAGGGCGCGGCCTCGCCGGCATCGTGCAGGTATTTGCGGCTGCTGCCGATGCCGCTCACGGCGTAGCTGGCGAACAGCTGCTCGAGCTCGGCGAACAGGTTGTTTTCCGGGCCGAAATGGCTGAAGTGCGCGTCGCCCTTGGCCTCGGCCTCGGCCTGGCGCAGGCGCATCTCCTTGCGGTCGAAGCGATGGAAGCTGTCGCCCTCGATGACGGCGGCGTTGATCTTCTCGCGCCGGAAAATGTCCTGGAACGTGCGCGTCACCGAGGTGGTGCCGGCGCCGGACGAGCCGGTGATGGCGATGATGGGATGGCGTTCGGACATGCGTGCGCTTCCTGGTGGTGTGGGTGGCGGGCGTGTCGTGCTGGTGTGCGGATCAGTCGCGGAACAGACCGCGTTCGACAAACAGCGGATTGGGCGCGTCGCGCATGGCGCCGTCCTGGTGGTAGCGCTCGATGCGCTCGACCTCGTTTTTCGAGCCGAAGACCAGGGCGATACGCTGGTGCAGCGCGCTGGGCGGCACGCCCAGCACCGGCTGGCGGCCGGTGCTGGCGCGCGCGCCGGCCTGCTCCATGATGAAGCCGATCGGGTTGGCTTCGTACAACAGGCGCAGGCGTCCGGCCTTGCCGGGATCCTTGCTGTCGCGCGGGTACAGGAACACGCCGCCGCGCATCAGGATGCGGTGTGCCTCGGCCACCATGCTGGCGATCCAGCGCATGTTGAAGTCCTTGCCGCGCGGGCCGCTGCGGCCAGCCAGGCACTCGTCCACGTAGCGCTTCACCGGCGGCTCCCAGAAGCGGCTGTTGGAACTGTTGATGGCGAATTCCTGGGCGTCCTCGGGCACACGCAACTCCGGGTGGGTCAGCTTGAACTCGCCGAGGTTGTGATCCAGCGTGAAGCCGACCACACCACTGCCGACGCTGAGCACCAGCATGGTCGATGGCCCGTACAAGGCGTAGCCGGCGGCGACCTGCTGCGCGCCCGGCTGCAGGAAATCGGCCTCGACCACGTCGCGGCCGCTGGCGACGACCTCGTCCGGCGCGCGCAGGATCGAGAAGATGCTGCCCACGGTGACATCGACATCGAGATTGCTGGAGCCATCCAGCGGATCGAACACCAGCAGGTACTTGCCGCGCGGATACTCGCCGGGGATCTGGTAGGGCGCTTGCATTTCCTCGGAGGCCATGCCGGCCAGGTGCCCCGACCACTCGGCCTGGCGCACGAACAGCTCGTTGCTGACCACGTCCAGATGTTTCTGCACCTCGCCCTGCACGTTGGTGGCGCCACCGGCGTTCTCGGCGCCGGCGCGCAGCTCGCCGAAGGCGACCTGGCGCGCGATCGCCTTGCACGCGATCGACACATCCAGGATCAGCGCGTTGAGGTCGCCGCTGGCGCCGGGAAAGCGACGGCGCTGCTCGATCAGGTATTGCGTCAGGGTCGGGCGCTTGGACAGGGGCATGGCGTGGCGGCTCAGGCGGGTGTCTGGGTGAATACGCGGCTGCCCAGCAGATCCGCCGGCAGCAGCGTGGTCAGGTCGTCCTGGCCGAGTTCGCGTTCGCGGTCGGCAAACAGGCGGCTGGCCTGGCGCAGGCGCGCGCGATCCAGCGCGTTGCGCACGCTGCGCGCGTTGGCGAAATGCGGCTGCACGATGCGCCGTTGCAGATAGTGCAGGAACACCTCGGCCGCGCCCTCGCCGAAGCGATAGTGACGCTGCGTCAGCATGCGCTGCGCAATCTGCTGTAGCTCGTCCACCGAGTAGTCGGGGAAATCGAGGTGGTGCGCGATGCGCGAACTCAGACCCGGATTGGACTTGAAAAACGTGTCCATGCGGTCGGCATAGCCGGCCAGGATCACCACCAGGTCGTCGCGCTGGTTCTCCATCACCTGCAGCAGGATCTCGATCGCCTCGCCGCCGTAATCGCGCTCGTTCTCGGGCTTGTAGAGGTAGTAGGCCTCGTCGATGAACAGCACGCCGCCCATGGCCTTCTTCAACACTTCCTTGGTCTTGGGCGCGGTGTGGCCGATGTACTGGCCGACCAGATCGTCGCGGGTGACCGCCACCAGATGGCCTTTGCGCACGTAGCCGAGGCGATGCAGGATCTCGGCCATGCGCATGGCGACCGTGGTCTTGCCGGTGCCCGGATTGCCGGTGAAGCTCATGTGCAGACTGGGCGTCTCGGCCTGCAAGCCGAGGTTCATGCGCAGCTTGTCGATGACCAGCAGCGCGGCGATGTCGCGGATGCGCTGCTTGACCGGGGCGAGGCCGACCAGGTCGTGGTCGAGCTCCGCGAACACCGCCTCGACCTGGCTCTCGGCCAGCACCTGCGCGACGGTGCGCGCGGTGCTGGTCGCCGATGGAACCGTGGCCATGGCGGCGGCCGGCGATGACGGCTGCGCGGCGACGCTGCCGGGGATGTTGTAGCTGGGCGTGCCCATCTCAGTGCTCTCCCGCAAGTTGCTGGCGCATGGCGACGACCACCGCGGCGTAATCGCGCTGACCGAAGATCGCGCTGCCGGCCACGAAGGTGTCGGCGCCGGCCTCGGCGGCGCGGCGAATGTTGTCGACCTTGATGCCGCCGTCGACCTCGAGGCGGATCGCACGACCGCTGGCATCGATGATGCGCCGCGCCTGCTCCAGCTTGCGCAGCGCGCTGTCGATGAAACCCTGCCCGCCAAAGCCGGGGTTGACCGACATGATCAGCACCAGGTCGAGCTTGTCGATCTCCCACTCCAGCACGTCCAGTGGCGTGGCCGGGTTGAACACCAGCCCGGCCTTGCAGCCGGCGCCACGGATCAGTTGCAGGGTGCGATCCACGTGGCGCGAAGCCTCGGGATGGAAGCTGATCACGTCGGCGCCGGCCCTGGCGAAGGCCTCGGCCAGCGCGTCCACCGGCTGCACCATCAGGTGCACGTCGAGCGGGGCGGCGCTGCCGTCGGGCTTCACGCAGTGCGGCTTGAGCGCCTGCGCCACCATCGGGCCGATGCTGAGGTTGGGGACGTAGTGGTTGTCCATCACGTCGAAATGCACCCAGTCGGCGCCGGCGGCCAGCACGGCACGTACCTCATCGCCGAGCCGCGCGAAATCCGCGGACAGGATCGATGGCGCGATCACGTTGGGCTGTCTCACGATGCATACCTCCAGAGCCGCAAGCAGCCCTCCGTGGCGCGTGGCGCCGGCCCGGCCCTCCGTGGCCGGGCGCTCGGCGGCGCGGGATGCGCTTCAACGCATCCCGCGAGAACCTCCGCCTCGCCCAGCCGCGCGAAATCCGCGGACAGGATCGATGGCGCGATCACGTTGGGCTGTTTCA
>DZBX01000028.1:0-16003 GCA_022730075.1 Rhodanobacter sp. | reverse complement strand
AGCCGCGCGAAATCCGCGGACAGGATCGATGGCGCGATCACGTTGGGCTGTTTCATCGGTCGTGACTCCAGCGAGTGTGGCGTGACACAGCACGCGCCGAGCGGATCGACCGGCGCATGCGAGGTTTTTCGGTCGCCGCCTGACGGGTGCGCTAGTAGCGTTCGCCCTCGGGTTTATCGGTGGCGTACGCATGCACGGTGTAGTGGATCGCGCGCCCCGCGCCCTCCTGGCGCTGCAGGCCGAACCCGGGCTCGTTCTCGGGCCGGTTGACGATGAAGCTCATCGCCACCGACTCGACGCCGCGCGTGGAATCGAAGGCCACCAGGCGGATGTAGTGGTGCGGGAAGGTTTTCCTGCAATTGTTCACTTCCATGAGAATGCCGGCCGCGTCACGCAGGTCGAACATGGGCATGCCGAACAACTCCCAGTAAGTGTTGCGTGGATGCGGGTCATCGGTGTACTCGACGCTCCAGGCATGGCCCTTGTTCAGGCCGTACTCGATCTGCGCGGTGATCTCGGCGTCGCTGAGGTCGGGCAGGAAGCTGAACTGGCCCTGGGTCACGCGGCCGGTGGGATTGGTCATCATGGCGGTGCGCTCCTCTCAGGCCACGCTGGGCGTGGTGGCGTAATCACTGGTGTCGGTGCTGGCGTAGTTGAAGGTGATCTCGCCCCAGGTATCGAGCGCCTGCTTGAGCGGCGTGCAGGACTGCGCGGCCTTGCGCAGGATCTCCAGCCCTTCGTTGACGATGTCCTTGCCCTCGTTGCGCGCCTTGACCATGGCCTCCAGCGCGACGCGATTGGCCACGGCGCCGGCCTGGATGCCTGCGGGGTGACCGATGGTGCCGCCACCGAACTGCAGGATCACGTCATCGCCGAACAGGTCGATCAGCTGGTGCATCTGACCGGCGTGGATGCCACCCGATGCGACCGGCATCATTTTCCTGAGGTCCGCCCAGTCCTGCTCGAAGTAAATGCCGCGCGGCAGGTCGATGCGGTTGTGGCTTTCGCGGCAGACGTTGTAGTAACCCTGCACCGTCTTCGGGTCGCCCTCGAGCTTGCCCACCGCCGTACCGGCGTGGATGTGATCGACGCCCGCCAGACGCATCCACTTGGCGATGACGCGGAAACTGACCCCGTGGCTTTTCTGGCGCGTGTAAGTGCCGTGCCCGGCACGATGCAGATGCAGGATCATGTCGTGCTTGCGCGCCCAGTTGCCCATCGACTGGATCGCGGTGTAGCCCACCACCAGGTCGATCATCACGACCACGCTGCCCAGTTCCTTGGCGAATTCGGCGCGCTCGTACATGTCCTCCATCGTCGCACCGGTGACGTTGAGGTAGGAGCCCTTGACCTCGCCGGTGGCGGCGGACGCCTTGTTCACCGCATCCATCACATACAGAAAACGGTCGCGCCAGTGCATGAACGGTTGCGAGTTGATGTTCTCGTCGTCCTTCATGAAATCCAGGCCGCCCTTCAGGCCCTCATAGATCACGCGCCCGTAGTTGCGTCCGGACAAACCCAGCTTGGGCTTGGTGGTGGCGCCCAGCAGCGGGCGACCGAACTTGTCCAGGCGCTCGCGCTCGACGATCAGGCCGGTGGGCGGACCCTTGAAGGTCTTCACGTAAGCCACGGGAATGCGCATGTCCTCCAGGCGCAAGGCCTTGAGCGGCTTGAAGCCGAATACATTGCCGATGATGCTGGCCGTGAGGTTGGCGATCGAGCCTTCCTCGAACAGGATCAGGTCGTAGGCGATCCAGGCGAAGTACTGGCCGGGCGTACCCGGCACCGGTTCGACCTTGTAGGCCTTGGCGCGGTAGCTGTCGCAGGCGGTCAGGCGGTCGGTCCACACCACGGTCCATGTCGCCGTGCTGGACTCGCCGGCCACGGCGGCGGCGGCCTCGACCGGGTCGACGCCATCCTGCGGGCTGATGCGGAACAGGCAAAGGACATCGGTGTCCTTGGGCGTGTAGTCGGGCTGCCAGTAGCCCATCTGGCGGTACTTCAGCACGCCGGCTGCATAGCGCTTCTTGGCGTTGGCGGTGATGTCGGTGGCTTCGGCTTGGATCTGATCGGCACTCATGTTTGGTCCTCGGCAGGCGCTGGGTGACGGGATGCACTCTTGGCGAGCCGTGAAAGTAAGTAAAGTCAGATTTTCTTTGCCAATAATTCATGTAATGCTTAACTCATGAACCTGAGCTTCCGCCAGTTGCGCGTGTTCACCGAGGTCGCCCGCCACGGCAGCGTGCAGCGCGCGGCCGCGACGCTGCACATCACCCCGCCCGCGGTTTCGATGCAGATCAAGGAGTTGGAGAGTCAGGTCGGCTTGCGCCTGTTCGACCGCGAAAAGCGCCGGCTGAGCCTGTCCACGGCGGGCGAGTACTTCCTGGTGCATGCGCGCAAGCTGCTGGGCGCGCACAAGGAGGCCGAGGACGCCATGGCGCGCTTCCAGCGCCTGGACCGCGGCCAGTTGACGTTGGGCTTCGTCAGCACCGCCAAGTACTTCCTGCTGCGCCTGCTCGCACGCTTCCACGACGAGCATCCCGGCGTCGAATTGCGCCTGCGCGTCACGCACAACCGCGAGCATCTGCTGCGGCTGCTGCAGGGCGGCGAGATCGACCTGGCCGTGATGGGCCGTCCGCCGCGCGAGATCGAGACGCGCGCCGAGGCCTTCGCCGCGCACCCGCTGGTGTTCGCCGCACCGGCGGGACACCCGCTCACCCACGAGCCGCACCTGCCGGCGCGCGTGCTGGTGGCGCACCGCCTGCTCATCCGCGAGGCCGGCTCGGGCACGCGCGCGGCCATGGAGGAATTCTTCGCGGCGCAGCAGCTCGCGCCCACGGCGGCGATGGAGATCGCCAGCAACGAGACCCTGAAACAGGCCGTGATCGCCGGTTTCGGCGTGGGCCTGCTCTCGCTGCACACGATCGGTCTGGAGATCCGCGGTGGCCTGCTGCACGTGCTGGACATCGCCGGCACGCCGCTGATGCGCAGTTGGTTCATCGCCCACATGCAGTCGCGTCTGCTCTCGCCCGCGGCCGAGGCCTTCCGCTATTTCATCCTCGAGCACGGCGAGGCCTACCTGGCCGCGCAGGATGCCGCGCTGCTGCGCGAGGACACGCCCGCGTCCGCCTGATCCTGGCGGCAGCGCCGCGGCGCGCCGCTCGTTTACAATGCCGCAGTTTGCCCGCCGCCCGAGGACCGCATGCCCGACGCGCTCAAGTACACCCGAGTCCTGCTCAAGCTGTCCGGCGAGGCACTGCTCGGCACGGCCGACTACGGCATCGACCCCGCCGTGCTCAAGCGCATCGCCGGCGAGATCGCCGAAGCCCATGCGGCGGGCGTGCAGCTCGGCGTGGTGATCGGCGGCGGCAATATCTTCCGCGGCGCCGGGCTCGCCGCTGCGGGCATGGACCGCGTCACCGGCGACCATATGGGCATGCTGGCCACGGTGATGAATGCGCTGGCGCTGCAGGACGCGCTGGAAAAACTCTCCGCCAAGGTGCGCGTGATGAGCGCAATCCGCATCAACGACGTCTGCGAGGACTTCATCCGCCGCCGCGCCATCCGCCATATCGAGAAAGGCCGCATCGCCATCTTCGCCGCAGGCCTGGGCAATCCGTTCTTCACCACCGACTCGGCCGCCGCGCTGCGCGCGGTGGAGATCGGCGCGCAGTTGCTGCTCAAGGCCACCAAGGTCGACGGCGTCTACAGCGCCGATCCGGCGCACCACGCCGGCGCAACGCGTTTCGACATACTCAGCTACGACGAGGTGATCGAGCGCAAGCTGGCGGTCATGGATACCGCCGCCTTCGCCCTGTGCCGCGACCACGACCTGCCGATTCGCATCTACGACATGGGCCGCCCGGGCAACCTGATGCGCATCGTGCGCGGCGAGCCCATCGGCACCCTGGTGCAGGCCGCGCGCTGAGGCCGCCCCGATCCATCGTCACCCTTCCCGAGGCCACGCATGAACGATTTGAACAGCATCAAGCAGGACGCGCAGAACCGCATGACCAAGTGCATCGACTCATTGCGCCACGAGCTGCAGCGCCTGCGCACCGGCCGCGCCAGCACCGCGCTGGTCGAGACGATCAGGGTCAGCTACTACGGCAACGACGTGCCACTGAGCCAGGTCGCCACCGTGGCCGTGGCCGACGCGCGCTCGCTGACCATCACGCCCTGGGAAAAGCCGCTGATCGGCGTCATCGAGAAAGCCATTCTCGCCTCGGATCTCGGCATCACGCCGACCACCGCCGGCACCGTGATCCGCATTAACCTGCCACCGCTGACCGAGGAACGGCGCAAGGAGCTGGCCAAGCACGTCGCGCACGAAGGCGAGAGTGCCAAGGTCGCGGTGCGCGGCGTGCGACGCGACGCCATGCAGCAGGTCAAGGATTTGTCCAAGAGCAAGAAAATCACCGAGGACGAGGAACACCGCGGCGATGACGACGTGCAAAAGATCACCGATCGCTACGTCAAGGAAATCGACAGCGTGGTCAAGGCCAAGGAAGACGAGCTGATGGCGCTCTGAGGCGCGCGCATGACCTACACCGCCACGCTGCCGCGCCACGTGGCCATCATCATGGATGGCAACGGGCGCTGGGCCGAGCGCCGGCATCGCCCGCGCAGCATGGGCCACCGTGCCGGACAGAAGGCGGTGCGCGCCACGGTCGAGGCCAGCCGCGAACGCGGCATCGCGGCGCTGACCCTGTTCGCGTTTTCCAGCGAGAACTGGCAGCGGCCCAGGGCCGAGGTCGGCGCGCTGATGGAACTGTTCCTGCGTGCCCTCGACAGCGAAGTGGACGAACTGCACGCCCATGGCGTGCGCCTGCGCTTCATCGGCGCGCTGGATGCTTTCGCCGCGCCCTTGCGCGAGCGCATGCACGCTGCCATGGAGCGCACTGCGAGCAATGACGCGCTGACTTTGAACATCGCCGCCAACTACGGCGGACGCTGGGATATCGTGCAGGCCGCGCGCACCTTGGCGCAGCAAGTCGCGCACGGACTGCTGGATGCGACCGCGATCGACGAGCAGCACCTGGCCGCGCACCTGATGCTGTCCGATCTGCCGCCGCCGGATCTGCTGATCCGCACCGGCGGCGAGCACCGCATCAGCAATTTTCTGCTCTGGCAGGCGGCCTACGCCGAACTGTATTTCACCGACACGCTGTGGCCCGACTTCGATGCCGCGGCGCTGGATGCGGCGCTGGATTCTTATGCGCAGCGCGAACGCCGCCACGGCCGTACCGGAGCGCAACTGCATGCCGGCCTCTGAGGTACTGCGCCAGCGCGCGCTCACCGCGGTGCTGCTGGCGCCGGCGGCGATCCTGCTGATTCTGCTGGCACCGACGTGGCTGTTCGCACTGGCGATCGCCGGCGCTGTGCTGGCCGGGCTGTGGGAATGGTCGCGACTGGCGGGTTTTCGCAATCACACCTGGCGCAGTCTGCTGCTGGCAGTGATGGCAGCGCTGTGCCTGGTCCTGTGGTTCTGGCGCGGCACCGCCGCCGGCACGACGGTGATCGGCCTGGGCGTCATCGCCTGGCTGCTGGCGCTGCTGTGGCTGCGCCAGCCGACGCGCTGCGCCGCGCCGAGCGGTGCGCATGCCTGGACCAAGCTGGCATTCGCCCTGCCGGCCCTGCTGCCGGCATGGCTGGCACTGGTGCGACTGCATGACGGTGGCATGCGCGCGCACGTGTGGACGCTGCTGGCGCTGATGCTGGTGTGGGCCGCGGATACCGGCGCGTATTTCGCCGGCACGCGCTACGGGCGCCGCAAGCTGGCGCCGATGGTCAGTCCGGGGAAAACTTGGGAAGGCGTCGCCGGCGGCACGCTGCTGGCGCTGATCGTGGCCGCGGTGTTCGGCTATGCGCTGGGCTTGCGCGGCGCGGACCTGCTGCTGCTGCTCGGCGTGGTCGTGGTCAGCACGGCGTTTTCGATCATCGGCGATCTCAGCGAAAGCCTGCTCAAGCGCCAGGCTGCGGTAAAGGATTCCGGGCGTATGTTTCCCGGCCATGGCGGCCTGCTCGATCGCATCGACGGCGTGCTCGCCGCGGCGCCGGCATTCGTGCTGCTCAAGCTGTGGCTCGGACTTTGAGATGACACCGCAACGCATCGCCGTGCTTGGCGCCACCGGCTCGATCGGCGGCAGCGCGCTGGACGTCATCGCGCAGCATCCCGCGCGCTACCGCGCCAGCGTGCTCAGCGCGCATCGCAACGTCGATGCCCTGGCGGAACTATGCACGCGCTTTCGCCCGGACCTGGCGATCATCAGCGACCCGGCGCTGGAAGGCGCACTCGCGCACAAGCTGGCCGCGCTGGGCGTGGATTGCATGGTGGCCGCCGGCCCGGTCGCACTGGAGCAGGCCGCCGCCGGCACGCTGTGCGACACCGTGCTGGCCGCCGTGGTCGGCGCCGCGGGGTTGAACTCGACCCTGGCCGCGGCGCGCAGCGGCAAGCGCCTGCTGCTGGCCAACAAGGAATCCGCCGTGTGCGCCGGCGCGCTGCTGCACGCAGCCCTGCGCGAAGGCGGCGGCGCGTTGCTGCCGGTGGACTCGGAACACAACGCGCTGTTCCAGTGTCTGCCCGGCGGACGCCCGGACCACCTGGCCGCGGCCGGCGTGCGGCGCCTGATCCTCACCGCTTCCGGCGGACCTTTCCGCGGATGCGCGCGCGGCGAGCTGGGCCAGGTCACGCCCGCGCAGGCCTGCGCGCACCCCAACTGGGTGATGGGCCGCAAGATCTCCGTCGATTCGGCGACGCTGATGAACAAGGGCCTGGAGGTGATCGAGGCCTGCGTGCTGTTCGGCGCCGAGCGCGCGCAAGTCGATGTGCTGGTGCATCCGCAAAGCCTGGTGCATGCACTGGTCGAATACGTCGATGGCGCGGTGCTGGCCGAACTCGGCCATCCCGACATGCGCACCGCGCTGGCGCAAGCGCTGGCGTGGCCCGAACGCACCAGCTCCGGGGTGCCGTTCCTGGATCTGGCGGCGCGCGGCAAGCTCGAGTTCGAGCGCCCGGACACAGCCACGTTCCGCTGCCTCGATCTGGCTTATCAGGCACTGGCTGCGGGTGGCGACGCCCCGGCCATCCTCAATGCCGCCAACGAGATCGCGGTGGAGGCGTTCCTCGCCGGCAGCCTGCCCTTCCTCGCCATCGCTGACCTGATCGAAGCCGTGCTGAACGCCCTGCCGGCCGAGTCGGTGCACGACGTGGCCAGTCTGATTCACCGCGACTTAACCGCGCGCGCCAAGGCGCGCGCTATGCTGGCGCGAATATGCTGTTGAATCATCACGCATGAACGAAATTCTCGGTTCCATCTGGTGGCTGGCGGTGACCCTCGGTCTGCTGATCACCTTCCACGAATTCGGCCATTACTGGGTGGCACGCCGCATGGGCGTGAAAGTGCTGCGCTTCTCCATCGGCTTCGGCAAGCCGCTGTGGACGCACGTCGGCCGCGATGGCACCGAATACGTGATCGCCGCGGTCCCGCTGGGCGGCTACGTCAAGATGCTCGACGCGCGCGAGGACGAGGTGCCGGCAGACCAGCGCGCGCATGAGTTCACCGCGCAGCCGGTGCTGGCGCGCATGGCCATCGTCGCCGCCGGACCCTTCTTCAATTTCATTTTCGCGGTGGCCGCGTTCTGGGCCATGCTGGTGGTGGGCAAGCCGGATTACCTGCCCATCGTCGGTGCCGCGCAGGGCCTGGCCGCGCAGGCCGGCGTGCAGGCGGGCGACCGCCTGATGAGCATCGGCGGCACTGAGGTGCGCTCGTGGAGCGGCGCCGCGCTGGCTCTGGCGGATGCCGTCGAGGCCCGCACGGCGACGCGCATCGAGGTGCGCACCCCGTCCGGGACGCAGCGCGCGCTGAGCCTGCCATTGCAGGACATCCCCGCCGCCATGGACACCGATCAGGCGATGCAGCACATCGGCATGATCCCGCAACAAATGCTGATCCCGCCCGTGCTGGGCAGCATCCTGCCGGACAGCGCGGCGGCCGCAGCAGGATTGCAAGTCGGTGATCGCATCGTCGCGATCGGCGGCCAGCCGGTGCATGCGTGGAACGACGTGGTCACGCTGGTGCACCGCTATGCCGGCCCCGACCGCACGCTGGACGTGCGCGTCGAGCGCGATGGCAAGACGCTCGATTTCGCCACGCATCCGCGCCTGTCCACACTGGCCGACGGCAAACCGGAATACCTGCTGGGCGTCACTCCGGCCCCTTACGCGGCACGCTACAACACCGTGCGCCGCGCCAATCCGCTGGCTGCCATCCCCCAGGCCGTGACCGAGACCTGGAACCTGACCGCGCAGACCGTGAGCATGCTCGGACGCATGCTCACCGGACAGGCGTCGCTGAAGAACATCTCGGGGCCGATCTCGATCGCGCAGTACGCGAACACCTCGGCCGATCTCGGGCCGGCATGGTTCCTCTATTTCCTCGGCATCGTGTCGCTGAGCCTGGCGGTGATGAACCTGTTGCCGATCCCGATCTTGGACGGCGGCCACCTCGTGTATTACCTTATCGAGTTGGTCAAGGGCAGTCCGGTCAGTGTGCGGATCATGGTGGCAGGCCAGTACCTGGGCATTGCGCTGCTGGTCGCGCTCATGGGGCTGGCTTTCTACAACGACTTGCTGCGTCTGATTTCCTGAGCCCGCCGGTTCATCCCGGCACCGCCCCCGTCGCGCCCGATTCACCCACCGGAACCTTTATGAAGCGTATTGCTGCCCTGATCCTGCTTGCCTGCTTTGCGGCCAAGGCCCGTGCCTTCGAGCCGTTCGTGATCTCGGGCATCCGCGTCGACGGATTGCAGCGCATCGCGCCTGGTACCGTATTCAGTTACCTGCCCGTGGACAAAGGCGAGACGCTCACCCCGCAGCGCGCCAAGGAAACCATCAAGGCGCTGTTCGCCACCGGCTTTTTCAGCGACATCGCGCTGGATCGGCAAGGCGACGTGCTGGTGGTACAGGTGGTCGAGCGCCCGACCATCGCCAAGATCGACATCCGCGGCAACAAGGACATCAAGACCGACGAGCTGATGAGCGGCCTCAAGCAGATCGGCCTGTCCGAGGGCGATACGTTCGACCGCCTCGCGCTCGATCGCGTGCAGCAGGAATTGACGCACCAGTACTACAACCGCGGCAAGTACAACGTCAGCATCACGCCGCACGTCACGCGCCTGGACCGCAACCGCGTGGCCATCGACATCGACATCCGCGAAGGCAAGGCCGCGCGCATCCAGCAGATCAACCTGGTCGGCAACCACGCGTTCACCTCCAGCCAGATCCGCTCCGACTGGGAGTCGGGCACGCCGCAATGGAACTCGTGGTACACCAACAACGACCAGTACTCGCGCGAGAAGCTCTCCGGCGATCTCGACCGTCTGCAGAACTATTTCCTCGATCGCGGCTACGCCAACTTCCAGATCAGCTCGGCGCAGGTCACCATCAGCCCGAACAAGGAAAACATGTACATCACGGCCAACATGACCCAGGGCCATTTGTACAAGGTTTCCTCGATCAAGCTGCTGGGCAAGCTGGTGCTGCCCGAGGACGCGCTGATGAAGCTGGTGCTGCTGAAGCCCGGCGAAACCTTCTCGCGCGCCAAGGCCGAGTACACCAGCAAGGCGATCACCGCGCTGCTGGCCAACGTCGGTTACGCGTTCGCCAAGGTCACCCCGGTGCCCAAGCTGGACAAGGAGAACCACACCGTCGCGCTGACCTTTTTCATCGAGCCCGGCGAGCGCGTCTATGTGCGCCGCATCGTGTTCGAAGGCAACACCACCACCGAGGATCTGGTGCTGCGGCGCGAGATGCGCCAGTTCGAGGGCGGCTGGTACTCACAGGCGGCCATCGACCGCTCCAAGATCCGCCTGCAGCGTCTGGGCTTCTTCTCCAAGGTCAGTATCAGCAACGAGCGCGTGCCCGGCAGCACCGACCAGGTGGATCTGCTGGTCAAGGTCAAGGAAGAACCCTCGGGCGCGCTGCAATTTGGTCTGGGTTACGCACAAGTCACCGGTGTGATCGGCAGCGTGTCGGTGTCCGAGCGCAATTTCATGGGCACCGGCAAGCAGATTTCGGCGCAGGTCCAGCAAAGCAGTTATCTGAAGTCGTACGTGTTCAGCTATCTCGACCCGTATTTCACCCAGAGCGGCATCAGCCTCGGCTACAACCTCAGCTACACCGTGCTGAACCAGGGTCAGGCCAACATCGCCTCGTACCTGTACAACACCAAGTCGTTCAGCACCTACATCGGCATTCCGATCAGCGAAACCGACACCATCAACCTGGGCCTCGGACTGAGCAGCAATGTCATCAATACCTACCCATACATAACGCCGCAGTCGCTGATCGACTACCAGAACCAGATCGGCCACAAGACCATCCACGCCTGGACCAGCTCGATCTCCTACGCGCACGACACGCGCAACCAGTACTTCACACCCAGCCGCGGCGGCCTGCAGTACATCTCGGCCGAGATCGCGATGCCCGGCTCGACGGTGGAGTACTACAAGCTGTCCGCGCAATCGAGCAACTACTTCCCGCTGCCCGCGGACTTCGTGCTCGGTCTCAATGGCAGCGTCGGCTACGGCGGCACCTACGGCAAGGATTCCAACCTTGCTTTCCCGTTCTGGCAAAACTACTACGCCGGCGGCGTCACCGACGTGCGCGGTTACCAGGACAACACCCTGGGCCCGAAGGAAATCGTGCCCGGGTACACCACCGGGCAACCGATCGGTGGCGCGTTCAAGGTGCGCGGCGCGGTCAACCTGTTCCTGCCCCTGCCGTTCCTCAAGGACAGCAACACCGCGCGCGTGGCCGTGTTCTACGACACCGGCAACGTGTTCAGCACCTACAGCCAGTTCCACTGGGGCGGTCTGGCCTCGTCGGTCGGCGTCGGCTTGCAGTGGCGCGCGCCGATCGGCCCGATCGACATCAGCTACGCCTTTCCGGTGCACTACAGTCCGGCGGATGCGCCTTTCATCTCGCACCTGCAGTTCACCTTCGGCTCGGCATTCTGACGCGGCGCGCGCATGCCGGGGGATGCGATGGCCGGTTACCGTCTCTCGGAATTGGCCGAGCGTTTCGGGCTGACCCTGCGCGGCGATCCCGCGCGGCGGATACTCGGCGTCGGCACCCTGGCTGGCGCCTCGGCGCAGCAGCTCGCGTTCATGGCCAATCCGCGCTACATGGCGCAATTGCGCGGCACGCGCGCCGCCGCGGTCGTGCTGGGCGCTGACGCCGCGGCCGAGTGCCCGGTGCCGGCCCTGATCGCCGCCGATCCCAACCTCGCCTTCGCGCGCATCGCCGCGTTGTTCGAACACGCGCCGGCAGCCCGGCCCGGCATCCATGCCAGCGCGGTGATAGAACCCGGCGCCAACATCGATCCCGCGGCCAGTGTCGGAGCACAGTGCTACGTCGCTGCCAGCGCGCGCATCGCGGCCGGCGCCGTGCTCGGCCCGCAATGCATCATCGGACCGGATTGCACGATCGGCACACAGACGCATCTGGTCGCGCGGGTGACCCTGGCGCTGCGCGTGCGCATCGGTCAGCGCGTGCTGATCCAGCCCGGCGCCGTGCTGGGCGGCGACGGTTTCGGCCTGGCCTGGGCCGGCGAGCACTGGGAGAAGGTGCCGCAACTCGGTGGCGTGCGCATCGGCGATGACTGCGAGATCGGCGCCAATACCACCATCGATCGCGGCACACTGGAGGACACCGTGCTCGAGGACGACGTGCGCCTGGACAACCAGATCCAGATCGCGCACAACGTGCACATTGGCGCGCACACCGCGCTGGCCGGCTGCGCGGCCGTGGCCGGCAGCGCGCGCATCGGACGGCATTGCCTGATTGGCGGCGGCGCCGGGGTGCTCGGCCACCTCGAGGTGTGCGACCGCGTTACCATCACCGCAATGACCCTGGTGACGCACTCGATCCGCGAACCCGGCGAGTATTCCTCTGGCACGCCACTGCAGAGCAACCGCGACTGGCGCCGCAACGCCGTGCGCATGAAACAACTCGACAGCCTCGCACGACGCATCGCCGCGCTGGAAAAAGGACACCCGAAATGACCGCGACAAGTTACACAATGCCGGTGGACATCACCACCATCCAGAAGCTGCTGCCGCATCGCTATCCGTTCCTGCTGGTCGATCGCGTGATCGCGCTGCAGCCCAACGCCAGCATCCACGCCTACAAGAACGTCAGCGTCAACGAGCCGTTTTTCCAGGGTCATTTTCCGGGCCATCCGGTGATGCCGGGCGTGCTGATCATCGAAGCGCTGGCGCAGGCGTCCGGCTTGCTGGTTGGACTCTCGCAGCCCGCGGATGTCGTGCGCGATGAGAACGCGCTGTACTACCTGGTCAAAGTCGATGGGGCGCGCTTCAACCGCATCGTCGAGGCCGGCGATCGCCTTGATCTGCATGTGCGGATGAAGCGCATGTTGCGCGGCATGGGCTTGTTCGATGCGCGCGCTCTGGTCGGCGATGTCGAAGTCGCCAGTTGCGAGATCATGTGCGCCGGACGCAGCGCGTGAGCATCCACCCGACCGCACTGGTCGATGCGGGTGCGCGCCTGGCGGCGGACGTCGAGGTCGGCGCGTACAGCATCATCGGCGCCGACGTCGAGGTCGCGCCGGGCACGCGCATCGGCCCGCATGTGGTCATCGCGGGGCCCACGCGCATCGGACGCGACAATCGCATCTGGCAGTTCGCTTCGCTGGGCGGCGATCCGCAGGACAAGAAGCACGCCGGCGAACGCACCGAACTGGTGATCGGCGCCGGCAACACCATCCGCGAATTCGTCACCATCAACCGCGGTACCGCGCAGGGTGGTGGCACCACGCGCGTGGGCGATGACAACTGGATCATGGCCTACGTGCACATCGCGCACGACTGCCGCGTGGGCGATCACACCGTGCTGGCCAACAACGTCACCCTGGCCGGACACGTCGAGATCGGCGACCACGTGATCATGGGCGGTTTCGCGGGCGTGCATCAGTTCTGCCGCGTCGGCCCACACGCCTTCGCCGCCATGTACGCGGCGATCAATGGCGACGTGCCGCCATTCTGCTACGTCGCCGGCCAGTTCGCCGTGCCGCGCGGCGTCAACATCGAAGGCCTCAAGCGGCGTGGCTTCAGCGCCGAGCGCATCGCCGCGATCAAGCGCGCCTACCGCGCGATCTACATGGCCGGACTGAGTCTGGCCGAAGCGCGCGCGCGCCTCGGCGAGCTCGCCGTTGCAAGCACCGATGTCGCGCAAATGCTGCACTTCGTCGAAACCAGCCAGCGCCCGCTGGCGCGCTGAGCGGCGGCGCGCGTGAACAGCGCAACGCCGCCCACGCAGCACCCGGGACCCCTGATCGCCCTGCTCGCCGGCGAGGCTTCCGGCGATCTGCTCGGTGCCGAGTTGCTGGCCGCGCTGCGTGCACGCATCCCGCGTGCGCGCTTCGTCGGCATCGGCGGCCCGCGCATGCGCGCGCATGGGATGACGTGCTGGCACGACATCGCCGAGTTATCCGTGATGGGTCTCAGCGAAGTGCTGCGGCATTTGCCGCGCCTGCTGCGTCTGCGCCGCGAGCTGACACGGCGCCTGCTGCGCGAACGCCCGGCGCTGACCATCGGCATCGACGCGCCCGACTTCAATCTCGGCGTGGAGCGCGCGCTCAAGCAGGCCGGACTGCGCACCGCGCACTATGTGAGCCCATCGGTATGGGCCTGGCGCGAGCAGCGCGCGCGCAAGCTGGGGGAGAGCGCCGACCGCGTGCTGTGCCTGTTCCCGATGGAGCCCGCGATCTATGCGCGCCACGGTGTCGACGCGCGCTTTGTCGGGCATCCTCTGGCGGACCATTTCGCCGTGCACAATGATCGCGCGGCGGCGCGTGCAGCACTCGGCATCGGCGCCGATACGCAGTTGCTGGCCGTGCTGCCAGGCAGCCGTCACGGTGAAGCGCAACGTCTGTTGCCGGCATTCCTGGATGCCGCGACGCGGTTGCGCGGGCAGCGTCCGGCGCTGCACATCGGGATACCCGCCGCCAGTCCCACGCTGCGCAGGCAAATCGAAACCACGCTGCGCGAGCTTGCGCTGCCCGGCGGCGCCGTGTGCGTGCTCGATGCGCAGGCCGACCTGCTGTTGCGCGCCGCCGATGCCGCGTTGCTGGCCTCCGGCACCGCTGCGCTGGAAGCCGCGCTGGCGCAGTGCCCGATGGTGGTCGGCTACCGCATCGCGCCGCTGACCCATTTCATCGTCAAGCGTCTGGGCCTGGTGCGTGCCACGCGCTACAGCTTGCCCAACATCCTCGCCGGTCGCGACGTCGTGCCCGAACTGATGCAGGATGCATGCACCGGTCCACGCCTGGCCATGGCCCTGGCGCCACTGCTGGATGATCCCGCCGCGGCCGCCGCGCAACGCGCTGCGTTTCCGGCGCTGCACGCCATGCTGCACGCGGCGGACGCACCCACGGCCGCGGCAGCCGCCGCACGCGCGGCGCTGGATCTGCTCGCCCCATCCCCATGACAGCCCGGCATGCCTGCGGCGACAACGCCGATCTTTTCACCGGCAGCAGCGCCGTCGCGCGGCATATCGCTGGCGTCGACGAGGCCGGTCGCGGGCCACTGGCAGGGCCGGTGCTGGTCGCCGCGGTGATCCTCGATCCGGCGCGACCGATTGCCGGCCTGGCCGACTCCAAGACGCTGAGCGCGAAGCGACGCGAGGCACTGTTCGAGCTCATCCGCGAGCGCGCGTTGGCGTATCGCATCGAGCGTGTCGAGGCCGCGGAGATCGACCGTCTCAACATCCTGCAGGCCACGCTGACCGGCATGGCGCGCGCGCTGCGCGGGCTGCTGCCTGCAGCCGATCTGGCCCTGATCGACGGCAACCGGCTGCCACGCGATCTGCCCTGCCCGGCGCACGCGATCGTGCGTGGGGATGCACTGGAACCGGCGATCAGCGCAGCCTCGATCCTGGCCAAGGTCAGCCGCGACCGCTATATGCGCGTGCTGGACGCGGAGTTTCCCGAATACGGTTTCGCCGTGCACAAAGGCTATCCGGTGCCCGCACACCTGGCCGCCCTGCGTCAACTCGGACCCTGCCGCGAGCATCGTCGCAGTTTTGCGCCGGTGGCGCGCTGCGCCGTGCGCTGACCCAGCGCGGCGTACCGCGCAGCCCTCGAATCAATGACGTCCGCCGTCGCCGTTGCGATCGCGCCAGTAGCCGTGATCACCGCCGCGGTGATCACCGCCCCCGCGCCCTTCATCGCGCCGGCCCTGATCACGCCAATAGCCGTGATCGCGACCACCACGCCACTCGCCGCGATAGCCGCGCCCACCCTCGTCGCGCCAGTAGCCGCGGTCACCCTCGCGCCATGCCCGGCCGCGCCAACCATCATCCGACGAGTAATAACGCGTGGTGTAGACGCGCTCGACCACCGGCTCCCGATAGACACGCTGGTAGTAGACCGGCGCGGGCTGGTAATAAACCGGCGCAGGGTAGTAGCCACCGTAACCACCCTCGTAATAGCCGCCACCATAGCCGCGCCCGCCCCAGCCCCAACCCGAGTTGACGTAGGCGCTGACAAAGCCATTGCCGCGGCAATGCGTGCAGCCCGAATAGCCGATGCCGAAACCCGGTCCGAACAGGCCAAGGCTGAAACCAAGGTTGCCGGCCATGGCGGCCGGCGCCACCAGCAGCGCCAGCGCCGCGACGGGCACCAGCCACAGACGGCGTGAGATCAACGAACGTGTGTTCATGGCGTCCTCCTGTTGTGTCGGCATCGTCCGTCCGTGGCCATGAACATGCTTTGAACCGGCACGCCAGCCCAATCCACGCGGTGCCGGGAGCGCGACCGGCAAGCGTCACGACCCGATCGCAACCTCAGGCGCGACGGATCAGCCAGCAGCCGTGGATATTGGCGCGGCGCGCGAAGTCGAAAGGCGCACCGGACAGGTGAAATGGTGACTTTGCAGCGGCTGCGACAGCTCGATGTGTCTACAGCAGTATCGAATTCCTTCT
>DZBX01000307.1 GCA_022730075.1 Rhodanobacter sp. | reverse complement strand
AGCGAGAACGGTGCGGACACGACCAGGCCAAGCTCATCCTTGCCGCGTGCAGCGGCCGGCAGGCGCTGCCAGGCATTGGCCAGCAGGGTGTCGAGTTGCGCCTGCGACACGCGCGCCGGCGCGCTGAGCACGGCGGGCGGGCCACTCATGCTGAAGTTTTTTCCGCCGTTGTGCGGAAATTGGGTCGTACAGGCCTTGAACGGCATCTGGTTGATGACGGGTGCCAGCGATACCGGCAGCCAGAGCGCCGTGTCACGTGCGCCATAGGCGCCATGGAAACCGGCGGCCAGCACGCCCACCACGCGCACGGGCACACTGGGCGTCGTGCCCTTGGACGCCAGCGCCAGACTGCGTCCCACCGCAACCGCGGAGCCACCGTACAGCGCGTGCGCGAGGCCTGCGGAGATCACCGCGACCGGCATGCAATCGTCGATGTCGGCCGGCCCCAGCAAACGCCCCGCGCGCAGCCTGGGGTGCAAGGTTTCCAGGTAGGCGCCGGTGACCAATTCGCCGCGCGCGAGCCGGCCCATGCCCGACTGGGTCGGCGTACGCACCTGGAAACCCTGGCCGTAGAGCGCCATGCCGGCGCTGACGCCATCCGCCCAGTTGCCCTGCAAGGCTTGCAGCGCGCCACTGGAAAGATCGAAGCTCGGCCCGGTGCTGCTCATCGCCCCCAGCGTGTAGTAGCGATAGCCCGACGCAGTGCCCGGGATGGCGCCACTGTCCAGCACGCGCAGGGTGGCGAAGGCCAGCGCGGTGGCGGCGATGGCCAGCGCGAGCAAGGCATAGGCACCGATCTGCATCCAGGCGTTATTGCGCATTGCTGCACCTCCCCCATCCGTTGCGCAACGATCAGCCCATCAGCTTGGCGCTGTCAATCAGTGGCTCAGCGCCCACGGCAAGTGCTGCTACACGGCGCGCCGCGCAAGCGCGCACCCTCACCCGGCGCGTCGCGCCACCCTCTCCCGGCGGGAGAGGGGAACACCGGCAAACCCGGCGCGACGCGTCGCAAGGCCCGCGCCATCCTCGCGAACGCCCGCGCCGTCATTCCCGCGCAGGAACGTCATCCCAGAATGCTTGTGTCGGGGACAGGGATCCAGACGCCACAGACCTTTGCCTGGCAAGGAGATAACCGGCCTCGCCGGGGTGAAGCGATTCCCGCCCCCGCCTTCGCGGGGGCAGGCGCTGCGCGGCAATGACGAGGGTTTGTCGGCTCCGACGCCCGCCCGTGTTCGCCTGCGCATGACCGGCCCGCAGCCGATCATC
>DZBX01000306.1 GCA_022730075.1 Rhodanobacter sp. | reverse complement strand
GCTGGCCCACGATGAGCGCGCCGAGCAGGCTGCCGCGCAGCATCAGCGGAAAGGCGTAGCCGTCCGCGCCCAGCGCGCTCGGCGTGGCGTGCAGGTCCAGCGCGGCATTGCGCGCTCGCAGCTTGATGAAGGCGAGATCATCGACAGCGACCTGCGCCGGCAAGGCCGGCTCACCCTGCTGGCGGATGCAGACGTAAGCCTCGGCCGTGCGCTCGTACAACGCCACCCGCGGTGCGCCGACATGGCGGGCGATCTGGTCGACGGTCAGCTCGAACAGGTTCCCGGGCTGGGTGATGTAGGCGCAGTCCTCGGCGAAACGGCGCAGCGCGGCCTCGGCACGGTACTGGCGACGGAAGAAAAAGCGCTCGACCACGGCATCGATGCGTCGGTGCACGGTGCTGAGCGCAGCACCCAGCGCCAGCGGCACGGCGAACTCCAGCGCCAGGCTGGCGCCGTGGCCCAGCGCACTGCGCGCGATCAGGCTCTCGAACAGGGCGAACAGGCCCAGCACCAGGCTGGTGGTGGCGGCGTACACCAGGCCGC
Organism: Rhodanobacter sp.; assembly: GCA_022730075.1. Lineage (GTDB taxonomy): Bacteria > Pseudomonadota > Gammaproteobacteria > Xanthomonadales > Rhodanobacteraceae > Metallibacterium. Next base: position 725 of record DZBX01000306.1, on the reverse strand, counting down.
GATTGAGCACGAAGGCGACATCCACCACGCGATGGCGCAGCACCGCGTACAGGAAGGCGACGGCGGCGAGGGAGAAGATCCCGCCGACCAGCAGCGCACGCACCATGTCACTCAGCGGCAGCGGTACGTTGTGGAAAACCAGGCCCGCCACGAACAGCGCGCTGCCCCACAGCAGCCAGCGCAGGCGCAGGCGTTGCCGCGCATCGGCATGGCGATAGCTGGTGGCCAGCAGGGCGATCGGCACCAGATAGCTGGCCAGCATCAGCAGGTAAAACAACGGCTGCATCAGCCCGGCCCAGCCCGCGGCCACCACGGCGATCGGGCCGCCTAGGAACGTGATCGTCGCGGCGCCCAGGACCAGTGCGAACAGGCCGCGCCACAGCCGGCGCCGATGCGAGCCGAGCGCGCTGCCGACAATCGACTCCGCCATGACATAAAAGCCGATCCGCCCGAGCAGGGCGAAGCTGGCCCTGCCGAACAAGACGAGCAGAGCCAGCCCGATGTCGTGCGCCGTGAGGATGTTCTTGCTGGCAGTCGAGAGTGGGACTTGGGCAATCGCCCAGAAGGCCAGGCCCCAGGCGGCGCGGTCATGGCCGCGCAACAGCGCCAGCAGGCCGATGCCCGCGTACAGAAGCAGCGCGTACAGCCCCAGCCAATTGGCCCAGTTGTACAGCGCGCCGCGGTTGCCATCGACCGTGGCCACGCGGACGCGCAGTTGCGCCGCG
>DZBX01000305.1 GCA_022730075.1 Rhodanobacter sp. | reverse complement strand
TGGGCGTTCGGATCGGGCGATCCGAAGGTGTCGTTCGACAGCCGGAATTGGGGGGTAGTGCAGCGGGATCGGGTGATTGCGGTGGCGCCGGGCTGAATTCGCTACGCTTGCGGCTGAACATTGCAAAGGCCTGCGTAGCAACACATCACATGAATGCAGTAGAAATCGAAGCAGCCGTCTCGGAGCTTGCACTTCAGCCCTTCGACGCGTCTGAGTTCCCGTTCGCCTTTCTCGCCGCATTTGGCAATAAAGACACCGCACTCAAGCGCCTGCGCACTGGCAACAACAACGCCTCGGACGTGCCCGGCGGCGTGCTCCAGCGCAGCAACATCCATCTTGCCGTATGCGCAGCCGGGGAGGTGGGCGATACCCTCAAGGCCCTGCGCGCCAGCCCGGCCACGGCCAAGGCCAAGGCCAAATTCATTCTCGCCACCGACGGCCAGACGCTGGAAGCCGAAGCGCTGAGCAGTGGCGAAACCATCACCTGCGCCTACCCGGATTTCTCCAACCATTTCGGCTTCTTCCTGCCGCTGGCGGGCATTTCCACGGTCAAGGAAATCACCGACAACCCCATCGACGTGCGCGCCACCGGGCGGCTCAACAAGCTCTACGTCGAACTGCTGAACGAGAACCCGGACTGGGCCAAGAACGCGCGTCGCGCCGACATGAACCACTTCATGGCGCGGCTGGTGTTCTGCTTTTTTGCCGAAGACACCGACATCTTCAACGGCGAAGGGCTGTTCACCCGCACCATCGAGCAGATGAGCGAGCGCGACGGCAGCAACACCCATGAAGTGCTGTCGCAAATTTTCCGCGCCATGAACATCAAGCCCGCCGAACGCGCCGCAGCCCTGCCGCGTTTGCCGGGTTGGGCAGACGGCTTCCCCTACGTCAACGGCGGCCTGTTCTCCGGTAGCACCGAGGTGCCGCGCTTCACCCGCATGGCGCGCACCTACCTGATCCATGCCGGCAGCCTCAACTGGAAACAGATCAACCCCGACATCTTCGGCAGCATGATCCAGGCCGTGGCCGACGACGAAGAGCGCGGCGCACTGGGCATGCACTACACCAGCGTGCCCAACATCCTCAAGGTGTTGAACCCCCTGTTCCTCGACGACCTGCGCGCGCAATTGAATGAGGCGGGCGACAACAAGATCAAGCTGCTGAACCTGCGCAAACGCATGGCGCGCATCCGCGTGTTCGACCCGGCCTGCGGGTCAGGCAACTTTCTGGTCATCGCCTACAAACAGATGCGCGAGATCGAGGCGGA
>DZBX01000133.1 GCA_022730075.1 Rhodanobacter sp. | reverse complement strand
GATGCCTGGAACTCGGCTGGGTGCGGCATCACCTCGACAGCCGCGCGGTGAGCGTGACGGAAACAGGCGGGCGCGGGTTGCGCGACTGGCTTGGAATCACCTGGCCAGGCGACGCCGAATCCGTGTCGACGCATCGAGCGGGCGCCCGACCCGAGTCACCGCGCTGACCGCCGCCGGCGCTCACGCATCGACGGCAGCAGGAGTCTGTTACTCGCCCACACTGCGGGCCGTGGGAATCCTGGCACCGCGCGTCCGCACCAGGGCAAGAGTGGCCGCGACGAGGAGCGCCAGCGCCGCCAGCAACAGCGGCGCATCGAAGCTGTGCTGCCGCGCAGCCAGCCATGCCGCCGTCAGCGGCCCGACGATCTGCCCGACGCCGAACGCGGCGGTCAGCGCGGCGACTAGGCGGGTGTGGTCATGCGGCATCAGCAGCCGCGCCTCGCGCATCACCACCATGGGGATGGGCATGAGCATGCTGCCGGTCAACACGGTCGCCAGCGCAAGGCCGAGAATGCTCGGCCAGACCAGAATCAGCGTGGTGCCCGCAATCATCGCAACAAAAGCACCCGCCAGAACGGAGCGGTTGTCGATGTGCCGCAGAAGGCGCGGTAACAGCAGGGTCAGAACGACGGTCGCCGCACCGTACAGCGGCCAGAACCACTCGCGCAGCGCGGGCAGGTGCAGATGCTCGCCGGCGATGACCGGCAGAAAGGTGGCGGGGATGACATAGCCAAAACCGAACAGGCCATAGGCGGCGATCAGTGCCCAGGCCGGCCCCATGGGCTGCGCCGGGCTTGCCGCGTCGGCCTGTGCCGAGGTTGCTTCGGGCGCATGGCCCAGCGTGCGCCAGAGCAGCGCCATCACCCCGGCGCAGGCCAGACCGAAGCCGATCCAGCTCGCCGCCGAACCCACCCTGAGGGGCTGCAATCCAGCCACCACCACGCCGCTCGCCACGATGCCGACGCCGGGGCCGGTGAACACCAGTGCTTCGAGCAGAGGATGCGCCACCGGTGCGGATACGCGACGCATGCTCCAGGCGATGCCGTGCACCATCAGCACCGCCGCCGCGACGCCTGCCAGCAGGCGCCAGGCCAGCCACGGCACCATGCCATGGGCAAGTCCCATGCCCGCGGTGGACAGCGCAATCGCCACCAGTCCCCAGCGCAGCACCTGCCGCTGCGGCAAGGCCACCACGGTGCACAGCAAGGCCCCGGCCAGATAGCCGATATTGTTCACCGAGGCCAGCCAGCCGCCCCCGACCAGACTCAGCCCGGCATCGGCCTGCATGATCGGCAGCAGCGGCGTGAGCAGAAACCGGCCGATGCCGATGCCGATGGCGAGCACGGTCATGCCGGTCAGGGCATTGCGCAGAGGGGTGTTCATGGAGGTGTCCACAGGGGAATTGCAGAATGCTCTGGTTCAGCGGCGTGCCGCGCAGCGGACCGTCGCCGCAACCCGTTGGTTGGTCCGCTCATTGCCAGGGCGGAGTCAAGGTGCACGCGCGTCGATCATGCCCCCCGGACAGCCTGCTGGTACCGCGCCAACGCCTCGGGGTCATCGATCGATCCATGATGGTGTACCTGCCGCCAGCCGAGTGGGCCACCGAAATACTGGAACACGCGACTGGTTCGTATCGCCAGGGGTACCGTGCGACCGTCACGCGTGAATTCGCCTCGCTCGCGACCCGCGAACACGACGGTGTCATCGCCCACATATTCGACGACATCGTGGAGCTCCACCCACACCTGCGCGGGGCCGCTGAAGATGCGCCGGTACAGCGCGCGGATGTCGTCGAGCCCGCGCATGATCCCGCCCAGCGGATTGTCCAGCGAGATCAGCGTACCTGGCGCCCATACGGCCTCCAATGCGTCCAGCGAGCGCTGGTTGAAGGCGAAGTAGAAACATTCGAGCGCGGCACGCGCGCCCTCAAGGGATGGCTCACGCGCCTCGATTCGACGGTCGGCTGCGCCGCGGCCGTAGGTTCGCGACAGCATCTGCGATGTTGGCATGGCTGCTTCCTTTCTTCGACCCGATGTCTTGCAGGGTTGACACCATGCTAGGTGCCGGAATTCAGCTATAAAAGCGAATAATTCAGAACAAACACATCGGAAGAAGCGATCATGGATTTGCGTGAACTGGAAGCCTTTCAAGCCGTGGTCGACGCCGGCGGAATCGGCCGCGCGGCGTTGCGCCTGCACCGCGCGCAATCGAGCATCACCGCGCGCATCCGCCAGTTGGAAACCTCGCTGGGCGTGGCGCTGTTCGAACGCGAGGGGCGCGTACTGCGTCTGACTGCGGCCGGCGATGCGCTGCTGGGCTATGCCGGGCGCCTGCTCGACCTCGCCGAGGCCGCCCGTGCCGCGGTGCGCCAGGACGGCATCGGCGGACGACTGCGGCTGGGCGCAATGGAAAGCGTGGCCGCGAGCCGCTTGCCGTTGCCGCTGGCGGAGTTCCATCGCCGTCATCCCGAGGTCATGGTCGAACTGCAGACCGCGCCCTCGCGCGAATTGATCGCCCGCGTGCAAGCCGGCGCGCTGGATGCGGTCATCGTCGGCGAGGCCGTGGACGCTGCACGCTACGCGAGCGTGCCGCTGTATCGCGAGGAACTGGTGCTGGTCGGCGCGCGCGACAACCCCTCCCTGGCCAGTCCCAAACTTCTCGACGGCAAGACCGTGCTGGTGTTTTATGGCCAGGGCTGTGCCTACCGCCGTCGTTTCGAGCAGTGGCTGCAGACGTTGCGCGTGGTGCCGGCGCGCATGCTCGAATTCGCTTCGTATCACGCCTTGCTCGCGGCCGCGGCGAGCGGTGTCGGCGTGTGCCTGATCCCGCGCTCGGTGCTGGCGATCTACCCGCAGCGCGAGGCGCTGGCCGTGGCCGCGGTGCCCAAGCGCGTGGCGCGGCTGCAAACCCTGCTGGTGACGCCGCGCGCCTTGCACACCCCGGCGCTGACGCGACTGGTCGAAGCCCTGCGCGTCGATGCGGGCGCGAGTAGCGCCGCCTGAGCGCCGCTGCACGGTGCTTCGCAGGGTTTGCGCGGGATCGAGCCGCGCTGCCCGCGGCAAACCCGCGCCTATCCGGGCTGTAGCGCCAGTACCGCGCGTTGCAGTTCTGTCCGTGCGCCGCGGATCGCGCCGGAAACTAATGGCGAATCCACCATGCCGCATTCCATCGGGTTCACACCGAGCAGCGAGATGCTGATCGAAGCCGCATCATGACTGTGTCAGTCGGACCCTGTTCACCCGACCCACCCTTCAACTCCCCCTATTGAGAAGCCCGACGCGCGTCGCGCTGGCTTCTTCTTCAAGCCAGTCCAGAAACTCGCGGATGGGCGTTACGCGCTCCCGCCCTGGCCTGCACAAAGCCACGTAGCGATCTCCAGGGAGGCGGACCGACGGCAGAACAGGTCGAAGCGCTCCCGCCATGACTTGGTCATTCACAAGCACGGAGCTCGCAAGTACGGCACCCCGCCCATGCAAGACGGCTTGCAAGGCGTAGTGTTCGTCGTCAAAGTGGCGTAAAACCGACCGCCGCAACCAGTCCTGTTTTCCTGCCCGCTCGCACCAGGCTTGCCATGTCACGGATTCAGTGTTTGGAGTCGAGGTGTCCCAGCGCACGGCGATCAGTTCAAGCCGTCCGCTAGGGCGGTCTTCATCGAAATCGGGGGACGCGAACGCCCCGAAGTACTCGTCAAAAAGCTCCTGATTGACGAGTGCCGGATAGCGCTCGGAACTGCAGCGAATGGCCAGATCCACCCTCGCTTCGCGCTCCAGATCGACCACGGTGTCGCTCGTTTCCACCGCGATATGAAGATGCGGGAACCGCTCGTGGAATCTGTCCAACCGCGGGATCAGCCACGCGGCGGCGAATGACGGCGTCGTGGTCAGCACCAGTGTCTCGCCCGGCACTATGGGCTGGATCGCTTCGAGTGCATCGCCGAGCCGCCGAAATGCCTCATGACTCGCGGCATAGAGTTGTTGTCCGCACGGTGTCAGGCTTACGCCTAAGGGTTTGCGTTCAAACAACAGCAAACCCAGCCAGGTCTCGAGCGCTTTGATCTGATGTGAGATCGCCGTCGGCGTGACTGAAAGCTCGCTGGCCGCCGTCTTGAAGCTGCCCAATCTCGCCGCGGATTCGAAGGCCCGCAACGCCGTCAAGGGAATTTTTGAGAACACGCTGACATTCAGGAAACGAAGGAAGCGCTTGGATCCGGTTCACTGCATCCTGTCGCTCGCTGCTGTAGAAGCGGCGCAAATTCGCCGGGCCCGTTTGGACCTCAATGGTAGAGGTATCAGGAGCCCGGATGCGCCCCGAAAGGTGGGTGATTTCATTTCATCCGGCAAGAGATTTGTTCATTTGAGAACGCTGGGATGGTTCCATAAATTGTGCCTGCAGCTCACCCAGGCTGGTGCTTGTCTTGATCATCACCAGAGACTCTTCACCATCCTCCCAGGACATCTTGAATGGACATCAAAATCATCGCTCGAGAGCTGCGGCCAAGGAAGTTCGCGTCAGGAACTCAGCGCGGCCAGGACCCCACTCGCCCCGGCAAATTGGCGTTGCCGTGGTGGCGAAAATCCGTGAGGAGGTGTGCGTCCACCTCTCCCAATCCGGTCAGGGGCGACACATGATCTGGCCCGGATTTGGAATGGGCGGACAGCTGCGCAATGCACTTGCTGAGCGGGCGCGACATCGCGCGCTCCATGAACAAAAATTGCCGTCCAACGGGGGACGCTTCGCTGACAACGCTCAGACTCGGCACTTCGAATCAACGGGCTCAGAACTGGATTCGGCGTCGCACTTCCCAATAGACCTGCATCAATCGGTAAACGAATCATCAGGGGCCACCCCATCCTGCCCATGCGCATCGCCAGTAAAGACAACAGATAGCACGGTGAACCCGTCTAAACGCTCATGACGGCACGTCTAATCGTGCCAACCGCTTGGGCACGTGGGCTCTATGGCAGAGCCTTCATGGCAACTGCCCCTGTGAGCCACAGCGCTCGCAAATCGTTATGCCATCATGTCTGCAGTTCGTGCCGCATAAAGAATTCGAATTCCGCAAGGCTGGCTAGGCGCAGAGCCTTGGGTGCCTGCGACCCCATATCGCTCACCACTCCAGCCAGACTATGCCCGCCCACACCGCCTACGCGAAGCGCTTTGACGCTGTGCTCGCCCACATCGATGCCCATCTGGACGGCGATCTGTCCGTGGCGGTGTTGAGTCGGGTTGCCAGCTTCTCGGCCTATCACTTTCACCGCCAATTCACGGGCTATGTGGGGGTGCCGGTCGCGCGCTATGTGCAGATGATGCGTTTGCGCGGCGCCGCGCGACGCCTGGCCTCGCAAAAGCGCTGCACCGTCCTCGACGCCGCGCTCGATGCCGGGTTTGACAGCCCCGAGGCCTTCAGCCGGGCGTTCAAGCGGGCATTCGGGCTGACACCCAGTCAGTTCCGTCGTCGTCCCAGTTGGCAGGTCTGGAGTGCGTCTTTCGTCATCCCTCACCTTTCAAGGAAGCTGTCTATGCAAGTTCAGATCATCGATTTCACCGAGACGCGTGTCGCCAAGCTGGAGCACCACGGTGCGCCCGGCCTGCTCAACGCGAGCGTGCGTCAGTTCATCGAGTGGCGCATGCAGTCCGGGCAATCGCCCGTGGCGTCCAGCCGCACCTTCGGC
>DZBX01000304.1 GCA_022730075.1 Rhodanobacter sp. | reverse complement strand
CCAGGACAACGGAAAGCCTTTGTCATTCTGAGCGCAGCGAAGAATCTCGCTGTTGAACGCGCTCCCGCGCCCGTACCGCCACGACCGGGCTGCCGCGCGCGATCACGCCCGCGGGCAGACTCTTGAACACCGAACTGCGCGCGCCCACCACCGTGCCAGCGCCAATCACCACGCCCGGCGCCACGAACACGTCCGTCGCCAGCCAGGCCTGCTCGGCCGCGATCGGCAACAGCGACGACGGATCGTCGCACCCGGAAACATGCATCTGCGTCGTGCCCGCAGGGTCCGCAATGGCATATGGATGCAGCCTCACCGGCGCATCACCAGCGAACACACGCAGGAGCGCCGCCGCTGGCCCCGGCAATGGTTCGAATGAGTTGATGCGCGCGTTCCGGAAAACATGCCGCACAGCCAGCGCGAATCTGACCGGCTGCGGCCGCGGCGCTCGGGCCAGGCGCTGGCCGCGGCTTGTGCCTCACGGGTACTCGCGGTGCGCGTGCAGAACGCCGACGATCTCGACTTGGTCGGCCAGAACCCGATAGATCACGATGTAATTCGGGTGCACGACCAGCTCACGCGTGCCGGCGACTCGGCCGGCGCGGTACAGATAGGGGTGTTCCGACAGCGGCGGCACGGACGCCTCGATGAGGGCTTGCAGTTCTTCGGCGGCAACCGGATTGAAAACGCAATGTAGGCCGCGATCGCGTCCAGTTCATCGAGCGCCTTGGCGCTCCAGCGAAGGGGCAGCATTACGCCGGCTTCTGTTGCTTGCGCCTCGCCGCCTCGATGGTCGCCCGGACGCGCGCCATCGCTTCATCGTGCGGCACGCCAGGCCGCGGGTCATCGAGCGCGGCTTGCACCTGGGCTCGCAACCAGCGGTCATGGCTGGCCGCTTGCTCCTCGGTCTCGAACTCGGAAATCAGCGGGTCAAGGCGCATGTTCATGGCCGCAATTTACCACTTGGTTGTTTGTTCAGCCGGCTCTGGCAGGTCGAGCGGGATCTGATCGGCCTGATTCCATGATCTTCCGCGACATTCAAGACGACGCGCTGCGCATCCTGGTCATCGATATCGGCAACCGACGTGAAGTCTACCGATGAGCGCCGAGAAACGCGGCGTGGCCACGGTCTGTCATCACCTGCGTAATGGCTGGCACTTGACGCCCCATGCGGGCCGGCTTCAGTCGTCCTGACCTTTACCTTGTCATTCTGAGCGCAGCGAAGCATCTTCCCCGCGCAAACCTTCCCGCTCTTTGTCACCCAAAAGCCTTTGTCATTC
>DZBX01000132.1 GCA_022730075.1 Rhodanobacter sp. | reverse complement strand
AACAGTTTCAGCGGCGAGTACAGGGTGGCGATCTTGAAGATGATCAGCAGAAAGCGCACGCCGTCGCGCAGCGGCTTGATGTGGCTTTTGCCGACGCGTTTGGCCACGGCGATGGGCTCGTAGGCCACCGCATAGGCGCTGCGGAAAAACGCCATGGTGCTGGTGGTCGGGTACGAAAATCCGTTGGGCAGCAGGTGCAGGAACTCGCGGAACTTGTCCGCGCGCACGGCGCGGAAACCGCTGGTCAGGTCCAGCACCTTGTGCCCGGTCATCCAGCTCGCCATGCGGTTGTACAGGCCGTTGGCCAGGCCGCGGCCCACGCCGGCCTGGCCGGACCATGCGCGCGCGCCGACGACCAAGTCGTAGCCTGTGTCGAGCCGGGCGACCAGGCGCGCGATGTCGGCGGGATCGTGCTGGCCGTCGGCGTCCATGAACACCAGCACGTCGCCGCGCGCCGCGCGCGCGCCGCGCTTGATGGCGGCGCCGTTGCCCATCGAGTAGGGCGAGCTGAGGCAGCTCACGCCGTGCCGCGCGCACAGCGCGCGCGTGTCGTCGCTGGAGCCGTCGTCGATGACCAGGATCTCGGCATCGGCTTGCGCCGCACGCAGGCGTGGCAGCAGGTCGGCCAGCGCCGGCGCCTCGTTCTTGGCGGGCAGGATGATGCTGAGCAAGACAATCCCCGGTGGCGAGCCGCATGGGCGAGCGCGGCGATGATACGCGATGACCGTCGCGCCACGCGCGCCGCCGCCAGCGGTGTGGATCGCTTGGCGGCGATGCCACGCGGCGCCGCACGGGATCGACCAAAGGTGACGCACGTCATGTTTGCGCGCGTCCATCGGAAAAAGTCGGGGGTCGCGGATGCCCCGATGCCTTGCGTTTTGCGGTAGATTCGCAGCAACGACGGGGGCTTAGACCGGATTCTTATGGCGACTCAGATGAATGCACCGCCGCTGGCGGGTCTGACCGGACTGGCGCGCCGCCTGGTGGCCGAAGGCGCGCTGAGCGAGGCCGATGCGCGCGGCGCGGTGCAGGATGCGGTCAGCGCGCGCATGCCACTGGCGCGGCATCTGGTGCAGAACGCCCTGGTCGATGCGCAGCGCGTGATGCACGCGCTGTCGGCCGAATTCGGCGTACCGGTGCTCGATCTCGACGCCGTCGACCTCGGCCAGGTGCCGATCAAGCTGGTCAGCGAGGACTTGCTGCGCAAGCACCGCGTGCTGCCGCTGTTCAAGCGCGGCAACCGCCTCACGCTGGGCACCGGCGACCCGGCCAATTCGCATGCCATCGACGAGATCAAGTTCCACTCGAACATGATCGTCGAGGCGGTGCTGGTCAACGATGCCGTGCTGGAGGCCGCCATCGACGCGGCCCTGCAGAGCGCCGCCACCACCATCAGCGGCCTCGATGGCGACGACGATCTCGATGCGCTGACCCTGGAGGGCGAGGCCGGCGCCGCGCAGGACGAGGCCGCGGCCAACGCCGCGCCCGGCGACGAAGCGCCGATCGTCAAGTACGTCAACAAGATCCTGCTCGATGCCATCCGTCGCGGCGCCTCGGACATCCACTTCGAGCCCTACGAGAAGTTCTATCGCGTGCGTTACCGCATCGACGGCGTGCTGCGCACCGTGTCCAACCCGCCGGTGCAGCTCACCCCGCGCATCTCGGCGCGCCTCAAGGTGATGGCGCAGCTCGACATCGCCGAGCGCCGCGTGCCGCAGGACGGGCGCATGAAGCTGAGCATCGGCAAGGGCCGCTCGATGGATTTCCGCGTCAGCTCGCTGCCGATCCTGGCCGGCGAGAAAATCGTGCTGCGCATCCTCGATGGCGGCGCGGCCAAGCTGGGCATCGAGAAACTTGGCTACGAGGACGATCAGCGCCAGGAATTTCTCGGCGCCATCCACAAGCCCCACGGCATGGTGCTGGTGACCGGCCCCACCGGTTCGGGCAAGACCGTGTCGCTGTACACCGCGCTCAACATCCTCAACACCGAGGGGCGCAACATCTCGGCGGCCGAGGACCCGGTGGAAATCCGCCTGCCCGGCATCAATCAGGTGCAGGTGAACGAAAAGAAAGGCATGACCTTCGCCAAGGCCTTGCGCTCGTTCCTGCGCCAGGACCCCGACGTGATCATGGTCGGCGAGATTCGCGACACCGAGACCGCCGAGATCGGCATCAAGGCGGCGCAGACCGGGCATCTTGTGCTCTCGACCCTGCACACCAACGACGCGCCGCTGACCATCGCGCGCCTGATGAACATGGGCATCGCGCCCTACAACATCACCTCGGCGGTGCTGCTGGTGATCGCGCAACGTCTGGCGCGGCGTCTGCATGACTGCAAGAAACCGATGGCGCCGCTGCCACCGGGCGCGCTCAAGGCCGAGGGCTTCAGCGACGCGCAGATCGCCGACATCGAAGCTGGGCGCATCACCCTGTACGACGCGGTGGGCTGCCCGCATTGCAACGAAGGCTACAAGGGCCGCACCGGCATCTACCAGGTGATGCCGATGACCGAGGAAATCCAGCGCATCGTGCTGGAAGGCGGCAACGCCTTGCAGATCGCCGCCGCGGCCAAGGCCAGTGGCGTGCGCGACCTGCGCGGCTCGGCGCTGGTCAAAGTCATCAACGGGGTCACCAGCCTCGCCGAAATCAACCGCGTGACCAAGGACTGAGGGGACCACCAATGGCCATCGCAGCGACCGCCAAGAAACGCCAGGACACGGGCGCAGCACGCGCCGAAATCTCGCGCCTGACTACTTACACCTGGATCGCGCTGGACAAGCGCGGCCAGAAGATGCGCGGCGAGATGCCGTCGAAAAATGCCAGCCTGGTCAAGGCCGAGCTGCGCCGCCAGGGCATGAACCCGCAGACGGTGAAGGAAAAGGCCAAGCCGCTGTTCGGCGCCGCCGGCAGCAGCATCAAGCCGCGCGACATTTCCATCTTCAGTCGCCAGATCGCGACGATGATGAAATCCGGCGTGCCCATGGTGCAGGCCTTCGAGATCATCGCCGGCGGCCAGCGCAACGTGCGCATGAAGAACCTGCTCACCGACATCAAGACCTCGCTGGAAGGCGGCCTGTCGCTGCACGAGGCGCTGGCGCAGCACCCGGTGCAGTTCGACGAGCTGTATTGCAACCTGGTCAAGGCCGGCGAGGCGGCCGGCGTGCTCGACACCGTGCTGGACACGGTCGCCACCTACAAGGAACGCATGGAGGCGATGAAGTCCAAGATCAAGAAAGCCATGTTCTATCCGGCCATGGTGCTGTCGGTGGCGGTCATCGTCAGCCTGGTGCTGCTGATCTTCGTGGTGCCGGTGTTTTCCAAGGTGTTCAAGGACGCCGGCGCGGCCATGCCGGCGTTCACGCAGATGATCATCAACGCCTCGGATTTCGTGAAGAGCAACGGCATCTTCATCCTGATCGCCCTGATCGCGATCATTGTCGGGCTGGTGATGCTGTACAAGCGTTCGACGACCTTCGCGCAGACACTGGATCGCCTGTCGCTGAAGATCCCGATCATCGGCAATATCCTGCGCGAGTCGGCGATCGCGCGCTTCGCGCGCACGCTGGGCGTCACCTTCAAGGCCGGCGTGCCGCTGGTCGAGGCGCTGGATGCCGTCGCCGGCGCCACCGGCAGCGTGGTCTACGGCAACGCGGTGCGGCAGATGCGCGAGGACATCTCGGTGGGCCACAAGCTGGAACTGGCCATGCGCCAGACCGACCTGTTTCCGAACATGGTGGTGCAGATGACCGCCATCGGCGAGGAGTCCGGCGCGCTGGACACCATGCTGTACAAGATCGCCGAGTTCTACGAGGAAGAAGTGAACAACGCCGTCGATACCCTGAGCACGCTGCTGGAGCCGCTGATCATGGTGATCATCGGCATCCTCGTCGGCGGCATGGTGATCGGCCTGTACCTGCCCATCTTCAAGCTGGCCGGCACGTTCTGATCCGCCGTCCCACCCAAGCCTTCCGGGCCCGCCGCGCGCGGGCCCGCGTTTTTGGAGCCTGCGCATGAGCCTGTTCAGCACCCTGCCTACCGTGTACTGGATTGTTGCCGCCGGCGTGCTCGGGCTGCTGGTCGGCAGTTTCCTCAACGTGGTGATCCTGCGCCTGCCGGAACGCCTGTTGCACGGCTGGCGCCGCGAGGCCACGGCGATTCTCGCCGAAGCAGGCGGCGAAGCCGAGCCCGTGGCCGCAGTGGAACCCTCCGCCCCGCCCGGCATCGTGCGCGAGCCATCGCATTGCCCGCACTGCAAACATCGCCTCGCCGCCTGGGACAACATTCCGCTGCTGTCGTGGCTGCTGCTGCGCGGGCGCTGCCGTTACTGCAAGGCGCCGATCTCCATCCAGTATCCGCTGGTCGAATTGCTCAGCGGCGTGCTCAGCGCAGTGGCCATCTGGCACTTCGGCGCCAATGCCCAGGGCGCGGCCGCGCTGGTGTTGACCTGGGTGCTGATCGCGGCCTCCGGCATCGACCTGCGCACGCAACTGCTGCCCGATCAATTGACCCTGCCGCTGCTGTGGCTGGGCCTGCTGCTGGCGCTGCTGCCGGTGTTCGTGGATCCGGTGCAGGCGATCCTCGGCGCGGCGCTGGGCTATCTGGCGCTGTGGAGCGTGTACTGGGTGTTCAAGCTGCTCACCGGCAAGGAAGGCATGGGTTATGGCGATTTCAAGCTGCTCGCCGCGCTGGGCGCGTGGATGGGCGCGTGGGCGCTGCTGCCGATCGTGCTGATCTCGTCCCTGGTCGGCGCGGTGATCGGCTCCGCGTATCTGGCGCTCAGCCGCAAAGGTCATGGCGTGCCGATCCCGTTCGGGCCGTATCTGGCCATCGCCGGCTGGATCTGGCTGCTGGCGGGTGCGCCGCTGACGCACTGGTATCTGGGTTTTTTCATGCATGGTTGAGCGCAGCGCGCAGGCGCCGACACGCCCCTGGTCCGTGGGCCTGACCGGCGGGATCGCCGCGGGCAAGAGCAGCGTGGCGGAGGCTTTTGCCGCGCTGGGCGTGCCGGTACTGGATGCCGATCACGCCGCGCGCGTGGTGCTGGCGCCCGGCAGCGCCGGACTGGACGCCGTGATCGAACGCTTCGGCGCGGACGTGCTGCGCGGCGACGGCAGCCTGGATCGCGCCGCGCTGCGCCGCCAGGTGTTCACCGATGCCAAAGCGCGGCGCGCGCTGGAGGCCATCGTGCACCCGCGCGTGCGCGTCTGGCTGCGCGAGCATCTGCAGGCACTCGATGCGCCCTACGCGCTGCTGGCGATCCCGCTGCTGCGCGAAACCTGGCCCGCCTACGACTGGCTTGATCGCGTGCTGGTGGTGGATGCGCCCGCGACGCTGCAGCGCGCGCGCTTGCTGCAGCGCGACGGCATCGACGCGGCGCTGGCCGATGCCATGCTCGCGGCGCAGGCCGATCGCGCCGCGCGCCTGGCGCTGGCCCATGACGTGATCGACAATCGCGGCACGCATGCCGACTTGCAGACCCGCGTGGCCGCGCTGCACGCCGGGTATCTGCGCCGCGCCGCCGCGCGCTGAACCATGTGCCTGGCCCTGCCCGCCACCGTCGTGCTGCCCGATCGGCTCGCCATATCCGCGCTCCCACTGCTCGTCATCCCCGCGCAGGAACGGCCCGGCCATTTTGACTCGCCATCCCCGCGCTGCTTGATAGGGGTCGGGAAGGCTCATCACCTCCCCGCCCTCCGAACCGTGCGTGCGGTT